>JAABSG010000006.1 GCA_011390475.1 Geminicoccaceae bacterium | reverse complement strand
GCGACATAGCGGATGAAGACGAGGACGAACAGGAGCAGCAGCGCACTGCCGCCCAGAACCTGGAGGATGCCGCCGAGCGCGCCTTCATCGGTCCCGGGTCCGGCGATGCCGATGGCCGAGAGCATGATCATCGCGAGCACCACGACAATGTCCTGGACGATCAAGAAGCCCAGCGCGATGCGGCCGTGCAGGCTGTCGATCTCGCGTTTGTCGGAGAGCAGCTTGACGATGATGATGGTCGAGGAAAAGGTCAGCGCTACGGCGACGTAGACGCTGGTGACGGTATCGAGGCCGAGCGCCAGGCAGATGAAAAAGCCGATGCCGGCGGTGAACGCCACCTGGCCGAGGCCCGTGGTGAGCGCCACGGTGCCGAGTGTTCGGACCAGCTTCACGTCGAGCTTGATGCCGACGAGAAACAGCAGGACGGCGATGCCGAGCTCGGCCAGGAGGTGGATCTGCTCGGGCGATTGCGTCAGGTTCAGCATCGAGGGGCCGGCGATGATGCCGACCGCGATGAAGCTCACGATCAAGGGCTGGCGGGCGAGAATGCCGAGGAAGCCCACGGCCGCAGCCAGGGTCAAGAGGGCCGCTATCTCGTAGAACACGTTTTGCGAAATGAGTTCGGTCAAGGGCCGCGAGCCTCCGATGACGTTTTCCAGGCATCGCTTTATAGCAAGCCTCTCGACGGGATGAAGGCCAGGGCCGGCGGTTTCAGGCGGCGTGTGCCTTTTGCCCCTGAACGAGAGCACTTCTGATGTGGCGGGCCAGTTCTTCGGCGATATCGGAGCTGCCGGCGCGTGGCAGATAGAGGCAGATGTGGAAGTCCGGCAATTTCGGCAGCTCGCAATCGGGACCGAGGATGGTGAGAGGGGCGGGCACCGACGAGGCCAACAGGGCGGTGACGCCGAGATCGGCCTCGACGCTGACGTAGAGTGGCTGCATCGCACTGGTATCGCAGACCGAGCGCCAGTTGCGGCCCTCCTTGGCGAGACGCTCGAGCACGGCATTCCGGAAGATGCAAGACTGGTCGCCCAGGGCCACCGGCAGCGGATCGCGCAGATAGGCGGTGCCGTTGGGCGCACCGACCCAGACCAGGGGCTCGCGGAGCAGCTTCTCGCCGCCCTTCTTCGGGCTCTGCTCAGTGGTCAGGCAAAGGTCGATGGCGCCGTTCTTCAACTGCTCCTGCAGGTCGACGGTGACCCCGGCGACGATGTAGACGCGGACATCCGGCCAGGCCTTGTCGAAGCTTCGCAGGATCGGCGGGATATAGGGGGAGATGATGTCGCCCGGCACGCCGAGGCGGACCTCGCCGACGAAGTCCGGGGCGGTCATCGTCGCCCATATCTCGTCGTTCATGGCCAAAAGCCGCGGCGCCTTGGCGAGCAGCATGCCGCCGCTCGAGGTGAGGCTCAGCCGGCGTTGCTCACGCTCGAACAACGATCGATCGAACAGCTCCTCGAGCCGCTTGATCTGTTGGCTCACCGCGGCCTGGGTCAGGTGCAGCTGCTTGGCTGCCGTCGTCATGCTGCCGCTCTCGGCAACGGCAACGAAGCTCCGCAAGAGGCTGGTGTCGATATTGCGCCGCATGGCTGTCGCTCCGGAGGCAGGATGGAATAAGGATCCCTTATCATCACCATAAGAAACATTCGTTTCTCTTATGCTGCAGTGCCACCTATCTTGTCAATCGGAGACGGGTCCGTTCGGCTCGTCGTAGGTTTTTTCGGAATTGGTGACATGCGGTCCGACATCATCGACCATCGTCTTTCGAGCACGGGTCGGCTGTCGCCGGCTCGGCTGCTCTCACCCACTGTCGTGGGCGGCTATCTCTCGAGGCTGTGGCAGACCCATCAGGAGCGCCGCGCTTTGGCCGAGCTCGAGCCTCGGCTGTTGCGCGACATGGGCATCGACCCGGTTGCTGCGGCGCATGAGATCGAGCGGCCGTTCTGGGCGCTCTCGGCGCATCACGACGTGGCGTTTCGGCGGCTGCTGGATCGGTGAGTTCGGCATCGGGCTGTTAGGCCGGGGCTGTCAGGCGGGGGCGGTGGAGCGACTTGTCCGCTCGTGCGGGCTCGGCTAGCAAGGCAACGGGCGTCTCTGCCGCCCGTCCGCCCTCCGTCGCTCGAGCCGAGCCTATGCCCGAAGACCTGATCTGCCGCTATTTCGCCGCGTTCAATGCCGGTGATCTCGAGGCGATGCTGGCTTGCCTCGCCGATGACGTCGTCCACGACGTCAATCAGGGCGAGCGACGTCGCGGCAAGGCGGCGTTCGGCACTTTTTCGGCGCACATGGCCCGGTGCTATGCCGAGGAGTTGCGCGACATCGTGGTGCTGGTGGCGCCGAGCCGAGGGCGCCGAGAAACTACCCGGGCGGCGGCGGAATTCGTGGTGCACGGCCGCTACCTCGTGACCGATGCCGGGTTGCCGCCGGCTGAAGGCCAGTCCTACGAGTTGCCGGCCGGCACGTTTTTCGAGGTGCGAGACGGGCTGATCACGCGGGTGACCACCTACTACAATCTGCAGGCTTGGCTGGCCCAGGTCGAGGCCCATGGTTGAGACCGCGACCAAGCTTCGGGTGGTCTCGCTGACCGGGGCCGAGATCGCTTCGGTGCTCGAACCGCTCGCCGATCTGCGCATCCGTGTGTTTCGCGACTTTCCCTATCTCTATGACGGCGACCCTGCCTACGAAGCCCGCTACCTTCGTCGCTTCGCCGAGGCGCCCGAGGCGCTGATCGTGGCGGCCCTCGCCGGTGAGCAGCTGGTCGGGGCCGCGACCGCCCTGCCGTTGAGTCACGAGCACGACGACTTCAAGACACCCTTCGAGCGCCGCGGGATCGATCCGCGGACGGTGTATTATCTTGCCGAGTCGGTGCTGCTCCCGGCCTATCGCGGCCGGGGTATCGGGCATGTCTTTTTCGATCATCGAGAGGCGGCGGGCCGGCTACTCGGCCATCAACTGGCCGCGTTTTGCGCCGTGGTCCGGCCGCCGAACGACCCGCGACGACCGTCTGCCTACCGGCCGCTCGACAACTTCTGGCGTGGGCGCGGCTATCGCCCGATCGAGGGGTTGACCACGACCTTTCGCTGGAAACAGTTGGGGGCGGCCGAAGAGACGGCACAGCCGATGCAATTCTGGCTGCGGCAGTTGGAGGGACGGTGAGCGTGGTTCGCTCGGCTGGTCGCGGCCGCGCCGCTCTTGCCATCGGGATCATGGTGCTGCTCTTCGGGGCCGTGCCGGCCTGGGCGTCGTCGCTCGACGCGCTGATCGCCCGGCACGGCTTCGCACCCGACGCGGTCGGCCTGGCGGTGGCGGACGTGGCGACCGGGCAGCGGGTATTGGCGCATCGATCGGCCGAGCCCGGCCTGCCGGCCTCGACGCTGAAGCTGGTGACGGCCTGGGCAGCGCTCGAGGCACTCGGGCCCGAGCATCGCTTCGCGACGCGGCTCTGGCTCTCCGGGACACTGAGCAGCGCCGGCGTTCTCGAAGGCGACATCGTGCTCGAGGGCGGCGGCGACCCGCTCTTGGACATCGACGGGCTGATGGCGCTCGCCTGGGCGGCGCGCGACGCCGGCGTCGAACAGATATCCGGGCGTTTCGTGCTGGACGACCACAGCCTGCCGCGACTGCCGGTCGTCAACCCAAAACAGCCGGTCGAGGCCGGCTACAACGCCGGGATCGGCGCCTTGTCGCTGGCCTTCAATCGGGTCGAGCGCCGCCCGGCACCGGACGGTGGCACCTTCAGCCTGCCCGAGCTTCGCGAGCGGGGGCCGGCCTGGTCGCGGCTGCCGTTCGATGCGCCGGCCTCGGTGCCGGTTCAAGACAGCGGCCTGCATGCGGCCTGGGTGTTCGCCGACCTCGCCCGGGGGCTCGGCGTCGTGCTGCCGGCGCCGGAGCGGGCCGAACGGCCGGCGGGCTCGAGGCTCGTGGGCGAGGTGCACAGTCGGCCATTGCGCGATATCGTCCAAGCGATGCTGCTCTACAGCAACAATCAGGTGGCAGAGATGGTGGGCCTCGCCGCGACCGGAGCGGCATCGCTCGGGGCCTCGGCGGCGGTGATGGTCGATCAGCTGCAAGCCGCCCTGCCGACGATCGACTGGCGAGGTTTCGTCATGACCAACCATTCGGGGCTCGATCCGGCGGCCAGGGCCTCTCCCGACCAGCTTCTCGGCATTCTGGAACTCGCCGAGACTCGGCACGGCATCATCGCGCTGCTGCCTGCCGCCGGCTGGTCCGGCAGCCTGCAGAGCCGTTTGCGCTCGCCGGATGCGGCGCTTCGCGTCTGGGCCAAAACCGGCTCGCTCGACTTCGCGTCGTCGCTGGTCGGCTACGTGCTGCGGCCGAACGGGCGCCCGCTGCGCCTCGCCCTCTCGATCACGGACGAGGCAGGCAGGCAGGCGCGCGATGCCGTCGAGGTGCCAGGGCCGGCGATGCGCCGGTCGATCGACGCGTTCACCACCCGTGCCCGCGACTTGCGAGACGATCTCGTCCGCCTCGCCCTGACCGTCGAAAACTGAGAGCCCAGCCGAAACGTTTCCGAAGCATTTCATGAACTCGGTAGTGGTCGAATGCGCGGCGTCGGTCGGCCGCCGATGCAGCGGCCCGAGCGGGGCTGGGCGATCCGGCGCCCGGCAGAAGTACGGTCGACCAGCGACGAAGCAGGTGTTGCCCTGGGGGATGCGGGGTTCACCTTCGGTCGGCTTGCGAGCGGCGCCGACTTCGAAGCGTGGCTCGACTGATGCTCCGGCATCCAGCCGCGTTCGGCTGTCCGCACGGGGCCGCCGGCACCCCGCAACGTTGCCCGCGATCGACGTTCAGCGGACGAACCGGAGAATTTTCGCACGCCTCTGCAGCCGCGCGGCTGGGCGCTGAAGCGACAGCCGCCGGTCACGTCCAGGCATGCCGTCGATTGCCCTGGGCTTCCAACCAGTCGGGCAATTGATCGGCCGTCATCGGATGGCCGACGAAATAGCCCTGGATCTCGTCGCAGCCGATGGCGGCGAGGTGGTCGGCAGCCCGCTCGTTCTCGACCCCACTCGCGATCACCCGAAGACCCAGGCCGTGTGCCAGCTTGACCACGGAGCGCACGACCACCGTGGCACTGCGCTCTGCGAACAGGTCACCGACGAAGGTGCGATCGATCTTGAGCGCGGTGATCGGCAACCGCTGCAGCAGCGGCAGCGAGGAGTAACCGGTGCCGAAATGATCGAGCGTGATGCGTACCCCGAGCTTGGCCACGGCATCGAGGGTCTCCAGGGTGCCTGGTGGATCGATCATCACCGCACTTTCGGAGATTTCCAGCATCAATTGCTCCGGTTTACCCTGCCAGTTGCGTAACAAGAGATTCAGAATCTTCGGAAATTCACGGTCACGCAGCCATTTTGCCGAGATGTTGATGGCGACCGGCAGATCGATGCCGTCGTGCCGCCAGTGCCGTTGCGCATCGAGGCAATCGTTCAAGACCTTCAAGGTGAGCGGCATGACGAGCCCGGTCTGCTCGGCAATGGGGAGAAAATCGTCGGGCGTCAGCGTGCCCTCGATCGGATGGTTCCAGCGCAGCAGCGCCTCGGCCCCGGTCACCGCCCAGCCGGCGACGGCCACCTTGGGCTGAAACAGCACCTGCATCTCGTCGCGATCGATGGCCGGGCGCATGTCGCGCTGCAGGTTCAGCCGGCGGGCGCTGCCCTCGGCCTGCTCGGCATTGAAGATGCTGAAGCCGAGCTGTTCACGCTTGGCCTTGTACATCGCGACATCGGCGCTGTGGACGAGGGTATCGAGATCGGCGCCGTGGTCGGGATAGAGCGCCGCGCCGACGCTGACTCCGAGGTCGAGGCTCATGCCGTCGATGACGAACGGCAGGAACATGCTCTCGACCAGACGCTCGGCCATGGTCGAGGTGCGCTCCATGTCGACCGGTGCCGGTAGCAACACCGCGAACTCGTCACCGCCGAGCCGCGCCAAGGTGTCCGACTTGCGCAACGCGCCGGCCAGCCGTGGCCCCGCCGCCTGCAGCAGCTTGTCGCCGACCTGATGGCCCAGCGTGTCGTTGACCTGCTTGAACCGGTCGAGGTCGAGCAGCATGACGGCAAAGCACTCGCCGTGTCGCTCGGCCGCGGCAATCGACTGGCGGACGCGGTCGTGAAACAGCGCTCGATTGGGCAGCCCGGTGAGTGCATCGTGCAAGGCCAGACGCTCGAGCTCGGCCAAGCGCTCGGCGCGAGCGGATATATCGGTCAGTCGAAGTCGGCCATGGGCGCGCTCACCCACCGCGGCGCCCGCCATTTCGATCTCGACCGGCCGAAACTTCGAGGATTCGTGCTGCAGCTCGGTCTCGAAACGTCGATCGAAAAGGCTGTCGACCGACACTTCCTCGGCGAGCCGCGGCAGATAGCGCAAGAGCGGGCGGCCGATCGGGTTGCCACCCAGCATCTCCAGCGCCTTCGCATTCGCCGTCAGAATGGTGCCGTCGGCGGCGATCGTCAAAAACCCGTCGCCCTCGCCGCTCGTCTGCCCACTCGCGTTGGCCACGCGGTGCTCGCCGAAGCCTCGATCGCCGGCCGCCACGCGGCCCCCGACCCGGGCCAAGGTGACGGCGAGGCCCATCAGCAAGGCGGGCTCGAGCGCGCCCGCGAGAACGCCACCCAGTAGGGAAACGATCGCAATCACGATGAGGTGGAGCCATGGTACCGCCCGCTGCAGCAGGCGATCCATGGCAAGGGGCAGGAGAAGCGCCACGGCCGGAGCCGCAGGGCTGTCGAAGAGGTCCGCCGCTGCTGGAAGAGGCAGCGCGCGCGTGACGAAGTCGGTGACGACGGCCGTCTCCGGCGCCACGGCCTGGAGCAGCGCCACCGCCGCGCCGACCACACCACAAAGGACGCCCCAAACCCACCACACCTTCGACCAGCACTCCGACCAGCAGAGGCGACCAGAGCGCTCTGCTCTGCCGCGACCCGATCGACTCTAGCCCCGGAGACTTAACAACCCGTTGCAGCCCGCACGTTTTCGCCGCCCGCGGCCGAAAAAACGTGACCTCGCGACGCCTCGACCGCGCGGCCGGGCGCGACCGCCAAGTCTTCCGGCCAATCCTGGCATCGCACCCGGCACCCGATGCATTCCGGGTTTCGCCGCGCACCACGACTCAAGGATACGCGCAGCTTTGTCCGGTGATCTCGACGTAGCCCGGCTCGCGCGAGGCAGTGGCTTGAAAGTGCCATTCGCGGTCGTCGAGGATGACCGAATGCACCAGAGGCAGGCGGCCGGCCGCGCGGCTGAGCTCGCCCGTGATGGTCAAGAAGCGCAACGTGACGGGCCCACCCGGATCGAACCAGTCGAGGGGCTGTCCGTCCGCGTCGCGCGCCGGACGGCCTTCGCCGCTCACCGTGATCCGCCGATCGGCGAAGACGACGGCATTGTCCAACACGGTCGTGACCGGCGTGCGCATCGGCAGCCGGCGGGTTTCCACAGCAGCCAGACAATTTCGCTCTCGCCCGGCCTGCTCGATGACGAAGGCCAGCCGCTCGCGATCGACCCCCGCCCGGACGCGCGCCTGCAACAGGGTCAAGAGTGGCTTGAAGTCGGCAGGCGGGACATTGGCCGCATAGTCGAGACGGAGCGACTGGAGCTGGCTTTCGAGCCGAGCCGCCCGGTCCTCGACGGTCGCCAGTTGCTCCATCAGCTCGAGCTTCGTGACATCGGCCTCGCTGAGTTCCTGGGCCTGGCGCTCCAGCAGGTGAGCATTTTCCGAGCGCCCGGATTCGTAGCCGGCGATGGCGAAAAAGGCGAGAAGCGCCAGGCCCAGCAGGAGCCGGGTCACGGTCCAGAACAGCTTGCGGCGTTGTGCCTGTCGCCGGCGGCCGAGGGTCGAGAGCTGCTTCATCCCACCGATCGATCAGAAACCGTCAACGTCATGGCGATCGCCCGCCTCGTTCCGGCACCGCTCGGCCTAGCGGCCACCCTGCTACAAGTCCCTGTCCGGCCCGTCGCCATCGAGTCCATCCGTGCCGGAGCCGTCGTCTCCGGGCGTCGAGCCGCCGATCGCCTCGACCCCAGCGCGAGCCTCCGGCGTAACGTCGGAATCGACGACGGCACCGATCTCCGGATAGGCGCGCGCCTGAATCAGCTGATAGATGGTCGCGGCGGTTTCTTCAACCGATCGTTTAGTAACGTCGATTTCCGGCCAATTATTGCGCGCAAACAAGCGGCGCGCATAACGCAACTCGTCGCGAATCCGGTCGAGATCGGCATAAGAACCGCCATAGCGGGCCTGCTCGCCGGCCTCGAGCCCGAGCATGCGCTGGCGATTGCGGCGAATCTGGACGAGCTGGGTCGGGTTGATGGTGAGGCCGACGATCAGCGGCCGGGTCAACCGCTCCAGCACGGCCAGCTGCGGCAGGTCGAGCACCAGCGGCACGTTGGCCGCCTTGATTCCGCGATGGGCGAGATAGACACAAGTCGGCGTCTTGGACGTGCGCGACACGCCGACCAGCACGACGTCGGCCTGGTCCAGTTCCTCCGCATATTGACCGTCATCGTGACGCATGGTGAAATCCATGGCCGCGATGCGCGAGAAATACTCCTCGTCCATGGCATGCTGGCGGCCGATCTGTGGCCGGCCCGCCGAGCCCAAGAGGCCGGTGAGCGCATTCATCACCGAATCGAGCACCGGCACGCAGGGCACACCGCAAGCCCGGCAGCGTTCCTGCAGCAAGAAGCGGAGTTCGGGCGAAACCAGGGTGAAAATGACGAGCCCGGGCAGCGCCTCGACGATGGTCATCACCTTCTCGAGCTGCGTTCGCGTGCGGACGAAAAACCACACATGCTCGACCGGCACGACGTCCTCGAATTGCGACACCGCGGCGCGCGCCACCGTCGTGACGGTCTCGCCGGTGGAATCGGAAACGAGATGGAGATGCAAACGCAACAGACGCTTATCCCAGCTGCGGCCAGACCTGGCCGAACGAGCGGTGCACGAGGTTGTGGACAGATCCCACGTTCTCCACAAGCCGAAGCCTGACCAGCTAGATAGTGCACGCACACCATCGCGCGCCCGGCCGGCCCCGGCCTTGTGGATCAGCCTTCGGCCCGGTTGACGGACAACTACGCCATCCCCGCTATCCTGACCTTGCCCATAACCTGCAAACCTCTATCCTGAAACAGGATTTTCAATGCCGTGGACGAGACGCCCACAGCCGGCGACCCTGCGCACAGCCGCGCGGGCAAGTCCGGGAGAGGGAATAATCCTCGGCTTTTGTCCGCCATCTACAACCTAAACCCTTCAATTTCTCTTAAACTTAAGAGAAGATGAGGCATCGGTTGGTGCCGCCCCACGCCCGAACGGCGTGGTGGTCGGGCCTTCGGCCCGCGATTAGTCTGGTGAGTGGAATGCCCCAAAAATTGCTGCTGCGCGCCCTGGCCGGCCAGGTGACGGAACGGCCGCCGATCTGGCTGATGCGTCAGGCGGGCCGGTATCTGCCCGAGTATCGCGCGGTGCGCCGCAAGACCGGTGGCTTTCTCGAGCTCTGCTACGACCCGGTGCATGCCGAAGAGGTCACGCTGCAGCCGATCCGGCGGTTCGACTTCGATGCGGCGATTCTGTTCTCCGACATCCTCGTCGTGCCGGATGCCTTGGGTGCCGATGTCGGGTTCTACGAAGGCGAGGGGCCGCGGCTGACCCCGCTCGCCCATCGCAGCGACTTGGCCAGGCTCTCCACGGAGCATTTGCACAGTCATCTCGCACCGGTCTACGAGACACTGCGGCGGCTCAGGCGCTCGCTGCCGGAACACGTGACGCTGATCGGCTTTGCCGGGGCACCCTGGACGCTCGCCGCTTACATGGTCGAGGGGGGTGGCTCGAAGGACTATGCGGTGGCGCGCAAGTTCGCCCGGGCCGAGCCGCGGCTGTTCGCCGATCTCATCGATCTCTTGATCAAGTCGATCATCCAGTATTGCGAGGCACAGGTCGCGGCCGGTGCCGAGGTCATCCAGCTTTTCGACAGTTGGGCCGGAGTCCTGCCGCCCGACGAGCGGGAGCGTTGGGTGACGGCGCCCTTGACCCGGATCGTCCAGGAGATGCGCGAGCGGTGCCCGGGTGTGCCGATCATCGTTTTTCCGCGCGGCGTGGGCCCGGCGATGGTCGAGGTGGTCGAGAGTGTGCAACCGGACGGGGTCGGGGTCGATACCGTGATCGATCCGGCCTGGGCCGCTGCAGCCTTGCCGAGCAGCGTCTGCCTGCAAGGAAATCTCGACCCCATGGCGCTCGTCGTCGGTGGTGAGGGCATGTTGCGTGCCGCGGATCGGATCCTCGATGCCTGGACCGGTCGGCCCTTTATCTTCAATCTGGGGCACGGGGTTGTGCCCGAAACACCACCAGAGAACGTAGCTCGGTTGCTTCAACACTTGAAATCGCGCGAGAAATGACCTTATAGGCGTGAGTGGCCTTCGAAGACGGCATTCCGGCACAGCTCCCGAGCATCGAGCGGCACACGCGTCAATCCTCCCATAATTTGCGGAATCGGCTTCACCCACGGGTTGGCGTGCAGCCGTTTAACGGTTGGTGAACGGCACTGGCTGATCTCGTCCTTTGGCTGTTGGCTCTCCACATCATGGCTTTTGCTGCCTGGATGGCGGCGATGTGGTATCTGCCACGGCTCTTCATCTACCATCGCGAGTCGCCGATCGGCGGCGAGGCGTCGGCGACGTTCATGGTGATGGAACGGCGTCTGCTGAAGGCGATCGGCACGCCGGCCATGGTGGTGACCATCGTGCTGGGCCTCGCCCTTGCCAGTTTGCAGGGCCAGTGGTCGCAAGGCTGGCTGCACGCCAAACTGCTGTTGGTCTTCGGCATTGCCGCCTGCCACGGCATGATGGCCCGCGATGTTCGCCGCTTTGCCGCCGACGAGCGCCCGCATTCGACACGCTGGTATCGCGTCTTCAACGAGGTACCGACGTTGCTGTTCGTGGGCATCGTTCTGCTTGCGGTCTTCAAACCATTTTGACCGGACGCTCGTGACACCCTGGTTCGGGCACGGTTCCCATCCATAGAGGTCGAGTTGACTCAAGACACCGAGGGCACGATGGCTGAAACGCCGCGACGCGACGACGCGAACGATCAGGCGACATCCGAAGGCTCGTCCGACAACGAGAATCGGACGCGAACAGCGGCCGAGACGGACGGCGACGCCGCCGTTGCTGCCGACGGTTCGAAGGCGGACGGCAACGAGGCGCCTAGTGCCGAGGCCGAAGCCCGGCCGGCGCGGCGCAAGCGGACGCGCCGGCCGGCGAAGCGTGAGCCGGAGCCGGTCGAGACCGCCGATGCGCTCGAGCAGCTCGAGGCGGCAACGGATGACGACGGGCCTTCCGGGGATATCGGGTTGCCGCCGGAATTGTTCGGCATGGATCCTGTCGAGGAAGCCGAAGCACCACCGCCGCCGCCGCGGCGCGTGAAGGAGCGAGAGCCCTATCGGGAGCGGGATCGCGAGCAGGGTCGGGAGCGTGGCGACAACGACCGTGGCAACCGCGAGCGTGGCGAGCGTAGCCGCGAGCGAGGGGAACGAGAGCGTCCCGATCGTGAGCGTCCCGATCGTGAGCGTGGCAATCGGGAGCGTGAGCGTGAGGTCTTCGTGGAGCCCCGATCGGATCTGCCGCCGATCAGTCTGACGGAGCTGAAACGTCGGCCAGCCGGCGAGCTGCTCAAATATGCCGAAGAGATCGGCATCGAAA
>JAABSG010000071.1 GCA_011390475.1 Geminicoccaceae bacterium | reverse complement strand
GCTCTCCCGGCTGACCACCGACACCACCGTGGTGCAGACGGTGATCGGCTCGACGGTGACGCAAGCACTGCGCAACATCCTCTTGACCATCGGTGGCACGGCTCTCCTGGTGATCACCAACCCCAAGCTCACCGGCCTCGTGCTGCTCGTCGTGCCGCTGGTGATCGTGCCGATCGTCGTCTTCGGCCGCATGGTGCGCCGGCTCTCGCGCAAAGCCCAGGATCGGATGGCCGACGTCAGCGGCCAGGCCGAGGAGACGGTGAACGCGGTGCGCACTGTCCAGGCTTTCGCCCAGGAAACGCGCGAGACCGAGCAGTTCACCGCCGCCAGCTTCGCCGCCTTCGAGGCCGCCGCAGCCCGGGCCCGGGCCCGCGCCATGCTGGCGGCCATGGTCATCACGCTGGTCTTCGGCGCCATCGTGGCGGTGCTCTGGATGGGCGGCCGCGACGTCCTGGCCGGCACGATCACGGCGGGCGAGCTTTCCGCCTTCGTCTTCTTCGCCACCGTGGTGGCCACGGCCGTCGGCGGGCTTTCCGACATCCTGGGCGATCTGCAGCGGGCGGCCGGGGCCACGGAGCGGCTGTTCGAGCTGCTCGACTGCGAACCCGAGATCAAGGCCCCGGCCGATCCCTTGCCGCTGCCGGCGCAGACGAAGGGCGAGGTCTGCTTCGAGGCGGTGAGCTTCGCCTACCCCTCGCAGCCCGACCGGCTGATCCTCGAGGACCTCGACCTGACCGTCAGGCCCGGCGAGAGCGTGGCGCTCGTCGGCCCCTCGGGTGCCGGCAAAACGAGTGTCTTTCAGCTCGTCATGCGCTTCTATGACCCCAATTCGGGGCGCATCCTCCTCGACGGCCAGCCGATCGACCAGCTCGATCCCATGGCCTATCGCGGCCGGCTCGGCCTCGTCCCACAAGAGCCGGTGATCTTCTCCGCCGATGCCTGGGCCAATATCCGCTACGGTCGGCCGGAGGCCAGCGACGCCGAGGTCATCGCCGCCGCCGAGGCCGCTGCCGCCCGCGACTTCATCGAGGCCCTGCCGCAGGGTTTCGCGACGTTCCTCGGCGAGAAGGGTGTCCGGCTCTCCGGCGGCCAGCGGCAGCGGATCGCGATCGCGCGAGCACTGCTGAGCGATCCCGCGGTCCTCCTCCTCGACGAGGCCACGAGCTCGCTCGATGCCGAAAGCGAATATCTGGTGCAAAAGGCGCTCGACAACCTGATGCGCAGCCGCACCAGCATCGTCATCGCGCACCGGCTCGCCACCGTCTTGAAGGCCGACCGCATCCTGGTGATGGAGCAAGGCCGCATCGTCGACACCGGCACCCACCCGGAGCTGGTCCGCCGCGGCGGGCTCTATGCACGGCTCGCCGATCTGCAATTCCGCAATGGGCAGGCGGCCTGATCGCAGCACGCGCGAGCGTTCGGAAAAACGGCGCGGCGTTAAGGAGATCGCAACCTCGGTCGGGCATGTTCGGCGAAACGGAATCGTATATTTTCGGATATCGCCGCATGTATCGATTGATCCATATCGAGCCCGACGACATCGCCCATCAGGCGGTGCTCCAGGCCCTGGCCGAAAGCCCGCTGGCGTTTACGGTCGAGCGAGCGTCCGACCCAGAAGCCGCCGCTGCGCTAGCGGGCGAGCGGACGGTGGATGCAGTGCTCGTCGCTTCGACACCGCAGCCGGGCGCCATCACCGCCATCGATCACTGTCGGACGATCTTCGCGGCGCAACCGCTGATCGTGCTCGCCGAAACGGCCGATCTCGCCTTCGCCCGCGAGGCGCTGCGCGCCGGCGCTCAGGACGTCGTCGTCAAGCAAGACCGGGCCTTGGCGGTCCTCTCACGCATTATCCTCTATGCCATCGAGCGCGCCGGGGCCGATGCCCGCCGCCGGAGCCTGGAGCGCGAGGTCGCCGTCGCGGCCGCCCTGGTCGACGCCGTCTTCGCCAATACCAGCGACTGCCTGATCCAGGTCGACGAAACGGGCGCGATCGCGCGCTCGAGCCCGAGCGCCGCCAACCTGCTCGGCCTCGCCACATCACCGCCACCGGGCTGCCTCTCGAGGACCCTGGTGAATCGCCGGGAAGCAGCCCGGCTCCAGGCATTGCTCGCGGACGCGACGACGGCGGGCGAGGCCGGGCCAGCGACCTTCGCGTTCAGTGTCGATGGAACGACCCGGCTGCTCGAGGTGCAGCCGCTGCGGCTCGACCTCGAGGCCCGCCACCCGCCACGTCTGCTCAAGCTGGCCGAACTCGCGGCCGAGTTCGCGATCGAGGGTGCGGACGAGCGCCCTGCCGCCAACCCTGGACCCGCCGCCGGCTGCAACCCCGCCGCCAGCCGGAATCATTCCACGGAGGCCGCATCGACATCGACGCAGCCGTCGGCGGCAAGGACGACAGCGCCGGTCCGACCATCGACGACGCCGCCCATGGCCGCGGCGACGCGGCCCATGGCGCTGCTCGAGGCACTCGCCCGCACGGCGACCTGGCGGGTCGCGCAGAGCACGGGCGAGGGTGCCGGTTGGGGCTTTCTGCTGCCCGATGCGAAGAGTGCTGCGACCCTCGCCCGCGTCGAGAGCGTCAGCCGTGACGATCCGGACGTCGCTCTCGGGGTCGATCGGCTACGCCTGCGCGCCTGGAAAAAGCTGATGATCAATGCGCCCGGCCAGCTGCCGGCGCTGCCGGCGCTCGAGCTCGGCTACGGCACGAGTACCAACCGGCCGCATCTCGACCACTTCCTGGGCAAGGCCGTCACCCTGCCGGGTGGCTTGGGCGACCGCTGGCAACTCGTCCTGACGCATGTGCCCAAGGGCGTCTACGTGCCGACCTTGGCCAAGACCATCCGCGCCCTGGCGACGGACGGCGGCAAGCCTGCCCTCCAGCTGCCGGACCTGGAATCCGACTATCGCGAGCTGGTGTTCGGCCAACTTCGGCTGTTGATCGTCGATCTCGCCCCCCTCAAGGCGGCCCTCGCCAGGGACAGCAAGGCGGTGGCGGCACTCCTGGCCCGGGCCGGCAACGAAGGCTGCAAAACCATGGTCCGCGGCGCTTCCGGCCCGCTCGCCGAGGCGTTGCGCAGCCGCCTCGGCGTCGACCTCACGGTCGACGGTTGACCGCGCGGCAAGGCTCAGACGTCGAGCGTGTAGGCGCGCTCCCAGTCGGTGAGCTGGCCCGCATAGGTCTGCCATTCGCGTCGGCGGAGCTTGCCGTAGGCTTGGCCGAAGGGTGCACCCAGCGTCTGCTGCAGAACCGTGTCGCGTTCGAACGCGCGCAGCGCATCGAGCAGGTTGGCGGGCAGCCGCGGCACGTTGCGCACCTCGTGGCCCTCCGCATACATGTCGATGTCGAGCCGCTTGGGCGGCTCGGTGCCCCGGGCGATGCCGTCGAGACCGGCCGCCAGGTAGACGGCCGGCGCCAGATAGGGATTGGTGGCGCCATCGGCCAGCCTGAGCTCGAACCGGCCGGGGTCGGGAACGCGGACCATGTGGGTGCGGTTGTTGCCGGACCAGGTGACGGTGTTGGGCGCCCAGGTGGCGCCCGAGGTCGTGATCGGCGCGTTGATCCGCTTGTAGCTGTTGACCGTGGGGTTGGTGATCGCGGCCATGCCCTCGGCATGCGCCAGGATGCCGCCGAGGAAGCGGTAGGCCGTGCCCGAGAGCCCGAGTTCGTCCGCTTCGTCGAGGAAGAGGTTGGTCTCGCCCTTCGCATCCCAGAACGAGAGATGAAGGTGGCAGCCATTGCCGGTGAGGTGGGCGAAAGGCTTGGGCATGAAGGTCGCCCGGAGTCCGTGCCGCTCGGCCGTGGTCTTGACCATGTACTTGAAAAAGCAATGCCGGTCCGCGGTTTGCAGGACATCGCTATAAAGCCAGTTCATCTCGAACTGGCCGTTCGCGTCTTCGTGGTCGTTCTGATACGGGCCCCAGCCGAGTGTCGCCATGGCATCGCAGATCTCGCGGACGACGTCGAAGCGGCGCATCAACGCCTGCTGGTCGTAACAGGGCTTGGCCTGGATATCGGCCGGGTCGGCGATCGCCCCGCCGTCCGGCTGGATCAGGAAATACTCGGCCTCGACCCCGGTCTTCGGCCGAAATCCGGCGGCGGCCGCCGCCTCGATCTGCGCCTTCAGCACCAGCCGGGGCGCCTGCGCCACAGGCGCGCCCGCCATCACCAGATCGGCGGCGAGCCAGGCCACCTCCGGCTTCCAGGGCAGGATGGTCAAGGATTCCGGGTCCGGCACGGCGAACATGTCCGGGTCGGCCGGGCTCATGTCGAGATGAGTGGCGAAGCCCGCGAAGCCGGCGCCGGTGACCTGCATCTCGCCGATCGCACTGGCCGGCACCAGCTTGGAGCGCTGCACGCCGAAGAGATCGGCAAAGCTGATCAAGAAATACGCGATCTTTTCCTGCTTGGCGATCTCGGCCAAATCCTGGGCCATCCCGGGCGTCTCCTTTTGCTCGTCGATTGCTGCTTGGGGCGGATTCCTTCTGGCGCCGGCTCGGACAATGTTCCGCCGCGCACGGCATGGCAAGCACGCGTCCGTCCCGGACTTGACCCCGGGTGCGGCGGATGCATGTTCGACGCATGCGCCAGATTGCAGCCCCGCTACTCTTCGCGACCGTCCTGCTCGCTTCGGCATCGGGCCCCTTGCGCGCATCCGAAGCGCCGCTCACCGCCAGCTATACCGTCCGCTGGAGCGGGTTGGAGATTGGTCGGTTCTCGACCGAGCTTCGCCGCACCGGCGAGCGCTACCACCTGGCCTATCAGGCGCGGACCAGCGGGCCGTTGCGCTGGGTGGTCGATCTGGCGAGCGACGGCTGGGCGACCGGGCGATTGGCCGATGGCGGAGTATGGGCCGAACATTTCCGCGGCCAGAGCAGTTGGCGCGATGGCGAGGGGTATTGGCGGGTGACTTTTGCCGCCGACGGCACCGCCAGCGAGGTCGAGCTCGATGCCGCGACCACCGCCGATCGTGAGCCCGTGCCCGAAGCGCTGCGCCGCGGTCCCGATCCCTTGAGCCTGATGCTCCTGGCGATGCAGGCTGCCCGGGCCGGCGACGTCCTCGAGGCGCAGAGCTTCGACGGCCGTCGGGCGATGCGCTACAGTCTCGCGTGTGCGCCCGAGAAATCCCCCATCCAGCCCGTGGCATTGGGTGCTGCGAGCCATGACGCGCTGATCTGCGCGGCCGAGGGCGAGCTCGTCGCCGGCCGCTCCAAACGCTGGAGCGAACGCGCCGAGGAACCCCGCCCCGACCGCGAGCCGGCCCGCATCTGGCTGGTGCCCGAGGTCGGCGGCATGGCGCACTGGCCGGTCAGGATCGAGGCCGAAAGCCGCTGGGGCCGGGTGACCATCGAGCTCGACAGCTTCAGCGATCCCGCTGCCTGAGCGGCGCGCCGAGCCGCATCTTCGGCCACCTCCATACCCGTTTGGACTTGCTGCGCCATTGGCCGGTGTGGTTCAAGACGGGGCGTCCAGGAACACAATCACCGACGCCCAACCGCCCACCGCGTCCGCGCGGGCGGAAGCGCAGCTGGTCCGGCCGCCGCGATCGAGGACGACAACGGCTGACGGCCCGCCCGCTGGCGGATTATTGTCGAGGAGTCGACGGGAAAAGCGATGCAACTGGCCCTGATCGTTCTGCTGCCGTTCATCGGTGCCGTTCTCCCGGCCCTGATGATCCGGGCCGGGCGCAATGCCTGCGCCATCGCCACCTTCACGGTGACCGCAACGGCCCTGCTGATCCTCCTGGTCCAGGCGCCGCGGGTCTTTGCCGGCGAGGTCCTCCATTTTCGCGCCGAATGGCTGCCGAGCCTCGGCCTCGACGTCAATTTCTTCCTCGACGGTTACGGCTTCCTGTTTGCCGGGCTGATCCTCTTCATCGGCCTGTTGATCATCACCTACGCCCGGTTCTACCTCGCCAAGGAAGACCCGATGGGCCGGTTCATGGCCTTTCTCCTGCTCTTCCAGGGGGCGATGGTCGGCATCGTCCTTTCCGACAACATCCTGCTGCTCCTCATCTTCTGGGAGCTCACCAGCCTCACCTCGTTCCTCTTGATCGGCTACTGGAGCCACCTGCCCGAGGGCCGGCAGGGGGCGCGAATGGCGCTCATCGTCACCGGCTCCGGCGGCCTGTCGCTCATCGGCGGCATGCTGCTCTTGGGGCATATCGCCGGTTCGTACGACATCTCGGTCATCATCACCCGGGGCGATGTCATCCAGGCGAGCCCCTACTACATCCCGGCCCTGCTGCTGATCCTCGGCGGCTGCTTCACCAAGTCGGCGCAGTTTCCGTTCCATTTCTGGCTGCCGCACGCCATGGCGGCCCCGACCCCGGTCTCGGCCTACCTGCACAGCGCCACCATGGTGAAGGCCGGCATCTTCCTTCTGGGCCGGCTCTGGCCGGCGCTTTCCGGGACCGATGCCTGGTTCTACATCGTGGCCACGACGGGCCTCGCCACCATGGTGATCGGCGCCTGGATCGCGCTCTTCAAGGACGATTTGAAGGGCCTTTTGGCGCATTCGACGGTCAGCCATCTCGGCCTGGTCACCTTCCTCTTCGGGATCGGCACGCCCTTTGCAGCACTGGCCGGGGTCTTTCACATCATCAACCACGCGACCTTCAAGGCCGCGCTCTTCATGAATGCCGGGATCATCGACCACGAGGCCGGCACCCGCGACATCAAGCGCCTGGGCGGCCTCGTGCACCTGATGCCGATCGCCGCCACGATGGCCGTCATCGCCGCCCTCTCGATGGCCGGCATCCCCCCCTTCAACGGCTTCATGTCGAAAGAATTCATGCTGGAGGCGGCGGGCCACACGGCCTGGTTCGGCCTCGCCTTCGATCCCACGGTGGCCATCATTGCCACCATCGGCGCCACCTTCTCGGTCGCCTATTCGCTCCGCTACATCATCCACGTCTATCTGGGCCCGAAGCGCGACGACTACCCGCATCAGCCCCACGACCCGCCCTTCGGCATGTGGGCGCCGCCGGCCCTGCTGGTCGTGCTGGTCGTGCTGATCGGCCTCTTTCCCAACACCATCGTGGGCCCGCTGCTCGCGACCTCGGCTGGGGCCGTGATCGGCGCCGACCTGCCCTATTACAGCCTGTCGCTCTGGCACGGGTTAACCCCGGCCCTTTTCATGAGCATCTTCGCGGTCGGCGCCGGCTACTTCCTGCTCACCCGCCACAGCCGGGCGGTCACGTTCCGCGAGCGCTTCTATCGGCCGGAGGCCAAGGAGATCTTCGACAACGCGGTGGCGAAGATCGTCGGCTGGTCGAGGACCGGGACCTGGGCGCTGCAGAACGGCTCGCTGCAGCGCTATCTGGCGGCCATGACCGGGATGGCGCTGATCGGCGGCTACGGCGCCTATCTCGGCGCATCGAGCGCGCCCGGCAGCAACCCGATGCTGCCCGTCCCGGCGCTCGCCGTCGTCGGCTGGCTGCTGCTCGTGGGTGCTTGCGCGGCCGTCGTCATCCTCCACCGCGAGCGCCTCTTCACCCTGGTCCTGGTCGGCGTCATCGGCGTCATCGTCAGCCTCGGCTTTCTCTACCTCTCGGCCCCTGACCTCGCCTTGACCCAGATTTCGGTCGAAGTCGTGACCGTCATCCTTCTCCTCCTGGCCCTCAACTTCCTGCCGAAGAAGACCCCGATCGAGAGCCCGATGCCGATCAAGGCCCGCGACGGCGTGCTGGCGGTACTCGCCGGGATCGGCATCACCGGGGCGGTCTATGCCATGCTGCGCCGCGACGTCGACTCGATCTCGGCGTTCCATCTCGCCAACGCCTATGGCGGCGGCGGCGGCACCAACGTCGTCAACATCATTCTCGTCGACTTCCGCGGTATCGACACTTATGGCGAGATCATCGTCCTGGGCATCGCCGCCCTCTGTATCGTGGCTCTCCTCGATACGGCGATGCAGGGTGCTTCCGGCAGGCGGATCGCCAACTGGCAGGTCGACATGCGCCGCTCGGCCGACCGCCACCCGCTGCTCCTCGTCGTCGGCACCCGGGTAATGCTCGCCTTCGCGCTGGTCGTCGGCGCCTACATCTTCCTGCGTGGTCACAACGATCCGGGCGGCGGCTTCATCGCCGGGCTCGTCGTCGCCATCGCGCTGATCATGCAGTACATGGCCTCGGGCTTCGCTTGGGCGCAACGGCGGGCAGGGCTCGACTACCACAGCGTCATCGGCTGGGGTGTCCTGGTGGCCGGCTTGACCGGTGTCGCCTCCTGGCTTTTCGACTATCCGTTCCTGACCTCGTGGTTCGACTACATCACCCTGCCCATCGTCGGCACCTTCGAGGTGGCCTCGGCCATCGCCTTCGATCTCGGCGTCTTCCTCTGCGTGGTGGGCTCGGTCATGCTCGCCCTCTCGCGCCTCTCGCGGGTCGGGCGGATCGCCGAGCATCTCGACGTGGCGGAGGGGCCGATGGACGTCGACCCGTCCCTGCACCCGAACGGACCGCCGAGCGAGACCCGGCCCACCTCCTCCGTCGCGGCGCAATAGGGAGCGATCGATGGAACTCCTCGTCGCCTCGGGCATCGGCCTCCTGTTCGCCGCCGGCACCTATCTCCTGCTCAGGGGTCGCACCTTCACCGTGGTCATCGGCCTCACGCTGCTGGCCTACGGCGTCAACGGGCTGCTTTTCGCCATGGGCCGCCTGAATACCGACAAGCCGCCCGTCCTCTCCCTCGACCTGGAGGCCTATGCCGATCCCCTGCCCCAGGCTCTGGTGCTCACCGCCATCGTCATCGCCTTCGGCATGACGGCCTTCGTCGTCGTTTTGATCCTCAGATCCTTCCTCGAGGTCGGCAGCGACCATGTCGACGGCACAGAGCCTGGCGATCCGGGGACTCTGCGGACCTATCCCGACGGCAGCCCCGTCGAGCCGGTGAGAGCCGCGGCCGCCGACAGCCAGGAGGACCGCTCGTGAGTCACTGGCTGGTCATCCCCGTCATCCTGCCGGCTCTGGTCGCGGGCATCCTGGTCCTGGCGCTGCGCCATGATATCCTGCTGCAGCGGATCACCTCGCTGGCCTCGACCGCCGCCTGCCTCGCCGTCGCCATCGGCCTCCTGGTCCAGGCGGCGGGTGGTGCGGTCGACGTCTACGAACTCGGCAACTGGCCGGCGCCCTTCGGCATCGTCTTCGTCCTCGACCGCCTCTCGGCCTTGATGGTCGTCCTGACCGGCTTTTTGGCGCTCCTGGTGCTGCTCTACGCCATCAACGGCTGGGATCGCCGCGGCCGCCACTTCCACGCCCTCTTTCAGTTCCAGCTGATGGGCCTCAACGGCGCCTTTCTGACCGGCGACCTCTTCAACCTCTTCGTCTGGTTCGAGGTGCTGCTGCTGGCATCTTATGGCCTGATGCTGCACGGCAGCGGGGCAGAGCGGCTCAAGGCCGGCACCCACTACGTCATCGTCAATCTGGCGGGCTCGACCCTCTTCCTCGTTGCCGTGGCGCTGATCTACGGGGTCACCGGCACGCTCAACATGGCCGACCTCGCGGTCAAGATCCCGGCCATTCCGGCCGCGGACCAGGCCCTGCTGCAGGCCGGCGGCGTTCTTCTTCTCCTCGTCTTCGGCGTCAAGGCGGCGCTGGTGCCGCTGCACTTCTGGCTGCCCGCGACCTACAGCTCGACCTCGGCGCCGGTTGCGGCGCTTTTTGCCATCATGACCAAGGTCGGCGGCTACGCCATCATCCGCCTCTATACCCTGGCCTTCGGCGCCGATGCGGGCGAGGCCGCCTGGCTCGCCGGCCCCTGGCTGCTGCCGCTGGCCCTGCTGACCATCATCATCGGCATGGTCGGTGCCCTGGCATCCCGTTCGCTCCGCTGGCTGGTGGCGTTCGCGGTGATCGGCTCGATGGGCACGCTCCTGATCGCGGTCGCGGTCTTCGACGACAAGGCGATGGCCGGCGCCCTCTATTATCTCATCCACTCGACGCTGATCGCCGCAGCCCTCTTCCTCCTGGCCGAGCTCATCGCCGAACGCCGCGGCCAGGACGGCGATCGGCTCGCCCTCAAGCCCATGCCGGCGCAGGGTGACCTGATGTCCGGACTCTTCTTCGCCGCCGCCATCGCCATGGCCGGCCTGCCGCCGCTCTCGGGCTTCATCGGCAAGCTCTTGATCCTCGACGGTGTTCGCGACAATGCCTCGGCACCGCTCATCTGGGCTACCATCCTGATCACCTCGCTCTTGATCATCGTGGCTTTCGCCCGCGCCGGCAGTCTCGTCTTCTGGAAAAGCCGCACGGTCGAGGCGAGCCGGGAATCGAGCGAACTGGCAACTCGGCACTATCCCGCCTTGCCGGTCGTGGTCGTGGCCACCCTGATCGCCGCCACCGCCCTGCTCACCGCCTTTGCCGGCCCGACGATGCGCTACCTCGAGGCCGCCACCGACCAGCTCATGCGGCCGACGGCGTACATTGCCACCGTCCTCGGCCCGCAACCGGTACAAGAGCCGACTTTGGCCGCGTCCCCCGAGGTGTCACCATGAGCGAGGTCTCGCCATGACTGAAGCCCGCGCCGTGCGAGAAACCCGCTCGTTCAGGCAGCGCTGGCTGCCCCACCCGCTGCTCACGCTGATCCTGACCGGCTTTTGGCTGCTGCTGCTCAACGACTTCTCGATGGGCGGGCTGGTCGTTGGTCTGATTCTCGGCACCCTGATCCCACTCTACACCACCAATTTCTGGCCGAGCCCGCCGCGGGTCGAAAGCTACCCCAAGGCCGCCGCCTACTTCTTCCTGGTGATGTGGGACATCGTCGTCGCCAACGTCCAGGTGGCCTACTGGATCCTCTTCTGGAAGAACGACCAGCTGAAGCCGAAATTCTTCACCGTGCCGCTCGACATCCGGGTACCCGAAGGCATCGCCACCCTCGCCGGCACCATCACCATGACCCCGGGCACCGTCTCCTCCGACCTCGCCGCCGACGGCCGGTCGCTCCTCGTCCACGGTCTCCACGTCCCCGACGAGGCCGAGACCATCGCCAACATCAAATCCCGCTACGAGGCTCGTCTTCTGGAGATCTTCGCATGATCTTTTACGCCCTCGTCTTCGCCTTCGCCGCCATCGGCGCCGGCCTCATGTGCAATCTCTGGCGCCTGCTGCAGGGCCCGAGCATCGCCGACCGGATCCTGGCGCTCGATACCATGGTGATCAATTCGATCGCGCTGATTATCCTCTACGGCGTGCTGCAGGGCCGCACCGTCCTCTTCGAGGCCGCCATCCTCTTCGCCATGGTGGGCTTCATCTCGACCGTCGCCTACTGCAAGTTCGTGCTGCGCGGCGACATCATCGAATAGGCGGCTCATCCCATGACCTTCTTCGCGGAAATCCTCATCTCGCTGCTGATCGTCGCCGGCGGCTTCTTCGCCTTCGTCGGCTCCTTCGGCCTGATCAAGCTGCCGGAGATCATGCAGCGCCTGCACGCGCCCACCAAGGCCACCACCTTGGGCGTCGGCAGCGTGCTCGTCGCCTCCATGCTCTATTTCCTGATCATCGAAGGCAGCCCCTCGATCCACGAACTCGTCATCACCCTCTTCCTCTTCCTCACCGCCCCCATCACCGCCAACTTCGTCGCCAAGGCGCACCTCCACGAAGACCAACACCCCGAAGCCCTCCCGCCCACCGGCGGCGAGCATGGCTGGGCCACCTTCGACGCCCCGCCCGACCAGCGTGTAGCCGGTCAGGAGCGTGGCGCCGATTGACGAAAACGTCATAAGCGGCTATGATCTTTACATCATACGCCGACCGCGAGCCGTTCGCGTCGGATCTCAAGGCGGCCCGCCGGGCGATGACGATCGAGGATCAGGTCGAAATGGAGGAAGCGCTGCAGCGCTGGAGTTTGTGGGGCCCAGAGCCGGCCCATGTCTACGCGCGGCTGGATGGCGAGCGGGCCATATTGGCGCGGCAGGTCTACGGCGCCGGCCGGTGGCTGATCGCGGTCCAGGACGCGCGCAAGAACGAGATCGTCGTCGTCGCGATGGCGGCAGGTCGGGTCGGCAAGGCGCTGCAGGCGGGCTTCGACTGGCTCGGGATCGATCGCCGCACGGTCGCCACCAACCTCGGCTGGAGGGGAGAAAACTGATGTCGAGGCAGTCCGCCGCGCGACTGGCCGAGGCCGAGCGCGCGGCCGCGAGCGACAGCACCACCGCCACGAACGAGCGATTGTCCGCGGGCCTGCCGGCCACCGCGGCGTTTCTCGAGGTCTGGCGGGCGAGCGAGGCGCGCCGCCACCTCGGGCGCAAGCTCGAGCGGATGCGCCGCAACGTCGGGCTGACCCAGGCCGAACTCGCCCGGCGCATGGGCAAGAACCAGGCCTTCGTGGCACGCATGGAATCCGGCCGCGGCGACATGCCCAAGGCCGAGAGCATCGCCCTCTTTGCCGCCCAATGCGGCTACGCCACGGCCTATGCCTTCGTCGAACCCACGGCGGACGATGTCGGCCTGACCCTGCACGATCTGCAGCCGATCGGGCAGAGCGCCGCCATCGCGGCGCGGCTCGAGGCGGTGCGCGACATCGACCTGGAAACACGCACGGCCAGGACCCCGGCCAAGGCCTGACGGGTGCGTCGCATCGCGCGCTATTGGCGCTGGGTGCTGCTGCTCGCGGCCCTGGTTGCCACCCTGCAGTTCGTCGTGCCGGTCACGCACCGGCCGCAGGCCCTCCATCTCCTCTCACTGATCGGCATCCTGCTCCTCGCTTTGCCGGCGATCCGCGTCAACGAGCAGGGCCGGCTGATCGAGCGCGTCCGCGCCCTTCAGGCGGGGATCCGCACGATCGAGACGACACTGCAGAGCGGCACCGACCTCGCCGAGGACGTCCGCCTGCGCCAGACCGCCACCCTCCAGGAACGGCGGCGCGACCTCGACCGCAATCTCGACGACCTCCTGCTCCGCAAGGGCGCCTGGACACCCCGCGTTCACGCCGCCCTCCATCTCGGCTACGTCGCCGTGCTCGCGGCCGCGATCGCTCGCGTGCTCGCCCCCTGAACGGCGCCGAAAGCGCGCCGGCTGCTCAGACGATCTTGCCGCGGGCCGCGACCGGGATGGGGCCGACCAGTTCGTTGCCACGGACGGTCACCAGTTGGTCGACCATGTTGACGACGACGCAGACGTGGTTGGGAACGATGCTGACGGTCTCGCCGATCGCGGGCTTTCGATCGCAGGCCCCGAGGTCGAGCATGCCGTGCTCCTCGGCGAAGCCTTTGATACGGGCCTGCGGATACTCGCGGATCAGCCCGTAGCCGTCGAGCCCGCCGCCGGGATCGGCGGTCAGCGTCTTCGAGCCGGAATCGAGGATGCCGCGATCCGGTCCGGCACGGCTGACGACGGTGGCGTAGACGGCGAGCGCGCAGTCGGCGAGCGTGGCCGCCCCGCAGGCCATCATCATCCGGTCGTTGAAGATGGAGGTGCCCGAGCGGTGCTCGGTGGCACCGGTAATGGCCCCCAATTGGCGGAGATTGGGCGTGCCGCCGGTCGAGACGATCTTGGCCTCGAGCCCGTGCTCGGCGAGGCCCGCCTGCACGGCGTCGAGGAACGCCTGGCTTTCCGGCATCTTGTTTTCGGGCGCATAGAGGAGGAGGCCGTCGAAGCGGAGCCCCTGGTGGCCCGCGATCCGCCGGGCGAGTTCGATCGCCTCGCCCGGGGTCTCGACCCCGGCCCGCTCGCGGCCGGTATCGCACTCGACCAGGACACCCAGCGTCCGCTCGGCCGCCCTTGCCGCATCGGCGTAGCCGTCGACCGCGACCGGGTTGTCGGCGCAAGGGCGGATGTTCACACCCTCGCGCACCAGCCGGGCGAGCCGCGCCATCTTCTCCTCGCCGATCAGGTTGTAGCTGATCAGGATGTCGTCGAGGCCGCCCGCCGCCATCACCTCGGCCTCGCCGAGCTTCTGGCAGGTGATGCCCTTGGCCCCCTTGTCCCGCTGCAGTGCGGCCAGGACCGGCGATTTGTGGGTCTTGATGTGCGGCCGGTTGGCGAGCCCGGCCGTGTCGCAGGCGACCTGCAGGCGCTCGATATTGCGCTCGACGATGTCGAGATCGACGACCACGGCGGGCGTGCCGTAGGTCGTGGCGATGGCACGGGCGAGCGGCGAGCCTTGAGCTTCGGGCATGGTTCAGGCGACCTTCGTGTCAGTCGTGGATCTTGATGACAGCCTCGATCTCGACCGTCATGCCGTTGGGCAGCGAGCCCATGCCGACGGCGGATCGCGCATGCCGCCCGCGCTCGCCCAGCACCTCGACGAAGAGATCCGAGCAGCCGTTGATCACCTTGGGCTGGTCCTTGAAGTCCGGGCCGGCATTGACCATGCCCAGCACCTTCAGGATCTCGACCTTGTCGAGCGAGCCGGCGGCGGCCTTGGCGGCGGCGAGCAGGCCCAGACCGCAGATCCGGGCATGCGCCTTGGCGGTCTCGAGGTCGACATCCGCCCCGACCTTGCCACTCGGGTACTTGCCGTGCTGATCGGCCGGCCCCTGGCCCGAGAGATAGGCGATAGCGCCATCGCGCTTGAACGGAACGTAGTTGCCGCCGGGCTTCGGCAGGCTCGGCAGCTCGAGGCCGAGTTCCTTGAGCTTCGCTTCGGGATCGTGTGTCGTCATGGTCGATTTCTCCTGAATGCGCGGGCCGGATCAGCCGGCGGTGGGCCACTCGGTCGGATGCCACCAGCGGCCGCCGATCACCGTGGCCTTGGCCCTGATCCGCTGCTTGCCGGTGAGGATCTCGCCGACCACGTCCTCGTAATCGAAGCTGCCTTCCTCGATGCTGAGGACGGTCGCGTCACCCACCTTGCCGGGCTCGAGGCTGCCGAGCTCGGGGCGCCCCAGCGCCTTGGCCGCGTTCGAGGTCGAGCAGGCGATCACCTGGTCGAGCGGCATGCCGAGTGCGAGGAACTTCGAGAGCGTGGTCACCTGATCGTAGACCGGGCCGTCGATGCAGAGCGTGTGAATGTCCGACGAGATGACGTCGGGCGCGAAGCCGCCGGCGAGCATGGCGCGGCCGGTCGCGAATGCGAACGAGCCCTTGCCGTGGCCGATATCGAAAATCACGCCCTTCTCGCGGGCCTGCCAGGCCGCTTCCTTGACCCGGCCCCTGCCGTCGATCGGGGTGTTCGGGAAGGGGCGGAAGGCATGGGTCAGGACGTCACCCGGGCGCAGCCGCTCGAGCACCGCTTCATAAGACGGCGGCGGCTCGTCGATATGCGCCATCAGCGGCATGCCGGCGGCATCGGCCACCTCGAGGGCAATGTCCAAGGGAGCGATGCCGGAGGTGCCCGAGGCGTGCCGGCCGACCCGGACCTTGATGCCGACGACGACGTCGCTGTTGGCCTTGGCCACCTCGACCGCCTCACGCGGCGCCATCAGCCGCATCTCCTCGCTCTCGCCGACCATGATGGTTTTGGAGAAGGCGTAGATACCGGCGAACGAGACGTGCAGATAGGCCAGGATGCGGACCGCGGCCGGCTCGATCACATGGCGACGGAAGCCCTTGAAATTGCCGGGCCCGGCGCTGCCGGTATCGACCGCGGTGGTCACCCCGCTGGTCCGGCCGAACGCGTCGGCGTCGATGCCGAGCGACGTGCCGCCCCAATAGACGTGGGTGTGCAGATCGATCAGCCCGGGCGTGACGATGTGGCCGGCGACGTCCCTGGTGTCTGTGCCGACGAGGCCGTCGCCCACGGCGGCGACGCGGCCGTTTTCGAACGCCACATCGGTGACGCGGTCGGTGGCGCTCGCGGGATCGATGACACGGCCCCCGCGCAGCACGAGGTCGAAGCTCAACTCGGTTCCCCCCTCAAAGAGATCGCTAGTCGGGTGCCCTGGCCCCTGCCCGCTCGACGATCAGGCGGTATTGGTCGGGTTGGCGGTGCCGGGCGAAATTGAACGTGGTGGCCTTGTAGGACCGGCCGAGGTCGAGGTCCACCCGGGCCACGACCAGCTCGTCGTCCTGGGTCGTCGCCTGGCCCACGACCTCGCCCGTGGGGGCGATGATCGAGGAATTGCCGATCATCTCGCAGCCCTCCTCGACGCCACACTTGGCCGTGCCCACCACCCAAGTGGCGTTGGCATAGGCACCGGCCTGCATCGAGAGCTGGTTGTGGAACTCGGACAAGCGGTCGTGGTCGGGGGCGGGCGGGTTGTGCCGGGGCGTGTTGTAGCCGATCAGCACCAGCTCGACGTCCTGCAGTCCCATGACCCGGTAGGTCTCGGGCCAGCGCCGGTCGTTGCAGATCGCCATGCCGAGCTGCCCGCCCATCGTCCGCCAGACCGGCCAGCCGAGGTCGCCCACCTCGAAATAGCGTTTCTCCAGATGCTGGAAGGCCCGCCAGGGCTCGTGCTGGTCGTGGCCCGGCAGGTGGATCTTGCGGTACTTGCCGACGATGGTGCCCGCCTTGTCGACCAGGATCGAGGTGTTGAAGCGGCGGCCCTCGGGCGTCAGCTCGGCATAGCCGAGATAGAAGCCGATGCCGCGTGCCTTTGCCGCTTCGAACAGCGGCGCCGTCTCGCGCGACGGCATCTCGCGCTCGAAGAAGCCATCGAGCTCGGCTTCGTCCTCCATGTACCAGCGCGGGAAGAACGTGGTGAGCGCCAGTTCCGGGAAGACCACGAGATCGACGCCGTTGCCGGCCGCCTGATCGAGAAGAACCAGCATCCGCCGCACCACATCGGCGCGGCCATGGGCGCGCTGGATGGGGCCGAGCTGGGCTGCGCCCACGGTGATGATGCGGCTCATGAGCGGGCGTCCCCCGAAACGGCGGCGGCACTTCGGCCGACGATACGCTGGTAGATTTCGGGGTCGGTGGCGCCTTCGGTGGAAAGGCAGACGACCCGTGATCGTGGGTCCAAAGAAAGCATCTCCCGCATGAGCGGATCGGCTGCCGCAGAGTGGAAGCCGGCGATCGCGGCAGCGCCTGATTCGCCGCTGACGATCCCCAGATCCGCGAGGCAGCGCATCATCGCCGCCACCGCCTCGTCGGTGATGGTCATGAAGGCATCGGTGCCCGGGCCGAGGATCCGCCAGGCGAGCATCGAGGGCTCGCCGCAAGCGAGCCCCGCCATGATGGTGTCGAGATCGCCGGGAAAGGTCGTAGGCGCGCCGGCCCTGGCGCTTTCGAAGAGGCAGGCCGCCCGATCCGGCTCGACCACGACGAAGACAGGTCGCTCCTTGCCCTCGAGTTCCCAGAACCAGGCGAGGACGCCGGCCGCCAAACCGCCGAC
>JAABSG010000070.1 GCA_011390475.1 Geminicoccaceae bacterium | reverse complement strand
AGCAATTTCCTGGAAGGCCGGGTCGTGCGCACCGATGGCACGGCCCGGGTCGTCCTGCAGGGTGCGACGCTCGATGTTCCGGCCCTGGAGGCCGCCGATGGCGCCACGCTTCAAGTAGCCCTGCGCCCCGAGCATCTCTGGATCATTACGGGCGATGAAGTAGCCGAAGGGCTCGTCACCCTCGACGGCGAGGTGGAACTCGTCAGTTATCTCGGTCCCCAGTCGCGTCTGCAGGTCAAGACCCGCCCGACGGGTGCTGTCCTCGAGGTCGAAGCCCCCTCCGACGCCCCGGAGAGCGCGCTGCCGGCCGGGAGCGCCGTCAAGATCGCCATCAAGCCCGAGGCCGCCTATTACTTCGACGCCCAGAGCGGTGCGCGGGTTCGCTAGATGGAACGACGGCTGCGCCTTCCGGATCTCTGGACCTCGCTCACCATCCTCGGGCTCCTGATCCTCGCTGTCCTCGTCGTCTGGCCCCTCTACAACGTCTTCACCGCGAGCCTTTATGCCGAGTTCACCGGCGAGTTCGGGCTGGCGAACTACGCCACCTTCTTCGGTTCCGGCTACTTCCGCCGAGCGCTTTGGAACAGCCTCTGGGTGTCCTTCATGGGCACGCTTCTCGCGCTCGCCATCGGCCTGCCTCTGGCTGTCATTACCGCCCGCTACGACCTTCGCCACAAGGCGCTCTTGCGCATTCTCGTGCTCTTGTCGCTGATCTCGCCGCCCTTCATCGGCGCCTATGCCTGGATCATGCTGCTCGGCCGCCAGGGTGTGGTGACCCAGGCCTTCGCCGGCATCGGCATCGGCCTGCCCACGATCTACGGTGCCCCCGGCATCATCCTGGTCACCGCCCTCAACCTCTATCCGCTGGTTTTTCTCCTGGTCTACGGCGCGCTCTTGCGGATCGACAGAAACCTCGAGGAAGCGTCCCTGGGCCTCGGCCGCACCCGCCTGCAGACCTTCCAGAGCATCACGCTCCCCTTGACCCTGCCGGCCATGGCGACGGGTGGTCTCCTGGTCTTTTTGGGCGTGCTTTCCGACTTCGGTACGCCGGCACTTTTGGGCGAGAACTACCCGGTCCTCGCGACCCTCGCCTTTACCCTCTTCCTTTCCGAGATCGGCGGCAACCCCGCCATGGCGTCGACGACCAGCGTCGTCCTGGTGACGGTGGCCATGCTGCTTATCCTGCTGCAGCGCTGGGTGGTCCAGCGTCGCAATTACGCCATGGAAGCCGTGAACCGGCCGGAGATTTTGAGGATGCAGGGTTGGCAGAAATGGGCCTTCCCGACCTTCGCCTGGGGCATGATGGTGATCGCCAACCTGCCGCTCGCGATCATCGTCTACACCTCCTTTCTCCAAACCTCGGGCCCGGTCTTCCTCCAGAACTTCTCGCTCGACAGCTACCGCCAAGTCTTCCACCTGGTCCGTGGCGCCATCGTCAACAGCTTCACCTTCTCGGCATTGGCCCTGGCCCTGATCGTCATCGCCGGCAGCGTCATCGGCTACATCATCAGCCGCAGGGACACGGTGCTGACCAAACTCCTCGATACCGGGCTGATGATCCCCTACGTCATCCCCGGCACCGTTCTCGGCATCGGCTTCATCACCGCCTTCAACGAGCCGCCCATCTGGATTACCGGCACCGCCGCCATCATCGTTCTCGCCTACTTCATTCGCCGACTGCCCTACATGGTCCGCGCCTGCGCCTCGTACGTCTACCAGATCGACCGCTCGGTCGAGGAAGCCTCGATCAACCTCGGCGCTCCACCGGCCAGAACCTTCCGGAAGATCATGCTGCCGCTCATGGCGCCCGGCATCATGGCCGGCGCCGTCCTCTCCTGGGTCGAGGTCATCAACGAGCTCTCCGCCACCGTCGTCCTCTACACCGGCCTCACCTCTACCATGCCCATCGCGACCTACAGTCAGGTCCTGGCCGGCGCCTATGGGCCGGCAGCGGCCGTGGCCTCGCTGCTCATCCTGGCGACCACCCTCTCGCTGGTCGTGTTCACGCTCATCGGCGGCAATGACGATCAGTTGACGGTTTGAGCCTGGGCACGATGGAGCTGATGCGCTGGCCGACCCGACGCACTGAATCGTCGGCTGTGACGACGGCGCGTTAACCAAATCGCAAGGGTCGCGGCGTTAGAAGAACGGTGCGCACGACACTGCAACGTCGATGGCGCGGTCCGGTTGGTCGACGTGTGGCCACGATATCCGGCCTTCCGAATTCGGTCGCAACCTCGAGAGTATCGCCATGCGCTTCGCCTTTTCGAAATCGTTCACCGCCAGTCTCGCTGTAGCCTTCTTGTCCATAGCCTCGGCCTCCGCTGCCGTGCCGAGCCTCGAATGGCAGGGGCTGCCCGCGCCGACAGAAATCGCGCTCGACGGCGTTCAGCTCGCCAGTGTCTGCGGCAACTGGCAGCCCAACGCCTATAACGAGTCGGAGGATTGTCTCGCACTTTGGACCGGCGCCGATCCGGATTGGGTCAGACAGGGCGACGGCGGCAGCCAGGATCGAACCTTCGAAGCGCGGCAGAGCGTCTCGTCCAGCCAAGCGAGCGAGGCCGAGGACGCGGACGAAGGCGACGGCGATCAAGAGCCGCCTTGCCTCTGCTGACCCTGGTCTCTGCTGAGCCTGGCCTCTGCTGCGCTCCGGCGCCCATCAAAAGCGTGCGAAACGAGGCGATCGCGCCGCCCGAGTTCCAGGCGGCGAGACGCCCGGCCGCCGCTTGACCCGGCGTGTCGCCGCCGCGATGCTCCCGCCTTCGCCCGCAATGGCGCGGGCGGTTCAGCCTCGCGGACGTTTCGATGCGCATCGACGCCTTCTCCGAAGGCAAGAATCTCGACGACCCCGGCGCCAACGAGGATCAGTTTCTGATCCTGCCCGACCGCGGCTTTGCCGTAATCGACGGCGTCACCGACCGCACAGGCCACCGCTACGACGGCATGCTCGCGGGGCGGATGGCGGGCCTCGTCGTCCGCGACGCGACCGCAGGCTTTCTGCTCGATCCCGCCAATCGCGATCTCGACCCGGCAGCGCTCGTCGCCCATGTCACCGCAGCGATCCAGGCCGCCTACGGCCGCTTCGGCATCACCGAGGATGCCCGGGCTCGACCCGCCCGCCGCTTCGGCGCCACTTTGGCCCTGGCGGCCGACCTCGGCGACATTTTCCGCATCGTCCTGGTCGGCGACAGTGGCGTGCGGCTCAATGGCGAAGAGCTGATCGTCGTCGACCCCGGCCTCGACAAGGTCACCGCCGGCATCCGCCTCGCCGCCTGGCAGATCCTCGAAGCCGAAGGTGCACCCCGCGCCGACTGCCTGCGCGTTTCACGATCCTGCGTCTTCAACGGCCTGAAAAACCTCCAGCCCGACATGCGGCCTTGGCTCGACCGCCGGAGCCTCGCCGACCTCCGCGATACCTGTCTCGCCCGAGCCGCGAGGTGCTTTGCCGACACCCCGAAAGCCGACCTGGAAATCCTGATCGACGGCGGGATCATCGAAGGCCAGGGCCGGTTTCAAAACAATACCGAGAGCCCCTTGAGCTATTGCGTCCTCGACGGCTTTGCGGTGCCCATGAAGCTGGTCCACACCCTCGATCGGCCCAGAGCCGAGGTCCGCACTATCGAGCTCTTCACCGATGGCTACTTCGAGCCGGGCGACGAACCCACCATCGACGCTTGGGAAGCGGCCTTTGCCGAGGTCGAGCGCACCGACCCCGACAAGCGCCACCTTTACCCTTCGGTCAAAGGCACGATCGGCCGCATCCGCGCCGACGACCGCACCGTCGTGATCGTCGAGACCTGAAGCGACCGGCGGCCCGGCAAGTGATCTCGTGATGAATGAACTCGAACGGCCGGTACCGCTGGTGCTCGCCATCGCGGCGCTGATTCTCGTGGTCACGCTGGTGACCATATGGACCTAGCAGAACCGGCAGCAGGCCGAGTTCGAAACGCAACTCGCGACCGTGCAGGAGTCGAGCCGCAGTCAAGTCGAGGCGCGTGACGCGGAACTGCGGGGGGAGATGTCGGAGACCACCGCCGAACGGGATGCTCTGCTAGCGGAGCGCGACGAGATCGCTGCGGCGCTGGCGGAGTTGCGTGACTCGGTTGGCCGAGATCGAGCAGGAGCGGGCCGCTGCCGAGACCGAGCTCAACAGTGCGCGCGAGGAAAGCAGCGAGCTTCAGGAGGCTGTCGCGGCGAGCTCGCAGGAGTTGACGACGATCGGTGAGCGCGTCACCGATGCGCGTAGCCAAGAGGCCTCGCTGCGCGAGACCTTGGCGGCGCTGAGCCAAAAGGCGGCAATGGTCAGCGAGGAGCTGGCCTCGGCCGAGCAGCGGATGCAGGATGCCCGCGACACCGAGACCCAGGCGCTCGAGGCCCTGGCGGCGGTGCGGCAGGAGCAGCAGGCCATGGCCGAGGACCGGGCCGGACTGCAGGCGACGCTGACCGCGCTCGGCGAGACCCGCGAGCAGCTGGTCACCGAGGTTCAGCAGGCGCAAGACCAGCGCAACGACTTGCAGGAGCAGCTCAGCGAGTTGACGGAGCGCTTGTCGATCCGCACCGACGGACTGGCTGAACTAGAACAGAGCTACCAAGAGCAGCAACAGCAACGGTCGAGCAAAGTCAGTGCCTTGACGTCCGGCATCGCTCCCGGGCGTTATGCCGGCCGCCCCGAGGAGGGCGACGCCATGGTCGTGGCGGTGTTCCACGAGGGCGGTCAGTTCGAGATGAATGGTGACATCGACGAGGCGGCGTTGGCGTGCGGCTCCGCAGTTGGTCGTTACGCGGTCGAGGATCGGCTCTCGACCCTGTCCGAGGTCAGCGGCGCGGGCGCGGCGTCCTTTCCGATGCTCTGTGCGATCGAGCCGACGGACACCGGCTTCAGGCTGGTCGCGGCTGAAGGTGCCCCAGCCCCGAGCGGCAACGGCAGCGGCGATGGCGAAAGCGACGACGAAGCGGAGGGCGGTGACCAAGCCCAGGACACGGACAACGATTCCGGCGAACACGAACAGTCGGCGGCCTGCGCGCTCGACGGTCTGACCTTCTCCCGTCTCCAATAGACGCTGTGGCGGTTCTGTCCTGAACCGGCAAGGCTACCGAGACCGTCGCGGTCGCCCACCGGCCCCAGCCGCGCCGGGCGATCGCATGGTTCCGATCGTCAGGTTTTCAGCGATTCCGAGAGCGTTTGCGCCTCGATCAGTGGGCGCGTTTTTCGACCTTCGGTGAACCGGGAGAGGCAGGCGGCGAGCATCTCGTGCGCCGCCTGCCGGCCCCCGGTCTCGGCGAGCAGGTGGGCGAGGTCGACCACGGCTTTCAGCTCCAGCATCAGCGCCTCCTGCCGTCGCGCCACGTCGATGGCGCGGCGCAGGATCGGTGCCGTGTCGACCCCGCCGGCCGCCCGCTCGCAGCGGGCTCGCAGTCTGAGGATCTCGACTTCGGCCCAGCCCACGTCGCCGGCCTCGGTGAGCTTTATCGCCTCGTCGAGCCGGGCGAGGCCGGCTTCTCGCTGGCCGTTCCGGCAGAGGGCCGCGCCGTACAGCGCCAGCGCCTGCGGCACCTGCACGCCACCGACCAGGCGCAGCAGCTCGACGGCGCGGGCACACGCCGCCACCGCCTCGTCCGGCTGGCCGTTAGCCAGCATCCAGCGTGCCAGGCTCGCCTGACCCATGGAGAGCCAAGTCTTGAAGGCCTGCTCGGCGGCGTAGTCCAGGGTCGTGTCGATCGCTCGTCGGGCGACCTCCGCGGGCTCGGTCTCGAGCGCGTGCATTGCCCGCCAAGTGAGCGCGTAGTTGATGCTGAATGGATGACCGAGCTCGCGGGCCAGCTCGACCGCAGCCTCGATGTCGTGGGCCGCCCGATCGGCGAAGCCCATGTACCAGAGCGTCATGCCGCCGCGGCATAGACCGACCACGCCTGGATCCTGGCCGTAGACGGCGAGGTGCCGCGCGTGCTGGTCCGGTGTGTAGTGCCGGCGGATAGTCTGGAAGTGCCGGTCGGCCGCGGCCAGCTCGCCGCGCCAGGAGTGGCTGATCCCGAGTGCATAGCCGGCCTCGACGCGAAAGATCGGATCATCGTTGCGCTCGGCGAGCTCCAGCAGCCGTGGCCCGTGCGCCAAGGCCTTGCTGGTCGCCCCGGAGACCGCCAACTGCACCGTGAGACCGACCAGGAGTGGCAGCTCGGCAGCGTCGAGGTCGGCTTCGACGCTGAGCTCCAGACCGCGGCCGAACGCCTCGGCAGCGGCGGCGCTGCCGTGGCCTTCGAGCGCCACGCCGATCCGCCCGATCATGGTCAGCGCCTGGATCTCCCGGCGAACTCGCTCGGCGCCCGCCGGCAGGCCTTCGATCAGCCCGAGCGCCCGCTCCATGTAGCGCCGCGCCTCCTTGTTGGCGCCCTTGTTGTTGGCGAGTTCGGCCGCCGCCCCGTAATAGTCGATCGCCGCGGTGCTCCGGCCGGCATGCTCCAGATGATGGGCCAGCGTCTGTGGCTCGTTGGCGATGCGCGCCGGAAAGCGGCCGAGCAGCGCTTCGGCGATGTGGCCGTGCAGCTCGCTCCGGCGGCCGCGGAGCAGCGACTGGTAGGCGACATCCTGTACCAGCGCGTGCTTGAAGCTCAGCCGTGGGCCCCGGCGAAAGACCAGTTCGGCCGCGACCAGCCGGTCGACAGCCTCGGTCAGGGCCTCGCCCGCACCGGCCACGGCTTCGAGCAGGTCGAGCTCGAACTCGCGACCGATCACGGCGGCAATCTGCGCCACATCCTTGGCGGCCCCGAGACGGTCGAGCCGCGCCATCAGCGAGTCCTGCAGCGAGGCCGGGACGGTGCCGGCGGCGGCCCCGGTCTCGACGATTGCCGCCGTCATTTCCTCGATATAGAGCGGCACGCCGTCGCCGCGGGCGAGAATCGCGGCCACCGTATCAGGTTCGAGCGACGCCGCACCGGCGCGTCTTGCGACGATGGTCGCCGCAGCGCTCCTGTTGAGGCGGTTGAGGGTCATCCGGGTCAGATGCGCGTGGCTCGCCAGATGCGGCTCGCCGTCCGGCCGGCTGGTCATCAAGAGCAGCACGCGCGCCTCGTCGATCTGGCCGATGATCCGCTCGAGCAAAGCGAGCGAGGTCGGGTCGACCCAGTGCAGATCCTCGAACAGCATCAGCACTGGTGATCGCCGGGCGAGGCCGATGAGCTGCTCGACCAGCACGTCGAGCAAGCGCTCGCGGCGACGCGAGGCGCTCATCGTCGGCAGTTCGCCGGGTGCTGCGATGCCGAGCAGCCCGGCCAGGAGGGGCAGCGCCTCGCCGGGATCAGCGACGCCACGACGCAGCAGCGCATCCAGCCGGGTGAGCCGGTCGACGTCGTTCGGCGCGTCGTCCAACCGGGCGGCGGCGGTGAGCTGGCGGCGGATCGGCCAGAGCGGACTGTCGCCTTGCTGCGGTCCCGTCTGGTAGCGAACCAACGTCGGCGCCCCATCGTCGTCCGGGCAGGCGACCGCCTCGATCAGGGCTGCGGTGATCCGCGACTTGCCGATGCCGGGCTCGCCCGTGAGCAGCACGGCCTGGCCCTCGCCGTCGCAGGCCTGTGCCCAACGCTCGCGCAGTAGCGCCAGCTCCATGTCCCGGCCGACCATCTGCGCCGTGCTGCCGGCCTGTCGCGCCTCGAACCGGCTGACCACCGTCCGCTCGCCCGAGACCCGGAAAACCGGCACCGGCGCCGGCAGTCCCTTGATCTCCTTGGGGCCCAGATCCTCGATCGTGAAATGGTCGCCCACGAGCTCGCGGGTGCCTTGGGCGATCACCAGGCCGCCGGGCTCGGCTACGCTCTGCAGGCGCGCCGCCAGATTGGGCGTCCCGCCGGTCAGGCTGTCGGCGTCGCCCTTATTGCCGTCGACCACGACCACGCCGGTGGCGATACCGATCCGCGCCATCAGCGGCCGGCCGTCGGGGGCCTGGATGCGGGTGATCGCGCCCACGACCTCGAGGCCCGCCCGCACCGCACGCTCGGCCGCGTCCTCGAGCGCCTGCGGCCAGCCGAAGCAGGCGACCACGCCATCACCGGGAAAGCCGGCGACATGGCCGCCTGCCGCCTCGACCGCCTGGCGCACGGTCTTGCGATAGGCCTGCAAGAGCTCGTGCATGTCCTCGGCGTCCATCCCGGCCGCGAGTGCCGTGGAACCCACGAGATCAACGAACACCACCGTGAGTTGGCGCCGCTCGGTCAACGGCCCGGTCGGTCCGGTCGTGGCGGCAACCACCGACGTATCGTCACCGGTCCCACCGTTGCTGTTGCCGTTCAGACGATGCAGCAACTCGATCCGGCTCGTCACCTCGAGCTTGCGATAGATCGTGTTGAGATGCGTGCGCACGGTCGCTGGCGAAATCGCCAGATCGCGCGCGATTTCCTTGTAGCTCAGTCCGTCGACATAAAGCTTGGCAACCTCGCCCTCGCGAGCGCTGAGCGCGGTTCCTTGGTCATGGCCAGCCAATCAGGTCCCCCCGGGCCGCGAATGACCGACGGCGATGGTGCAACTTCAACGAGAAAAACCGGACTACGTCATCGTCACCGGTACCACTACGCTAGTTGACGGATACCACGCCGGCGACGCCGCTGCCACTCTGCTCTCCACAACATTGCTAGGGGAGACTACCATGACCAGCCTGACCTTGAAAACACTCGACGCCGGTCAGCGAACTATCGGCAACGGCACGCTGGAGGCGCTCCGCCAGGGTCTCGCGGGCGACGTGCTACTGCCGGGCGACGGTGGCTATGACGACTCGCGCGGCATCTGGAATGCGATGATCGACCGCCGCCCGGGCATGGTCGTCCACTGCCGGACCGGCGCCGACGTCGAGCGGGCCGTGGCCTTCGCCGCCGAGCACAAGCTGTTGACCGCGATCAAGGGCGGCGGCCACAACATTGCCGGCAACGCCGTCTGCGATGACGGCCTCATGCTCGACCTCTCGGCCATGAAAGCCATCGAGGTGGATGCCGATGCAAGAACCGCCAGGGTCGAGGCGGGGGCGCTGCTCGCCGATCTCGATGCCGCAACGCAAGCACATGGACTCGCCTTGCCGCTCGGCATCAATTCCACGACCGGCGTCGCCGGGCTGACGCTCGGCGGCGGCTATGGCTGGCTGTCGCGCAAGTTCGGCCTCACCATCGACAGCCTCATGGCCGCCGACATCGTCACCGCCGACGGCCGGAACCGGCGGGTGAGCGCTGCCGAGAACCCCGAGCTCTTCTGGGCGATCCGCGGCGGCGGCGGCAATTTCGGCGTCGTCACCAGCTTCGATTTCAAGCTCCATCCAGTCGGTCCAGAGGTGCTCTCCGGTCTCGTGGTGCACCCGATCGTGGCCGCCCCCGACCTCTTGCGTGACTACCGCAAGTTGGCAGCTGCCATGCCCGACGAGCTCACCGTCTGGGTCGTCATGCGCAAGGCTCCACCCTTGCCCTTCCTGCCCGACGAATGGCACGGAAAGGAGGTGTTGGTCTTCGCCGCCTGCTATGCCGGCGACATGGCCGAAGGCGAAAGGGCGCTCGCCCCGCTCAGGGCGCTGGGCAAGCCGATCGCGGACGTCATCGGCCCGCACCCTTATGCCGGCTGGCAACAGGCCTTCGACCCGCTGTTGACCCCAGGGGCCCGCAACTATTGGAAGTCGCACAATTTCGACGCCGTCGAGGACGGCCTGGTCGATGTTCTGAGCGAGGCCGTGGGCCGCCTGCCGACACCCGAATGCGAGATCTTCATCGCCCAGCTCGGTGGCGCCACCAAACGCACCGAGCCGACCGCCACCGCCTTCGCCCATCGAAGCGCCAACTTCCTCATGAACGTCCACACCCGCTGGCAGGACGCGACCCAGGACACCCACTGCATCGCCTGGGCGCGCGAGCTCTTCGACCGCACCGCCCGATTCGCAACGGGCGGCGTCTACGTCAACTTCATGCCCGACGACGAGACGGGCCGGGTGAAGAGCGCCTTCGGCGCCAGCTACGATCGCCTCGCCAAGGTCAAGGCCGAGGTCGACCCGGCAAACCTCTTGCGGATGAACATGAATATTCGCCCGGCGGCTTGAAAGAACGGGGGGCAGCGCCTCCCCGTCGACCGCCCCGGTCCGTCGGTCCGGAAAAGGCTGCGGCGTCGTGGCCAGCCGACGAAGCGGCGCTGGAGGCGTAGAAGCGCTGTCTTTCCCATTGCCATGAAGTGGTGCGCCACTTGGCGTCGCTCGACCTCATCGTTATCAGCCAGCTCGGCTTCGGGCTGCTGCTCCTGGTTGCCGGCGGCGACAGCTTCGTCCGCGGCTCCGTGGCCATTGCTCGACGTCTCGGCCTCTCGCCGCTGCTCATCGGCCTTACCCTCGTGGGCTTCGGCACCTCGACGCCAGAGCTCCTGACCAGCCTCCAGGCGGCGCTAGCGGGCTCTCCCGGCATCGCCATCGGCAATGTCGTGGGCTCGAATACGGCCAATATCCTCCTGATCCTCGGCATCGCCGCCCTCATCCAGCCGCTCCGCACTACCGCCCAGGCCTTCAAGCGCGACGGCACCGTGGTGTTGCTCGCGGCCCTGGCCTGTCTCGGCGTCGTCTTGCTGGGCGAGATCGGCCGTGGCGCTGGCCTGGCACTGGTGGCCGCCCTCCTCGTTTATGTCGGCTACACCTACATCCAGGAAACCCGCGCGCCCGATGCCTCGGCCGCCATGCACGAGGCCGAAGCCGCGATCGAGCCACGCCCCCACCGCGTTTGGCTCGCCCTTCTCTTCACCATAGGCGGCCTGTTGGCGACCCTTCTGGGTGCAAAGCTCCTGGTCGACGGGGCGATCGAGCTCGCCGCTGCCGCCGGCATTTCCGAGACGATCGTCGGTCTTACTGTTGTCGCTGTAGGCACTTCGTTGCCGGAGCTCACCGTTTCCCTGGTCGCGGCCTTCCGCCGCGAGGCCGACGTCGCCTTCGGCAACATCGTGGGCTCCAACATCTACAACGTGCTGGGCATCCTCGGCATCACCGCCATCGTCACCCCGATCGCCGTGCCGCCCGAGATCATCGCCCTCGACATCTGGGTGATGCTCGGCGCCACTGTCCTTCTCCTCGTCTTCGCCGTCACTGGCTGGCGGGTAAACCGGCTCGAAGGCGGCATCTTGCTGACCGCCTATGCTGCCTACATGACCGTCCTGTTCGCAATGCCGACCTGATCTCGCCAACTGGTCATAGAAGGCGCTTCGCTGGAGCATCACCGAAGCAAGAGCCCGGAGGGGCGCGGGGAGGCAGGACCTCCCCGCATTTTTTCCTATATCTAGCCCTGACCCGGCACCGGCGCGTCGGCGCGGATCAGTCCCTCGTGCCGGAGCTCGGCCCAGAGATCGGCCGGGATCGTGGCTCGCATATGCGCCATATTGGCCTCGACGTGGGCCGGCTCGACGCCGCCCGGAATGACTGAGGTGACTGATGGATGGCCGAAGGGGAACTGCAGGGCGGCTGCGGCCAAGGCCACGTCGTGCCGAGCGCAGATGGCCTCGATCCGCTGGACCTTCGTGATCACCTCGGGTGTGGCGTCGGCGTAGTTGTACTTGGCCCCGGGGATCGGACCCGTCGCCATGATGCCCGAGCTGAAGACCCCACCGATGACGATGCCGACATCGCGGCGCTCGCAATAGGGGAGTTCGACATCGAGCGTGTCGTGCTCCATGAGCGTGTAGCGGAGTGCTACGAGGAAGAAGTCGAGATCGGCCAGGTCGAGAAAGCGAGGGATCATGCCGAGCTCGTTGATCCCGGCACCGATGCCCTTGATGAGCCCCGAAGAGCGTAGCTCGTCCAAGGCCCGCCAGCCCGAGGTCGCGAGCTGGCCGAGATGGGCTGCGACCTTGGCCTCGACGCCGTGATGCCAGAAATCGAGGTCGTGGATGACCAGAAGATCGACGCGGTTGAGGCCTAGCCGTTGCAGGCAATCCTCGTAAGACCGCATGATGCCGTCGTAGCTGTAGTCGAACACATGGTCGAAATGCAGCCCGCCGGTCCAAAAGCCGGTCTCGAACGTCTCGGGATGGCGCGGTGCCTTCAGCACGCGTCCGACCTTGGTCGAGAGCAGGAAGTCGGGGCGGGATTGGCGGTAGAGAAACCGTCCGAACCGGTGCTCGCTCTGCCCCCGCCCATACCAGGGTGCCGTGTCGAAATACCGGATGCCGGTATCCCAGGCCGCCTGGAGCGTGGCCTCGGCATCGGCCTCGCTGACCGCTGTGAAGAGCTCGCCCAGCGGTGCGCCACCGAAGCCCATCGCCGTGAGTTCGACCTCGGACTTGCCGAGCCGTCGCCGTGCCAGCGGATCCATGCTTGCCTCCGTCAATACTGTTCTTGTCGACGCTGCTAGCGCCTGAGCCGGGTACCGGTCCGATGTTCGTACCAGCGGGCCAACGCCGTGTGATCGACGCCGGGCTCGAGGCTGGTTTCGGCAAAGCGCCAGATCTCGGCCGTGAGCCTGCTCAGGGGTACATCGGTCTTGGTTGTCGTCGCCAGCGCCAGGGCGGCTGCCATGTCCTTGACCAGCTGGTCGAGCGTAATGCCGGAATTGAAGCGGCCGCTCAGCACGTATGGGGCGATCTCTTCAAGCGTCGCGTGGTTGCTGCCGGAGGAGAGGTTGAAGACCTCGATCATCAGATCGGGCTCCAGGCCGAAGCGGCGACCGATTTGCATCGTCTCGATGGTGGCGGCGAAGTCGGCGGCGGTGAGCAGGCTGTTCAACGAGCGCATGGCGAGGCCGCTGCCCAATTGCCCGCAATGCACCAGTCGTTCGGCCAATGGCTGGAGCACCACCCGTGCGCGCTCGAAATGCTCGCCTTGTCCTCCGGCGAGCACCAAGAGCCGGCCTTGGGCTGCTCGTTCCTGTCCTCCCGATACGGCGGCGTCGACCAGGGCCACATCGCGCTTTGCGAGCTCGGCGCCGAGTGCCTGGGTGTCGACGGGGTTGCCCGGGCTGGTGTCGACGACCAAGCTGCCGGGGGCAGGGGAGGCCGCCTTGATCACCTCGGCCGCGACCCGCACGTTGGGCAGCGCGGTCACCAGGACCGGGCAATCGGCCACCACCGCCTCTGGCGAGCGAGACCGGCGGATGTTGGTTGCCGGAAATTGGTCGATGGCGGTTTGCCTGGCGTCGTAGACCGCGAGCTTCAGCCCCACATCGGCCAGCCGCCACGCCATTTTGGCGCCCATGCGGCCGAGCCCGATAAAGGCGATACGGGGTGGCTCGGCAGGCGCTCGCGCCTGCGGCGAGATTGGTATGTTGTCGTCGACACTCATCGCCGCTCCCCCGTTAACCGCTTCTTCTAGTGCGATCTTCGAGCGAGGTCACGCTCGAAGCGAAAGCGCCGGCCGAGATATCGTACAGCCGCAACGCGGATGGTGCGCGCGCGTTGCCGCGCTTCGCTCTGCTGGTCCGAGGTCGACCCGCAGCCGTTGGCCGGCAGCCTTACCAGCCACGATTTCGCGGTCGAGAATGGCAGCCGCGACGTCGTTCTCGGAGTTCTATTCGAGCGTCGAGATGGACTTCGCAGCCTACACCGATGAAAACTCGCAGTGCTTCGAGGCCGGCTTGGCTACCTTCGAGCAGTGGCCACCGTCGCCGCAAGGGAAAGCGCATGACCGACCTTCCGACCTCGGCCAAATACATCGTCATCGGCGGTGGCATCGTCGGTTGTTCCACTGCCTACCATCTGGCACGACTGGGTAAGGGCGACGTGCTGCTGCTCGAGCAGGCGACGCTGACCGCAGGATCGACTTGGCACGCCGCTGGTCTCGTCGGCCAACTCCGCACCAACGCCAACATCACCCGACTACTCGGCTACTCGATCGACCTCTACGACCGGCTCGAGGCCGAGACCGGTCAGGCCACCGGCTGGAAGCAGAACGGTGGCCTCAGGCTCGCCTGTACGGCCGAGCGCTGGATCGAGGTCCAGCGCCAGGCGACCACGGCCCGTTCCTTCGGCCTCGAGATGCGGCTCCTCTCGGCCGAGGAAGCCCAGAACCTCTGGCCCTTGATGCAGGTGGACGACGTCATCGGCGCCGCTTTCCTGCCCACCGACGGCCAAGCCAACCCCGCCGACATCACCCAGGCCCTGGCCAAGGGAGCAAGGCAAGCGGGTGCGGTGATCGCCGAAAATACCACCGTCACCGGCTTCGAGCTCGACCAAGGCCGTATCCGCGCGGTTCGAACATGCCGGGGCCATATCACTTGCGAGAAGCTCGTCCTCGCCTGCGGCCAGTGGACCCGCGAGCTGGCGGCCACGATCGGCATCAACGTCCCCCTCGTCCCGGTCCAGCACCAGTACCTGATCACCGAGCCTATCCCGGGCGTCACCCCCGAGCTCCCCACACTCCGCGACCCCGACCGCCTCACCTACTACAAGGAGGAAGTCGGCGGCCTCGTCATGGGCGGCTACGAACCCAACCCCATCGCCTGGCAACCGGCGAGCGTGCCGGCCGACTTCGCGCATCAGCTCTTGCCCGAGAACTGGGACCATTTCGAGCCGATGATGGCGCTGGCCCTCGGCCGCGTGCCGGCGCTCGAGACCGCCGGCGTCAAGATGTTGATCAACGGCCCCGAGAGCTTCACCCCCGACGGCAATTTCATCCTCGGTGAGGCGCCCGAGGTGGCCAACGTCTTCATCGGCGCCGGCTTCAACGCGTTCGGCATCGCCGCCGGCGGCGGGGCCGGCATGGCGCTCGCCGAATGGGTGGCGAACGATGCGCCACCCTTCGACCTCTGGATCGTCGACATTCGCCGCTTCGGCCAGGGCCACCGGGATACCGGCTGGGTCAGAGCCCGCACGCTCGAAGCCTATGCCCGGCACTACGCCATCGCCTGGCCGCTGGACGAGATGACCACCGGCCGCCCGCGGCGCCGCTCACCGCTCTACGACCGCCTGAAAGCGAAGAACGCCGTCTTTGGCGAAAAGCTCGGCTGGGAGCGCGCCAACTGGTTCGCCCGAGCCGGCGAGCAGGCGGCCGACATCCATGGCTTCGGCCGGCAGAACTGGTTCGCGCCCGTCGGCCGGGAGCACCGGGCAGCGCGCGAGACAGCGGCCCTTTTCGATCAGACGAGCTTCGCCAAGTTCGAGCTCGCGGGCCCAGACGCAGAAGCCGCCCTCGCCTGGCTATGTGCCAACGACACGAGCAAGCCCGAAGGCCGCCTGACCTACACGCAACTGCTCAACGACCGAGGTGGCGTCGAAGCCGACCTCACCGTCGCCCGCCTGGCCCAAGACCGTTTCTACATCGTCACCGGCACCGGCTTCGCGACCCGCGACCGCGACTGGATAAGCCGTAACATCCCGAACGGCATGACGGTGACGCTCGAGGAGGTCACCAGCGCCTGGGCCGTCCTCTCCCTCTTCGGCCCGAAGGCGCGCACGATCCTGCAGCCCTTGGCCAGCACCGACCTCGCCAACGCCGCCTTCCCCTTCGCCCATAGCCGAGAGATCCACATCGCCGGCTGTCCCGTCCGGGCACTCCGCGTCACCTATGTCGGCGAACTGGGTTGGGAGTTGCACACCCCGGTCGACTACGCCGCCACTCTTTTCGATGCACTGGTCAAAGAAGGCGAACCACACGGCCTTGCCCTCGCCGGCTACCGCGCCATCGAAAGTCTGCGCCTCGAGAAAGCCTACCGCGCCTGGGGCAGCGACATCGGCCCCGACCACAGCCCCCTGCATGCCGGCCTCGGCTGGGCCGTGAAGCTCGAGACGGACATCCCCTTCAAGGGCCGAGAAGCGCTCGTGCGTCAGCAATCGAGCCCGCTCACCCGCCGCCTCGCCGGCTTCACCGTGGCCGACCCCGCCGTCACGCTCTGGGGCCGCGAGACTATCCGCCGCAACGGCGAAGCCTGCGGCTGGCTCGGCTCCGCCGGCTGGGGCTACACGATCGAGCAAGGTATCGGCCTCGGCTACATCCGCAGCCCCAAAGGCGTGGACGACGCCTACATTCTGGACGCCAGCTACGAGCTCGAGGTAGCCGGCCGCCTGGTCCCGGCCGAGGTCTTCTTGAAAGCCCCGTATGACCCGAAGAACGAGCGGGTCAAAGGATGAATCGAGAGAGCTCGCATGGCGCGAGCAGCCGCCTTCCTCGAGGGGTGCGGTAACCAGAGGCAATCGACGGCGAAGCCCGCTCGTTGCGATCGGCGACGCTCTTCCCGCCTACTCCGCCTCCTCCCCGACCGTCCCAGGCGCCAAGCCGCTGCCGAAGACATCGCCGAACATGCCCTGACCCGGATTGCGCAGCCGCGCGTCGCTGTCGGGGGTGGGACCGGGGGTGGGCGCTGGCGCTTCCGCCGCCTCGCCAGCCGGCGTGCCGGGCGCCAAGCCGCCGCGGAAGACGTCACCGAACATGCCCTGGCCCGGATTCAGCATGCGCGCACCCTCATCCGGGCTCGGGGCAGGGATGGGTTCGAGCCCCTCTTCCTCGGCCCCGGGCGTGCCTGGGGCGAGGCCGCCGCGGAAGACGTCGCCGAACGTACCCTGGCCGGGGTTGAGGTCACGGGCGCCGGGCTGGGCGGGGACCGGGCTCGGCGCTACCGGCACCGGCGCTATCGGCATGAACTGCCGCTGCCGCTCGAGCCGCTCCTCGAGCGCTGCGGCCTTGCAGGCCGTGGCATCGTGCTGCACGGCATAGGCGGTCACCGCAAAGGCGCCCAGCACCACGAAGGCGGCGAGCAACGCCGCTGGATTTTGAGTGAAGAAGGCGACGAACCCCCGCCCGCCCCCGGCGAAGCGGTTGGCATTATGGCCCTGCCGCGCCTCGTTCGCCAGGGCAGCGACCAGCGAGAGGAAGATGATGATGACGGCCAGGGCCGAGATCGAAGGGTCGATGCCGAGCCGGACCTTCTGCGCCACCTCGACCGTGAAGGTGTTGTAGAACGAGATGGTGAAGACCGTGGTGTTGTAGTTCTCGAAGGAGGCCAGAAACGCGATCACCGCGGCACCGAGGATCGCCGGCTTCAAGAACGGCAGGAGGATGCGGCGAAAGGCCTGGGTGTTGGTCGCTCCCAGATCGAGGGCGGCATCGACCAGCTGGTAGTCGAAGCGCTGCAGCCGGGCCAAGAAGACCAGCATGCAGTAGGAGGCGATGAAGGCCGACTGGCCGAGAATGGTGAGAAAGAGCCCGTCATAGAAGAGCCCGCCATAGGCCATGCCCATCTGGCTCGCCACCCGATCCCAGAAGAAGACCGTGGCGATGCCGAGCACGACGCCCGGGATCAGG
>JAABSG010000069.1 GCA_011390475.1 Geminicoccaceae bacterium | reverse complement strand
TCGATCCCGACAACCATCTTCTCCATCCGATCCCATCCTTGCCTAAACGGGCTCACCATGCGGCCCCGGCGACTGTTCGGGTTCGATGGAACGGCGGTCGGCGACCCGGGCTCCCCGACGGGCTCAGACACCCTGTGGATCAGCGGGCTACCGACCGCCACCGCAAGCGGCAATCTAGCCGATTGTGATAAGGGCAAGTTACAAGGATCGTCCTCCCCGCGCCGCACCGGATTTTTCGGTGATGGCGGTTCGACTGGTGGAGCCGGCCGCGGCCGCAGTGATCGTTTGCCTATCCGGCTATGTCGTCGGAGGGATGCCGTGGGTTTGCAAACGAAACGTCGCCACTTAAGATCCAGCCGACATCCGATCGATCGATCACGACTGACCCGAGGCCGTCGGCATGATATCGAGACCAGGGCGTTCGTTTGCGGTTGCGGTCTTCGTCTCGACCTTGCTTGCTGGTCATGCGATCGACAGTCGTGCCAACGCCGGGCCCATCGAGCCGGACCGGCCGGATGTCGCGGCCGACCCGATGATTCTTCTGGCCCAATCGGGCCCGGTGCCGCCGCCCTTGCCGCGGGCTGCCGGGAACACGCCGCCGAAACCACCACCGCTGCCGGGCGCCGGGGCGACTCGGCGATCGCCGCCACCACTCCCTGCCACGGCCCGCACCGCGCCACCGCCGCTGCCGCCCGGCGCGCCACCGCCATTGCCCGGGCAGCGGCTCGGCGAGCCGTCGGCGGCATCGCTCGTGCGCTTGAAGCGCCAGGTCTTCTTCGACAAGTCCGGCTTCGGCCGGCCGGTGGAAGCGATGGCCATGCTGTTGCCGGCCGACTGGACGGTCAGCGGCGAGGTGCTCTGGGCCAACGCCCCCGGGGCACCGTCCTGCATGAACGGCGACGCCCAGCTCGTCGTCCGGGCGCGCAGCCCCGACGAGAGCTGGGGCCTCGAAATCCTGCCGGCACCCATGCTGTTCTGGCTCTGGGCCGACACCTCGCGCCCCCCGATGTTCCCCGAACTCGGCGACATGGATATCCAGGGCATCTATGTTCGACCGGTCCTCGAGCAGACGGCGCAGGCCTATGCGAGCCCGACCAGCCATTGCCGGGTCACCCCGAAGATCGGCATCGAAGGGCTCGTCGAGGAGATCGTGCTGCCGCTCTATCGCGCCAACGCCCGGGTCGTGGCGACCGAAGAGCTGCCCGACATCCGGCGCACGCTGCAGGACCAGCTCGATCGTGACCCCAACCGCCTGCCCTACGAGCGGCTCGAGGCGATCGCCGGGCAATACCGGATCAGCGTCGACACGGCGGCGGGCCCGGTCGAGGAAGCGATCGGCATCGTGGCGCGGCGCAGCATCACGGAGATGCCGCTCGGCTCCGGCGAGCTCACCTACAACGCCTACGTCTTCGCCCAGCCGGTTTTCGTCGCCCGCTATCCGAGCGACCAACGCGAGAGGGCCGAATCGCTCATGGCGACCATCATGCGCTCGATGGCCGTGAGCCCACGCTGGGCGGACGCGATGCTGCGCCACCAACGGGAGATGGCGCGCATCAACCGGCAGGGTGCCGTCGACGTGAGCCGGATCTGGGCGGAGACCAGTGCCGCCATCTCCGACATGCAGATGGCCGGCTGGCAGGAGCGCCAGGCCAGCGCGGACCGGATGATGGCGATCACCGTCGACCAGATCCGCGAGGTCCAGCCCTTGCGCGACCCCGGGACCGGCCAGGAATTCGAGCTCTCGAACCACTACGAAACGTTCTACCGCAACCCGGCGGGCGAGTTCTTGATGTCGAGTGATCCGAACTTCAACGCCGCCGAGCATTTTCCTTACGAAACCTGGACGAAGCTGGAAAACGTCCCGCGCTGAGCGGTGCTGGAACGACGAGAGAAGGCCGAGGAGGAAGACGATCATGAAGGCCCAGTTCGCGACTGCCCTGCTCGCAGCGCTGCTCCTGGCGACCGGAGCTGCGGCGCAAACCACGCCGCCGCCGCTCGCCGCCGCCGAGCCCGCGCCGGCGGGCGATGCCGCATGGTACATCGCGAGCGATGGCGCGCCGCTAGGCCCTTTCGCTCCGGATGAGCTGCGCGCCCGCGGCGTCACGCCCGACACCCTGGTCTGGCGCGAGGGCATGGCCGACTGGACCGTGCTGGCCCAGGTGCCGGAGTTGGCGCCGCCGGCAGCACCGCCGGCCGTGGCCGGGGGCCCGCCGCCCTTGGCGCCGCCACCGCTCGCCCAAGCCCCATCGCCGCCATCGGCGACCCCCGGCGCACCGCCAGCCGAGCCGGCTGACAGCACCGCCTATTTCGTCGCCGAAGCGGGCGGCCCGTCCGAGGCGTTGAGCCGGGAGGCTGTGGCCGAGCGGCTGCGCGCGGGTTCGATCGACCGGGCCACGCTGGTCTGGTTCGAGGGCCAGGACGGGTGGCTGCCGCTCGCCGAGACCCGGCTCGCAGCCCTTGTCGAGACGCCCGTCGGGCCCGGTGCGATCAGGCCTGCCGACTTCGACGCGGCGGCCCACATGCATGGCCGCTGGCAGGCGCGGGTTGCCGAAGCGGTCGACGGCCTGGCCGAGCCGATCGCCGTCGACTACACTTTCAGCTTCGCCGAGGGCGGCCGCCTGACCGGCAGTGGCAACAGTCTTTTGGACCTCCGCTCCCAAGGTGTTCCCGAGCCCATTCGCCTCGAGGTCACGCTCGAGGGCAGCTGGAGCGTCGAGGCGCTCGACGCCCGGCGGCTGCGGCTGCGGACGGCGGGATCGGCGCGCACTGCCGCACCGGCGCTGGATACCGTCGAGACCGAAGGCTTCGAGGAGATCACCACCCTCGAGATCGTCGACCCCGACACGCTGCGCGACGAGGACGGCAATACCCTTCATCGGATCGGTGGGTGACAGGGTCGGCGCGGCGCCGGGACCGGCGAAACGGCCGACAGCTGCGAGAGGAGCGACGAACCATGAGTGCTGCCCGGATGTTCACGGCCATGGCGATGCTGGCGGCGCTCTTGCCGGCCGCGGCGTTGGCCCAGGAGTCCTTCACCGTGCCGCTGCGGGTGGATTTCGAGGATTTCGAGTTCCAACGCTATCACGACCACGTGGCAGACGAGCTGGGTGCCGTGCTCCAGAACGGCAAGCTCGTCGCCGAGAGCGGCGCGGGCGCCGGCAACTGCCGCATTTCCACGCTCGACCTCGCCGATGACGGCAGTCGCGCCACCTATGTCGAGCTCCTGGCGACCTTGGCCCCGAGCGCTGCCGAGCCCGAGCTGATGCACGGCGCCGGCTTGATGATCCGCTATGCCGACGACAGCGGCACCAGTTTCTTCGCTTTTTTGGCGCAAGGCAGTCAGTACGATCTCCTCACCTTCGTCGACGGCGCGATCGGCCAGCGTATCCGCGGCAGCATCGACGATGGCACGGGGCCGCTGCGGCTCGCCGCCCGGGAAGCCGGCAGCGGCGCCGAATTCTTCTTGAACGAAGTGCCGATCGGCTCGTTCTCCGACAGCCGCGTTCGAGGTAGCGGGATCGGTCTGATCCATTGCGGGCCCGGCCGCTACGTCTTCGACGATTGGGGCATCAACACCCGGGGGGATGTGGGCTTCGACGCCACCGCACTCGATGGTGAGCCGGATTCTGCGCCCGGTCCTGCCGGCGAGATCGGCAACGTACCGGCTGCCGCGAACGCCACGCCTGCCGGTGGCCCGCCCCCCGTGCCCGAGGCCGTCTGGTGGGTCGACCAAGACGGTACGCCGCTCGGCCCCTTGACCCTGCCCCAACTCCGCGCCCGCCTCGCCGATGGCCGCAGCGACGACACCACGCTCGTCTGGCGCGACGGCATGGACAATTGGCTTCCCGCAGCATCGGCACTGCCCTGAACCGGCCTGCTCAGGCGGCGAATGCAGGCCGGTCGGCTAGGCGATTGGTGGTCGACTAGGATGCCGAGCGAGCGAACTCAGAGGCGAAAGCTGGGCAGGGCCCAATCGGCGGTGATGCCGTAGCGCTCGGTGAGATCGTCGAGGGCCCGCTGCTCGGCGGCCCGACTGGCACCTTCGGGGAAGGCCTCGGCGTGAATGCCGCGCATGACGAAAGCGGCGGCGATGCCGGCGTTCTTCGCCCCCTGGATGTCGTGCTCGAAGCTGTCGCCGATGCCGCAGATCTCGGTGGGCTCCAACTCGGGCAGCAGGTCGAGGCAGGCCTGGTAGATCGGCCGGTGCGGCTTGCCGACATAGATCACCCGGCCGCCGATCGCCCGGTAGCGCTCGGCGAGGCTGCCCGGTGCCTGGGTCAGGCCGCCTTCGGTCGGGGCCACGCGATCCGGATTCGAGCAGATCATCGGCAGGTCGCGGGCGGCGGCCGCCTCGATCAGGCGGTCGAATTCGTCGATCGAGTGGGTCAGGGCGTCGAGCCACGTCAAATAGAGGAAGTCGGCCTCGGCCGGGTCATTGACCAGCTCGAGATCGAGGCCGTCCACCGGCCCCATGTCGTCGGCGCGGGTGAACAGCACACAGCGCCGCCCGAGGCTCGCGAAGGGCTCGGCCGCGCGCTGGCTGAGCGCCTGCCAGGTCGCCTCGCCCGAGGTGACGATGCCGGCGAGTGCTCTGGTGTTGAAGCCCAGCTCTTGCAAGCGAGTCGCGTTGAAGGATCGCCGCCGGCCGGAATTGGTCAAGAGCACCACCTGCTTGCCCCGCCGGGCGAGCTCGACCAGGACCTCGTGGGCGCCCGGATAGACGGTCTCGCCGTTGTGGAGCACGCCCCATTGGTCGATCAGGAAGCCCTCGTAGGCATCGATGAAGGCGCCGACCCCGTCGACGATGGCGGTTGCGTGCAAGGCTCGATTCCTGTGTGCTGAAGGGCGACGTCGCAAGGGAGGAAATCGTGGGTAGACCTATCGATCCGGGGCTCGAAGGCAAGCGGGTTTTGATCACCGGGGCCAGTCGCGGCATCGGTGCCGCCGCCGCCCGGCTCTTCGCCGAGGCCGGTGCCAGGCTGGCCCTGCACTACCGGCGCGAGCCGGTCGAGGCGGCGTCGATCCCCGACGCTCTGCTGTATCAGGCGGACTTCGCCGAGCGCAGCGCTCCGGCCAGGGTCGTCGAGGATGCGACCCGGGCGATGGGCGGGCTCGACATTTTGATCAACAATGCCGGGCACATGCTCGGCCGCACGGCGCTGGCCGAGATGGACGATGCCGCCATCGACCGGGTCTTCGACCTCAATGCCCGCTCGGTGGTCAGCGCCTGCCGCGCGGCGCTGCCGGCGCTCCGCGAGAGCCGCGGCGCCATCATCAACGTCGGCTCGATCTCCGCCCGCACCGGCGGCAGCGCCGGCTCCGCCCTCTATTCGGCGTCCAAGGCCTTCGTCTCGACCTTCACCAAGGCGCTCGCCACCGAGTTGGCGCCCGACGGCATCAGGGTCAACGCCGTCTCGCCCGGCACCATCATGACCGAGTTCCACGAGATCTACTCGACGCCCGAGAAGCTCGAGGCGACGCGCTCGAAGATCCCGCTGCAGCGGCTCGGCCTGGCCGACGATTGCGCCGGCGCCTTCCTGTTCCTGGCCGCCGAACGGCTGGGCGGCTACGTCACCGGGCAGATCGTCGAGGTCAATGGCGGTCAGCTCATGCCTTGAGCGGTCGTTGGTTCCCCCCATGGGCGTCGCCGACCGGCGCTCAGCCCCCGAACAGCCTCGCCGCGGCCAGACTGGCGATGGCGGCAAGGCCGACCACGACGCCGACGAGTGTGAAAAGCGAGGCGTGATTGCCGACCCGGATCGGCGGACTGCGCCGTCGCTGGCCGGCTGGGCGCGACAACTCGCGCCGCTCGCGGCCGGCCAGCACCAGAAAATAGCGGCGGCCGCCGGGCCAAGGCAGGCTGAGGCGGATATCGATCGGGTGCTCGCCCCAAGCCATCTCCTCCGCCGCCTGGCGCAGGGCGAGCAGCTGCTCGTGGTCGAACGACCGTCGCACGCCTCGCGGCAAGCGCAGCATCAGCGACTTGAACAGCCCGTGGCCGTCGATCGGTGGTGACCAGCCGTTGGTGGCCGGCCCGGCGGCTTTGGCTGCGGGGGCCGTGTCAGGCGCCGCCGCGGCGGCTTCGTTGGTGGCGGGCGGAAGCGGCGCCGAAGCGGCATCGACATCGACTGAAAGGCCGGGCGGCGTACGGGTCGGCATCGCGGGCTTGTCTCCGCAAAGGGCAGGTGCCCAGGGGGCGCGGGCGGTCGCTGGCCGGCGTTGCGGTGTCGAGCGTTCGGCAGGACCGGGTCTCGACGCCTACTCTTAGCGGCGAATGCTTAACGGAAGGTTGCGGGCCGGGCGATTTTTTGCACCGCTGCGACGCCACTGGCGCGTGCGGGCAACAGCCGCTGGATTTGTGGCCGGCGCGCGACAACACCCAGCGAGATGTCCAGCAGCGACATCGGGTTCGCTTGAGCCCACGGCTCTGCCTCCTTACATCACCAAGTCAGTGGCTGTTGCGGCCACGCCCGACTCCTGGTCGAGGCGTGGTCGGGGCCACGCGAATTGTCGCCTGCCCCGGATGGTCGCCCTTGTCCATGTCAACTTATCTGGCCGTACTTCGCCCGGCCTTGTCCAGCGTCAACAAGAAGCTCACCCGGGCGGCTGTTCTCTATCCGGCGATGCCGTTCCTGGCGGCCGAGAAGCAGATCGGCCTCGAGCGCTGGCTGCGTGGTCGCGAGCAGTGCCAGAAGCTGGCGGCGGCCGACGCCGTCATCGTCTCCTTCGGAAAGAGCGGTCGGACGTGGTTGCGGGTGCTGATCTCCCGTTTCTACCAGCTGGAACACGGTCTGCCGGAGTGGCTGATCGGCTTCGACAATTTCTACTATTTGAATCGGTCGATCCCCAAGATCTTTTTCACCCACGACAATTACGTCAAGGACTATAGCGGCAATCACGACAACAAGGCCGACTACTACGGCAAGAAGGTCGTCCTGTTGGCCCGCCATCCCGCCGACGTCGCCGTCTCGCAGTACCATCAGTGGCGCTACAGGATGCGGGACCGCAAGAAGACCATCAACGCCTATCCGGACGACGACGTGTCGATCTTCGATTTCGTCCTGAAGCATCCAGCCGGGCTCGAGAAAACCGTCGACTTCATGAACGGCTGGGCCGCCGAGCGTGAGCGGCTCGGGGATTTCATGATCCTGCGCTACGAGGACCTCAAGGCCGACACGGCCGGCCGGCTCGATGCGGTGACGCGCTTCATCGGCACCCCGGGTGACCGGGCGTCGGTCGAGGGGGCCGTCGCCTATGCGTCGTTCGAGAACATGCGCAAGCTGGAGACCGAGAACAAGTCCTGGCTCACCGGCGGACGGATGAAGGCCAAGGATCCGAAGAACCCCGAGAGCTTCAAGACCAGGCGCGGCAAGGTCGGCGGCTTTCGCGACTATTTCACCGATACCGAGGTCGAGGCGATCCTGGCTTATGTCGACGAGCGTCTCGACCCGGTTTTCGGCTACGGGCGGCAAACCCCGGCTGCGGCCCTGGCGTCGTCCGCCTGAGCCGACACACCGGTGGGGTCGCCCCGATCCAGAACCACCATATGCGGCCGGCCATCCTCGCCTCGGCCCGGCCGCGGAGAACCCGAATGAGCGATCCGAAACCTACCGTCTTCATCCACACCAACCCCAAGCAGCAGGTCGGGGCGCTGGTGTCCGAGTATTCGTTCAAGCGCAACAGCAAGACGCCCGAGGCGTTCGACGTCAAGATCGTCTCGACCGAGGACTTTCCCTGGCTGAAGGCCAAGGAGGGGCAGAGCTATCTGCGTGACGGGCTGATGCGCGAATGGCTCTATGACGACCTGCAGTCCTTCACGCCCTTGCGCTTCACCCCGCCCGAGCTGATGGGCTACCGGGGCCGGGCGGTGATGGTCGACCCCGATGTCTTCGCGGTCGGCGACGTGATGGAGCTCTTGTCCCGCGACATGGGTGGCAAGGCGCTGATGGCCCGCAAGCGTGGCGGCGACAAGGAATATGCGTCGAGCGTCATGCTGATGGATTGCGCCGAGCTGACCCATTGGCAGGTCGAGCAGCAGTTCAACGAGATGTTCGAGCGTAAGCGCGACTACATGGAGTGGATCAGCCTCAAGCTCGAGCCCAAGGACAGCATCGGCGACCTCGAGCCCGAGTGGAACGACTTCGACCATCTGACGCCGGAGACCAAGCTCCTGCACAATACCAAACGCTGGACGCAGCCCTGGAAGACCGGCCTGCCGGTCGACTTCACCCCGTCCTCGAAGACCCGGCGCTTCGCGCCACTGGGTTGGTTTCGCCGGGCGCGCGAAGCGGTGCTCGGCCGTTACGGCGGTCTCGGCACCTACAAGCGGCATCCCGATCCCAACCAGGAGCAGTTCTTCTTCGGCCTCCTGGCCGAGGCGATCGCTGCCGGCCATATCGACAAGGCCATGGTCGAGGCGGAGATGGCGAAGAACCACGTGCGCCACGACGCCTTCGAGGTCATGGCCCGGGCCTCCGCCGCACCCGCGGTCGCGGCCTGACCAGCAACGCAAAGACCGCCCATTGTCGCATCTGATCAGCAACAAGCGCTTTCGCCACTGGCTGAACCGTTCGCGCTGGATACGCCAGCTGAGCAATAGCATCGAGAATGTGGCGCTGGTCGCGTTCTGGGCGATCTGCGCTCGGCTGTCGCCCGTGCGCGCATCCGGGTTCGGTGCCGCGATCGTGGGCGCGCTCGGGCCCTGGACGCCGAAGCAAGAGAAGATCGACGGCAATCTCCTCGTCGCTTTTCCGGAGTGGAGCGAGAAAGAGCGACGGCGGGTGGCCCGGGCCATCTGGCGCAACATGGGGGCAAGCGCCGGCGAGTACCCGCATGTGGGTGCGTTCGGCGTCCGCGCCGGACCCACCGGCATCGGCATCGTGACCGAGATACCGCCGCATCTCGAGCCCAATTTCAGCGGTGAGCGGCTCACCGTGTTCGCCACCGGCCATTTGGCGAATTGGGAGGTGCTGGCCGCGGCCCCGCGCTTTTGGGGGGTCGATCTCGCCGTCGTCTACGCGCCCATCAGCGACGGTATCGCCGACCATCGGCTGCGTGCCTATCGCGAGTTGATGGGCTCCCGCCTGCTGCCACGCGACGGCAGTGCGAAGACGCTGCTGAGGCATTTGCATTCCGGTCGGCCGATCGGCATCGTCGCGGATCACCGGGTCGATGACGGCGAGGCCTTGCCGTTTTTCGACAGTACCAAGGGCACGACCCTCTCGCCGGCGCGTCTGGCGCTGAAGACTGGTGCCGATCTGGTCGCTGTTCGGGTCGAACGGCTGGGACCGATGCGCTTCAAGATCAGCGCGGTGGGCCCGCTCCGGCCGCCGCCCGGTCTTGCGGACGACGCGGCCCGGGCGAGGGCCATGATGACCGCCTTCAATCGGCATCTGGAGCGCTGGATCCGCGAGCGCCCGGAGGAATGGGTCTGCGGCAAGCGGGCGTTCGACAAGCGCCTGGTCAAGTCGCTTCGCCAGGGCGGCGAGCGGGTGGCCACCGGGCCGGAGGTGGCGAATGTGCCCTGACCGCCGCATCGCATCGGCCAGGCGCAGCAAGCGAGAAGGTCCATGCTGAGCGACAATGTCAAGAAGGCGCTGGTGCTGGGTTCGAGCGCGCTCTTGCCGGAGCGGCTTCGGCTCGCCTCGCGCCGGGCGTGGCTGGCCCGGCTCGAGCTCGAGAAGGCGGAGCAGACCGGGCTCTTGATCATCGGCCATCCGAAAAGCGGCAATACCTGGCTCCGCGTCCTGCTCTCGCGCCTCTACCAGTTTCGCCACGACCTGCCGGCGCATCTGGTCGTGACCTCGGACGAGTTGCACCGCCGCATCCCGGCCATCCCGCGCATCTCCGCGACCAACGGCTGGTATTCCTACGAAGGCGCGGTCGGCGAGAAGCTGGCGGTGGATGCCGCACCGAACCCGATTCGCGAGAAGCCCATCGTCTTCCTGCCGCGCCACCCGATCGACATCGCGACGTCCTGGTATCTGCAGGTGACCAAACGGCAATCGGCGGCCAAGTTCGAGCTGATCAACGCCGACCTCGAGCAGCCGATCGACCGGACGAGCATCGATCGCTGGACCTTCGTCCGCCACAGTGGCTTCGGCCTGCTCAACATCATCGATTTTCTCAACACCTTCCACGCCCGGGTGGCGAAGCTGCCGCAGGCGATCACCGTGCCCTACGAGGCGCTGCGCGCCGACCCGGCGCGCGAGCTCGCCCGAATCGGCGTCCTGATGGGCGAGGACTTCACCACCGAGGAGATCGAGGAGGCCGTGCGCTTCGGCAGCTTCGACAACCTGAAATCGCTCGAAACCGACAATTTCTTCAAGCAGAAGGGGCTTCGCCCCGGCATCAAGGGTGATGCGGAGAGCAGCAAGGTGAGACGCGCCGAGGTCGGTGGCTATCGCCGGGATTTCACCGCCGAGCAGGCGGCCGAGCTCGAGGCCCTGGTCGCCGAACGCCTCGACCCGGCGCTCGGCTACGCGGCCGCGGCACCCGACGTGACGGCGCCGCGGGCGGCCGCTGCCGGCGCTCCGTGAGCGGACCACCGCGCACCTGGCTGGTTCTCGGCGACAAGGCCGGTGACAACCGCCAGGTCGAGATCATCGCCGATCGCCTGCGCTGGCCGGCGACGCGCAAGACCGTCATCCCGAAGCCGGAATGGGCGACGGCCAAGCCCCGGGTGCGGCCGACCCTCGAGATTTTCGACCCGGCCCGCTCGGACGCGCTGGAGCCGCCTTGGCCCGATCTCGTGCTCACTATCGGCAGGCGCCCGTCCTCGGCCGCCCTTTGGATCAGAGAGCAGAACGAGGGACGCACCCGGATCGTCCTGATCGGCAAGCCCTCGGGCCCGATCGGCCCCTATGACCTGGTCATCGCCAGCGCCGAGCAGTATTTGCCGGCGCTGCCGAGCGTGATGACCATCGGTCTGCCGCTGATGCGGGTCGAGCGCGAGCGCATCGCGAGCGAAGCCGCACTCTGGGCCCCCACCTTCGCCACGCTGCCCCGCCCCTGGGTCGCTGTTCTGCTCGGCGGCCCGACCGGCCCGTTTCGCTTCGACGAAGCCCTGGTCGAGCGGGTGCTCGAAGCCACCGCCGACGTCACCGAAGGGCAGGGTGGCACCGCCTTTCTCGTCACCAGCCGGCGCACGCCGACCGCCGTGGTCGAGGCGCTTCGGGCACGCCTGCCGGCCGCGGCCCACCTGTTCGCCTGGGGCGACACTGCCGCCGGCAATCCCTACGCCGCGCTGCTCGGCCTCGCCGATGCGGCGCTGGTGACCGCCGACAGCATTTCGATGCAGACCGAGGTGGCCCGCCAGGGGCTGCCGCTCGGCATCATCCCGCTCGCCACCGACAGCTGGGGCGGGCTCGACCAACAGCGTCGGATCTGGCTGCGCCGACTCTCTGGCGGTCCCTTGGGCTTCATTGCCAATGCGCTGGCCAGGCTCGGCGTGCCGATGCAAATCCGTGATTTCGAGGCTTTCCACGACATGCTGGTCGCGCGCGGGATCGCGGCGCGCGACACCAGCCGACCACCGAAGCCGACCGGTGCCGCCAGCGACGAGCTCGACGCCGTGGTCGCCCGGATCGAGGCGCTGATGGCCACGCCTATTGCTCGGCGTGGTTCGGCCTGAGCTCCGAGCGGCGCAGCCGGCGGCACGGGCCGGCGGATCAGTAAATGCCGATGAAGTCGCTGGGGATGGTCGAGCGGTGGCGCCGGTCGGCGCTGGCCACCTCGGGGCGGGTGATGCGGATCGGAATGCCACGCCGAGCGATCAGCTCTTTTTCGATGACGTCCCAGGCGAGCCTGGCACGGGCGTCGCCGGCCTTGGCGACGATCCGTGCGTCGACGTCCGGTGGCGGTTTCTTGGTGAAGTGATAGGTCGCCTCGAGCTCGTCGAACTGCTCGAGATCGGGGTGGACCTCCAGATAGAGGTCGCCAGCCGCCCAGCCGAGCTTGATCGGATCGTCCATGATCCGCACCGGCAGGCCGACTGGCACCCGCTCGAAGAGCCTGGCGACCACGTCCGGATACATGCGGATGCAGCCGCGACTGACCCGCCTGCCGACGCCGTAGGGGCGATTGGTGCCGTGGATCAGGTAGGTCGGAAAGCCGAGATAGATGGCGTGGCGGCCCAGAGGGTTGTCTGGTCCGGCCGGCACCACGGCGGGCAATTCCGGCCGGTCGGCCCGGGTCGCCTCGGTCGGGTACCAGGTCGGGTCGGCTTGCTTGCGGGTGACCGTGGTGGAACCGAGCGGGGTGGTGAAGCCGTCGCGGCCGATGCCGATGGTGTGGACGTTCGGAACGGTATCCGGCTCGGGAAAATGGTAGAGGCGCAGCTCGGCGAGGTTGACGATGATGCCACGCCGCTCGTGCTCCGGCAGCACCCTGGCGGTCGGCAAGGCCACCAGCCGCTCGGCGCCGGGGACCCAGACGTCGATGCCGGGGTTCAGGGCCGAGATGCTCAAGATGCCGAGATCGCGCTCGAGAGCGATGTCGATCAGGGTTCGTTCACCGTCGGTGATCAGGTAGCTGAGCGCGCCTGTCACATCACCGTCGAGCGGCGTGCCGGGGCGTGATGGGGCGCTATCGAGCGGGCCGCCGACCGGGCCGGTCGACGGCCCGGCGAAGGGCTGGATCTCGAGCAGCGTCGCCGCCGACGGCCCACCACCCGGCAGCATGCACGAGCCGGCAGCGAGCCCGGCGACACCCGCCAGGAGCCGGCGGCGGGTCGGGCGTGACAGTGACGAACCGCAGCCGTGCTCCCGCGGGTGCCGGGCCAGATCGGTACGTCCTGTCATGCCGTTCCCTTTGCCGCCGTCTCGCTGGTGGACCGCCGTCGCGCTGGCTGGTCCGTGGTTGCGCTCGCGCTTACTTGCGCAGGCCGGCGCGGAAGATTTCGTCCGCCTTGCGGCTCGCCTCGGCGGCATCCGCCGCGGCACGGTCGGCCGCAGCCGAAGCGGCCTGGGCTTCGGCCTGGGCCGCGGTGGCGCGCTGATCGGCCGCCTCGGCGATTGCCCGAACACTGGCGATCTCGGCGCGCACCGAATCGATGTCGCCCTTGGTGGCACAAGCCGACAGCGCCACGAGCATGACAGCGGCACCGCTCATCATAACGAAACGTTTGGTCATTGGTTCGATCTCCTCAGAGGATGCAGGCGGACGGTGCGGGCCGATTGCGGCCTTGCCACTATCCTGTTGGTTGAACGAGAAGCTCTCGAGCAGTTCGCATATAGCCGGTTGGCTGCTCTCGAGAAGAGTCTCTCGGCGTTTCAAGCCAGGATCTCGATGGGTGTGCCCAGAGCAACACTGTCCCACAACACCTCGATCTCTGCATTGGTGACCGCAATACAACCGTTGGTCCAATTGAACAGCCAATGCCGGTCGTGCCACTCGGCTTCGATCGCCGGATCCAGGCCGTGCAGCATGATCTGGCCGCCGGGCGGGACACCCAAGGCATGTGCCCGTGCCCGGTCCTCGGTATTGGGGTAGGAGATCTTGAGCGACAGATGGAAGTCGCTGTCGTGACGGGCGGCGGTGATGTAGTAGCGACCCTCCGGGGTGCGGCCGTCGCCCTCCTGCACCTTGTGGCCACGCGGCTCGCGGCCGAGGGCGACGTTGAAGGTCATCACCACCTCACCGTCGCGATAGGCATAGAGCTTGCGTTCGTGCTTGACGCAGCGCAGCAGGTCGATTCGAGCACGACGCCCCGGTCGCTGCACACCGACAGCGTGGCCGATCCCGGGAAAGCCGAGCAATCCCGCCAGCCCGACAAAGAAAGCGCGTCTCAGCATCCGTTTGCCCGCTCGCCGCATGGGCCGCACAGCCGAGGCCCGTATTGACGCCGAAGATCTCTGGCTGCGCAAGTACCACGAAGTATTGAAGAAATCACTAACATCCGGCCGGTTTCAGGGGTTCCCCACGCGCTTGTGTTGCGTTTCGACACGGGCAAGCGCGATGCCGGCGGCGACGACGGCAGCCGCGGCGAGCGAGAAGACGACAAAGCCGGCAGCGTAGGCCGATGCGTCGTAGACTCGTTTGCCATCGACCACACCACCGGTCCACCGCCAGTCGAGCAGGATGCCGAAGATCGTCTGTGCTGCGGCACCGAAGAGGAGCACCGAGGTGTTGACGATGCCGAACGCCCGACCGGATGCGGCGGTGCCGAAGACCGTGCGCACGATCGCGAAGGCGATGATCATCGCACCACCGCCGAGCCCGAGCGCCAGCATCAAGGGCAAGGCGAAGGCCAGGGGCAGCGTCGGGTAGAGGGCGAACGGCAGCCAGAGCAGCGCGTTCAAACCGGCGATGACGAGGATCAGCCGCGCCCGGTTGCCGACCCGGTCGGCCAGAGTTCCGAGCGCCGGACCGCCGATCGCCCAGGCGACCAGCATGAGCGACGTCAGGGCAGCAGCCGTCGTCCGCTCGAGGCCGTGAACCTGGACGAAGTAGGGCACCCCCCAAAGCCCGGCGAAGGCGAGGATGGGGGCGCCGGTCAGGCCGGCGACGGTCACCAAGAGCCAGGTCTCCGGCCGGGCGAGGATGGCCGACAGGCCGGGTACGGGCGTTGCCGACGCCTTGGCGGAGGGTCCGCCCGAGAGCATGGCACCTGCCGCCGTCGCCGCCTCGGCTTGCGGCACCGGTGGACGGTCGCGAACGACCGTGACCACGAGCAGCGCGAGCGCCAGCCCGGCCAAGCCGACGGCGAGCAGGGTCGGCCGCCAGCCGAAGGATGCGGCCACCAGCGAGAGCGGTACCTGGGCACCGATGGCGCCGGCCGTTCCGGCGGCGAGTGTCAGCCCGGCCAGCAGTCCGAAACGCTGCAACGGGAACCAGGCGCCGACCAGCTTGAGCGTGCCGATATAGCCGACGGCGACCCCGCCACCGATCAGCGCCCGGGCGATCAGGGCCGACCAGAGCCCGGTCGCCACGGCGAACAGAATCCCGCCGAGAGCCGCGGTGACGGCGCCGCCGGTCAGGATGGCGCGCGCGCCGTAACGGTCGATCAGGATGCCCAACGGCACCTGCAGCGCCGCATAGGTGTAGAAATAGGTCGCCGAGAGCGTGCCCAGCAGCGTCGCATCGAGGGCGAACGCCAGCATCAGATCGTCGACGATGACCGAGGGCGCCACGCGGTGGAAGAACCCGTAAGAATAGAACCCGGCGGCGATCGCCCAGATCAGCCAGGCCCGTTTGTGCTGCAGCACCACCAACCATCTCCCGACTCTGCCATCAGCGGCAGGCGAACGCCCATGCCGCATGGCCCAGGCGGCTCCTGGCGTGCCAGAGACACACGCAGACCACTTGGCGACGCCGGCAACCGCGCGCTAGAGGACATGTATGAGAGACGACAAGCAAGATGTTGCGCACCCGGCTTCGCCTCGACCCACGGCGTCGGCGCCCGGTAGCGCCGCCGCGCCCCGACCGACGCACGCCGAGCCGGTCGCGGCTGCCGGGCCGCTGGTCGAGATCGTCGAAGCCGGCGGGCGGCCCGTCATCCTGCTCTGCGATCATGCCGGCTGCGTCATCCCCGAGGCCATCGGCGATCTCGGCATCAGTCCCGTCAACCTGATGCGCCATATCGGCTGGGACATCGGGGCGGCGGCCGTCACCCGACGGCTCGCGAAGAGGCTCGGGGCCACGGCGTTGTTCAACCACGTCTCCAGGCTGGTGATCGACGTCAACCGCCGGCCCCGCACCATGACCTCGATTCCGGCGATCAGCGACGGCTGCGTCATCCCGAAGAACCAGCATCTCGACCCGGCGACCGTCGATCGGCGAATCCGCGACTATTTCCTGCCCTACCACAAGGCTCTGGCCCGCCGCATCGCGGCCTTTCGGCGCCAGGGCCGAATCCCGGTGATCGTGGCCATCCACAGCTTCACGCCGCATCTCGACGGTGAGGATCGACCCTGGCATGTCGGCGTCCTCTGGCGCGGCGACCAGCGGCTGGCAGCGCCGGTGCTCGCGGCACTGCAGGACCAGGCGGGCATCGTGGTCGGCGACAACCAGCCCTATTCAGGCCAGCGCGAGTTCGGCTTCACCGTCACCTTCCACGCCCAGCGCACCCGCCTGCCGCACATCATGTTCGAGATCCGCCAGGACGAAATCGCCGAGCCGCCGGGCATCGAGCGCTGGGCCGAGCTCATCGGCGACTGCCTCGAGCCCGCCTTGGCCGATCCCGACCTCTACAGCATCTTCGACGGCGACAATCTACCGACCACAGGGGGTATCCGCGCATGGCGCCACGCCGGCCACATTTCACCCTTGGGATAGAGGAGGAGTACCTGATCGTCGAGCGCGCCACCGGCGACCTCGCGATCAGCCCCCCGCCCGGCTTCATGGCCGCCTGCCGCGAGGCGCTGGGGCCGCAGGTCACCCACGAGCTGCTCCAGGCGCAGGTCGAGATCGGCAGCTCGATCTGCCGCGACGTGGCGAGCCTCCGCCGCGAGCTCGCCGGCATCCGCCGCACCATCGCCGATTGCGCCGCCGATTTCGATTTGGCACTGCTCGCCGTCTCGACCCATCCCTCGGCGAGCTGGCGGGTGCAGAAGAGCGTCGATCTCGACCGCTACCGTATCCTCACCGAGGACTTCCAGGCGCTGGCCCGGCGCCTCGTCGTCTGCGGCATGCACATCCATGCCGGGATCGACGACGACGAGCTCAGGATCGACCTGATGAACCAGGCGACCTACTTCCTGCCGCATCTTCTGGCGCTGAGCACGTCCTCGCCCTTCTGGGAGGGCCAGGATACCGGCCTCAAGGCGTTTCGCCCGACCATCTTCGGCGACCTGCCGCGCTCCGGCATTCCCGAGCGTTTCGCCAGCTACGCCGACTGGCAGGGCCTCTTGGCCGATCTCGACGAGATCGGCATCTGCGACGATCCGACCAAGATCTGGTGGGACATCCGCCCCTCGGTCAAGCACCCGACCCTCGAGATGCGGGTCTGCGACCTCTGCACCAAGCTCGAGGACGCGATCACCATCGCCGCCCTCTACCAGTCGCTGCTCTCCTACCTCTACCGGCTCAGGGCCTCGAACCAGACCTGGCGGCACTACCGCCACATGCTCTTGCAGGAGAACAAGTGGCGGGCGCAGCGCTTCGGCGTCGGCGGCACGCTGGCCGACTACGGCCAACGTCGTCTCGTCCCCTTCGCCGAGCTGATGGACGAGCTGATCGACCTCCTGAAGGAGGATGCCGCCGAGCTCGGCTGCCTGCCCGAGCTGATGCGGGCCCGCGAGATCGTCCAGGACGGCACCAGCGCCGA
>JAABSG010000068.1 GCA_011390475.1 Geminicoccaceae bacterium | reverse complement strand
CAGCGCGGCCCCGGTCCATGACCGCGTTCTCGAGGGCACCTTCGCATTTGTCGGGGGTGATGATCACGAGTTCGAGCGCCGGCCGGTCGCGCAGCCGCTTGGCCAGGGCCCGGGCGATCGACCGGACGGTGAGGTATTGGTTCTCGATGTAGATCAGCCGCTCCGCCTTCGCGATCGCGGCATGGTAGAGGGCCTGGATCTCCCGTGCCTGCGAGGTTCCGGCGTAGACGGGTCGGGTCCGGGCGATGGCGACGGCGATGTCGCGGAGCGGCGGTTCGACGCCTTCGGGCCAAGCCGCCGCTTCGCCCTCGGCACCGGCCTGCCGGCGCAGCTCCAGCTTCTGGTCGGTGGCGCGCTGCCAGCGCCGCTCGACCAGCTCGGTCAGCGCCGCTGCCGCCTCGCCGTCGAGCACCATCATCACGTCGTGAAACGGCATCCGCCGCTTGCCGGTGTCGGCGATCGCCCGGGTCGGGCTGGCCGGATCGTGGTCCGGCGTGTCCCAGCGGCCGTCCGAGAGATCGAGGCCGCCGACGAAGGCGAGGTCGCCGTCGATGACCACGACCTTCTCGTGATGCGAGGCGCCGGTCGGCAACGCGTCGTCGAGCACGAAGGTCAGCCGGTCGTGCAGCGGCGCCATCTGCCACTGCGGCAGGAACTCGCGGTCGAGGCTGTAGGCGATGACCCAGTCCCAGATGAGCAGCCGCACCTCGAGCGCCGGGGTGGCGTCGAGCAGCCGGGTCAGACGCGCGGCCAGGGTCTCGCGCGACCGCTCGGGCTCGAGCAGCAGGTCCGAGCGGATATCCCAGCCGACGATCGTGATCGATCGTCGCGCCTGCTCCATGGCGTTGGCGAGGGCGGCGAAATAGGCGGCCCCGTCGATCAGGAGTGCTGCCCGGTCGGCCGTCGCGATCCGCCAATGAGTGCCCTCGGCGGCGAGGATGCCCTGCTCAGTCCCGGGCATCGATCAGCCGTGTCGCAGCGTTGAGGGCCTCGGCCCCGACCATTGCCTCGAAGTCGAGCCGGTAGTCGCGCGTGTCGCCATGCTCGAGCCAGATCATCTCGCCCCGCTTCTTCCAGTCCTCGCGGCTGCCGGCATGGCAGGTCGCCGGCTCTATACCTATGACGTAATCGCCCTCGTGCAAATTTTGCCACTGGTAGAAGGCCGGCATGGCCCGGGTGTCCCAGGTCAGGCGAAAGCCGAGCCCGGTCGTTCCGGGCAGGCCGTTGAAGGCCGGATTGGCGAGCATCACCGAGACCAGCCCGTCCGGCTGCCGTCGGAGAGCATGCTCGTAGACCTGTTCGCCGAAGCCGACCTGCGGCGGCGCCTGTTCGATCGGGCCGATCGCCGTGGCGTGCGGGTCGTGCGCGGTATAGATCGTTCGCTCCAAGGGCATGACCAGCCGCGTCTCGGGGGCAATGACGGGCCACCCGAGATTGACGTGATAGAGCATGGCGTGCGGCGTCGTGCGAAAACCCAGATTGGTCACCCGGTCGCGGATGCGCAAGCAGCTGCCGCCGAGATCGGCTTCGATCCGGCGATGCAGCTCGAGATTCTCGCCGAACATCGTGACCTGCCGCACTCGGCCCGCCGCCCAGAGCGTGCCGGCATCGCCGTCCCAGTCGACGCCGTAGCCCTCGAGCCTGGCCGGGGTGAAGGCGACGCGGCCGTGAATGCCGTGGCTCACCTTGGCCCGATAAGGATAATCGAAGTGCTCGGCCGATTCCTCGGCCATGCCCATGATGTGGTCGAGGCCGCAAGTGTTCATCAGCCCGGAGAACGAGCGGAGCCAGCCGAGGCCGCCCTCGGCGTCGTGCTCGTGCAGCCAGGGATGGCGAAAGCCGTTGCCCGAGCGCCAGCCCAAGGGCACGCCGAAGAGCGACATGGCGCCCACGTCCATGGCGCGGTCGACGAGGATCTCGGCCTCGAGCCCGCCGCCGCTGCGCAGGCGAAGCGCCCGCATGCCACGTTCCGGCCCGTCCGCGTACGTGACCAGGTCGACGCCGAAAGCCTGCGTGCTGTCGCCGAGATGGCGGGCCAACTCGCGGCGGGTGAAGGACTGTCCGACGATCTCGACCATGACTCCCGGTCTCCCTGATTGCCCGGGCAAAGGTCGGCGGGGAAGGCTGCGAGGTCAATCCCGCTGACGCCGCAGACATGCGCCGCTGCCGGCGCCGCAAGCGGCCCAAATCCGATCTCCATATGTTGTACGCATCAGCGCGCAATCCACGGTCGATTTCACGCGGCGCTCGGGTTAGCGTCCGCTGTCCCGACCGACGCTCGGCCTGCGACGGCCGATCGACGCTCGGTCCTCGAGCCTGGTAACTGATGCCGATGTCGTTTCTCGCCGTCTCTCCATCATCGATCTCCACCGCTACCCTGACGCTGCTCGCGATCGGCTTCGTCCTCGCGCTGAGCATCCTCTGTGATGCCGCGGCGCGGCGGCTCGGCTTGCCGCGGGTCACCATTCTGGTGCTCGCCGGGGTGGTGATCGCGGTCGTGGTGCGCCTCGTCTCGGGTTACGAGGTCCGCACGCTCACCGCCGGCATCGCCGAGCCCCTGATCGACGTGGCCCTGGTCATGGTGGCGTTCCTGCTCGGCGGTGATCTCACGACCGAGCGTTGGCGGCGGACCGGCCGAGCGGTACTCGGCCTGTCGCTCGGCGTCACGGCAGCGAGCGGGCTCGTGGTCGGCGGCGGGCTCTTGTGGCTCGGCTATCCGGCGGCCATCGCCTTGCCGCTCGCCGCCATGGCGGTCGCCACCGACCCCGCCGCGGTGCAGGACGTGATCAGCGAGGTCGGCGGCGGTGGACGGCATGGCGAGGTCTTGCGCGGCGTGGTGGCGATCGACGATGCCTGGGGCATCATCGCCTTCGGTATCGCGCTCGCCGTGCTCGGTTGGCTCGCCGATGCGGATGGCTGGCGGGCCTTGTTGCAGGCCGGCTGGGAGCTCGGTGGGTCGGTGCTGCTCGGGCTCGCGATCGGTGCTCCAGCGGCCTATCTGACGGGGCGCCTGCAGCCCGGCCAGCCGACCCAGACGGAGGCGCTGGCGATCATCCTCCTGATCACCGCCCTCGCCGACATTCTCGAGGTGTCGTCGCTGCTCGCCGGGATGACCACAGGCGTCGCCATCGCCAACCTGGCCCGGCATCACGAGCGCTCGTTTCGCGAGATCGAGCAGATCGAATGGCCGTTTCTGGTGCTCTTTTTCGTCGCCGCCGGGGCCGCCGCCGATCCGGCGCATCTCGGCACCGCGCTGCCGCTGATCCTCGCCTATGTCGGGCTGCGCGTCGCCGCCCGTTTGCTCGGCGGCTGGGCCGCCTGGCCATTGCTGCGCCGCGATCACGGGCTCGATCCGGGCCGGCTCGGCCTCGGCCTGATGCCGCAGGCCGGGGTCGCCATGGGCATGGCGCTGCTGGTGGCCGAGCGCTATCCGGCGATGGCCGGCGACCTGATCGCTGTGGCCGTCGCCGGGACGATCGTTTTCGAGACCATAGGCCCGATCCTCACCCGCCGCTCGCTCGGCTGATCGCCTGCGTCGCGGCCGCCTCGCTGTCGCGACAGCGGCCGCGCTCGCCTTCCCCCACCGGTGCGACGAGCCGACGTGGGCGACGGGTTGCGTTACCGATTTGTCATGTTAAGGTAGAAGGAAATCGGCCAGCTGGCTGGTGGGCCGACGCACGCGAGGTGCGCGCCCGAAGCAGAGAACAGAAGCGATGTCGTGCCGCCCGCGCCGCTCGGGCGTGGTATCTGCGGCCATCTGGAGGATGTGCATGAGCACCGAAACCGACCAGGCCAACGTGCCGGACTTCACGGTCGATGCGACCGAATACGAGGTCGGACAGGACAATGTGCAGCCCTTCGGGCTGGACATCCACAACCCGGTCTTCCCGATCTCGGCGACGCTGATCGTCGCCTTCACCGTTCTGGTTCTGGTGTTTCCCGGTGCCAGCGAGGACTTCTTCGGCTGGCTCAGGCCCTGGCTGACCTCGACCTTCGACTGGGTGTTCATGTCGGCGGCCAACATCTTCGTGCTCTTCTGTCTCTTCTTGGTGCTGTCGCCCTGGGGCAAAATCAGGCTCGGCGGGGCGGACGCCAAGCCCGATTTCTCCTATATCGGCTGGTTCGCCATGCTGTTCGCCGCCGGCATGGGCATCGGCCTGATGTTCTTCGGCGTGCTCGAGCCGGTCTACCACTTCCAGAACCCGCCCTTCGGCATCGATCCCGAGAACGTCGCGGCGGCCCAGGCCGCCGCCATGGCCGGCACCATTTACCACTGGGGTCTGCATCCCTGGGCGATCTATGCGGTGGTGGCCCTCACCTTGGCCTTCTTCAGCTTCAACAACGGCCTGCCCTTGACCATCCGTTCGGCCTTCTTTCCGATCCTCGGCGATCGGGTTTGGGGCTGGCCCGGCCACGCCATCGACACGCTCGCTGTCTTCGCCACCCTCTTCGGCCTCGCCACCTCGTTGGGCTACGGCGCGCAGCAGGCCTCGGCCGGGCTCGACTACTTGTTCGGCATCCCGGCCACCGAGACCACCCGGGTGGTCCTGATCATCGCGATTACGGCCGTGGCCTTGCTCTCGGTCATGGCCGGGCTCGAGGCCGGCGTGAAGCGGCTTTCCGAGATCAACATGCTGCTCGCGGCCCTGCTCCTGGGCTTCGTCATCTTCACCGGCCCGACCCTGGCCGTCGCCACCGGCTTTTTCGCCAATGCCGGGGCGTATTTCCAGAACGTCCTGCCGCTCAGCAACTTCGTCGGCCGCGAGGACACCGACTTCATGCACGGCTGGACGACCTTCTACTGGGCCTGGTGGATCTCCTGGTCGCCCTTCGTCGGCATGTTCATCGCTCGGGTCAGCCGAGGCCGGACGATCCGCGAGTTCATCATCTGCGTGCTGTTGATCCCGACCGCGGTCTCGATCTTGTGGATGACGGCTTTCGGCGGCACCGCCGTCTGGCAAATCATCAATCTGGGCACGGAGAGCGTGGCCGAGGTGGTGGCGGCTTACGTGCCCGAGCTTTCGCTCTTCGTCATGCTGGAGACCCTGCCGCTGACGGCGATCACCTCCTTCATCGGCATCACGTTGGTCATCGTCTTCTTCGTCACCTCGTCCGATTCGGGCTCGCTCGTCATCGACACGATCACCGCCGGTGGCAAGACCGACGCGCCGGTCATCCAGCGGATCTTCTGGTGCACCTTCGAGGGGCTGGTCGCCATTGCCCTGTTGCTCGGCGGCGGGCTGGCCTCGCTGCAGGCAGCGGCGATCGCCACGGGCTTTCCCTTCGCGATCGTGCTTCTCGTCATGTGTTGGGGGCTGTTCAAGGCCTTGCGGGTCGATCCACAAATGGCGCGCTGACGATACGGAAAAGGCCGGGGCCGCCGCCATGCGGGCTGTCCCGGCCGGCCACCGTGCCGCGGGTGAGCCCGTTATTCACGACCAGTGGCACGACCAAAAGGGGAGAGGACGATGGCCGAAAAGATCCTGCTGCCGATCGACCTGACGCAGGCCGATGCCTGGAGCAAGGTGATCGACGAGGCGATCGGGATGGCCCAACGGCGCGCCGCCGAACTGCACGTGCTCTGGGTGGTGCCGGCGCTCGAGCGCAATCTCCGGCGGCTGCCCGAGGACAAGAAGCCCGAGCTCGACGCCTTCTTGAAGAAGCGCTTTCCCGCCGACATCGTCACCAAGGGACACGTGCGCGGCAGCATGGAAGCACCGCACCGGATGATCCGCACCGTCGCCGAGGAGGTGGGCGCCACGCTCATCGTGATGGGCGCGCGCAATCCCAGGCTGAGGGAGCACTTGATGGGCTCGACCGCGTCGCAGGTGACGCTCTATGCCAAGTGCTCGGTTTACGTGGTTCGCTGAGCCGGTCCGGATGGCCGCGGGTCTTGCCCGGAGTCGTTCCGCCGGCGCCGCATAGGAGACGATAGCAATGTACCAAACGATCGCCGTGCCAGTCGATCTCGAGCATATCGACCGCCTGCCCAAAGCCTTGCGGACGGCGGTCGATCTCGCCAAGCACTATGGCGCCACGGTTCATTACGTCGGGGCGACGACCGAGACCCCGAGCCCGATTGCCCACAACCCCTCGGAGTATCAGGCCAAGCTCGAGGCCTTCGCCAAGTCGGAGGGTGAGCAGCACGGCGTCGACACCAAGGCCAAGATGATCGTCAGCCTCGATATGACCATCGACCTCGACAAGCAGTTGCGGCAGGCGTTCGAGGACATCGGCGCCGATCTCGTGGTCATGGCGTCCCACATTCCCGGCATCAAAGACCATCTCTTCAGCTCGAACGCCGGCTGGATCGCCAACCACAGCTCCATTTCGGTCTTCATCGTCCGCTGACCGACCAGCCGTCTTGCGAGCCGGCTTTCGGCAAGCAAGCCGGCGGTGAGGCGTCGGGGCTAGGCGGTCGCCCCGAGCGGCCGCTCGGCTCGGCCCAGCACCGCCGGCTTGGGGCCGCCCGTCGCCCAGTCGAGGAGCTCGACCGTGTGGCAGACGGGGATGTCGGTGCCGGTGCGCAACTGGGTAATGCAGCCGATGTTGCCGGTGGCGATCACATCGGGGCGGGTGCGCTCGAGGTTCTTCACCTTGCGGGCCTTGAGCTGCTTGGAGATTTCCGGCTGGACGATGTTGTAGATGCCGGCCGAGCCGCAGCAGAGATGGCCTTCCCTGGGCTCCTTGACCGAGAAGCCGGCGGCCGTGAGCAGCGCCTTGGGCTGGGTCGTCAACTTCTGGCCATGTTGCATCGAGCAGGCGGAGTGGTAGGTCACGGCCAGATCGGCCCGCGCCGCCTCTTGCGTCCCGGGGGCGGCTGCGCTGGGGGCGAGGTCGAGGGTTGCCAGGTATTCCGTGATGTCCCTGGTCAGTGCGGCTACCGTCGCGGCCTTTTCGGCATAGGCCTCGTCCTCGCGGAGCATGAAACCGTAGTCCTTGACCGTGGTGCCGCAGCCCGAGGCGTTGATGACGATGGCGTCGAGGGGATCGCGCCTGTGCTCGTTCAGCCAGGCATCGATATTCGCCTTCACGCTACGGTGCGCCGCTGCCTCCTTGCCCATGTGGTGGGTCAGGGCACCGCAGCAGCCGGCCCCTTCGGCGATCACGACCTCGACGCCGTGGCGGGTCAAGAGGCGGATCGTGGCTTCGTTGATCTCGGGTGCCAGGACCTGCTGAGCGCAGCCGGCGAGCAGCGCCACCCGGCCGCGACGTGGACCTCTCGCGGCATGGGTTTGCGGCCGGTCGACGGGCGAAGGCGGCTTCGGCCCGCCCTTGGGTGCCAGCTCCAGCATGGCGCGCAAGGTGCCCTTGAAGAGCGGGGCCAGGGGGCGGGCCATCGAGGCATTCAGGAGGGCCACGCGGAAGATCGCGGGATAGGGCAGCACCATGGCCAGCAGTTGCCGGAGATAGCGATCCAGGGCAGGCCGTCTATAGGTGTCCTCGATGTGTTTTCGCGCGTGGTCGACCAGGTGCATGTAGTGCACGTCCGAGGGACAGGTCGTCATGCAGGAGAGGCAGGAGAGGCAGCGGTCGAGATGCTTGACCGTCTTTTCGTCCGCCGGCCGGCCCTCCTCGAGCATGGTCTTGATCAGGTAGATGCGGCCTCTGGGACTGTCGAGCTCGTCGCCGAGCAGCACATAGGTCGGGCAGGTGGCGGTGCAGAAGCCGCAATGGACGCAGGACCGCAGGATCTTTTCGGACTCGCGCACATCGGGATCGGCGAGCTGGGCCGGGCTGAAGGACGTTTTCATGGACTGTCTCGAAGGCTGATGCCGCTCGCCAGCGCCGTCGATCGCGCGTAAAGGCAGGCGCTTTGGGGCGATGTCTGGAGGGGCGGGAGGTTTCGGTGCCGGCGGACGGGGCGATCCTGAAGGGCTATGGGCTGGGCCTCGTCGGCATGCTGCTGTTCAGCCTGTCGCTGCCGGCGACGCGGCTCGCCGTGCCGGAACTCGGCCCCGCCTTCGTCACCGCGGCCCGAGTAGGCCTCGCCGGCCTCATGGCCGTGGCCTATTTGGCGCTCGCGCGCCAGCGCCGCCCTCGGCGCCGACATTGGCCGGACCTGGCGCTCGTGGTGGGCGGTGTGGTCATCGGCTTTCCGCTGTTCTCGGCCTTGGCGATGCGCACGGTCGAGGCGAGCCATGGCGGCGTCGTGCTGGCCATCATGCCGCTGATGACGGTGGCGACGGGTGCCATCGTCGCCGGCGAGCGGCCGAGCCGGCGCTTCTGGCTCGCCGCCCTGGGGGGCAGCAGCGTCGTGCTCGCCTTCGTGCTCTGGCAGAGCGGCGGGCGGATCGTGCCGGCCGATCTCTTTCTTTTGGCCGCTGGCCTCGGTGCCGCCTTCGGCTATGCCGGGGGGGCGCGCATCGCCGCCGACCTGCCGGCGCTCGATGTCATCGCCTGGGCCCTGGTCGTCTCGCTCCCGCCGGCGGCCCTGCTCTCTGTCGTCTACTGGCCGCCGGCACCGCTCGAGGTGAGTGCCGAAGCCTGGGCCGCTGTCCTCTATGTCGCGGCCTTCCCGCAGTTTCTGGCCTTTTTCTTCTGGTATGGCGGGCTGGCACTGGGTGGCATCGGCAAGGTGGGTCAGTTGCAGTTGCTCCAGGTCTATTGCACGCTGGGCTTCAGCGCGCTGCTCCTGGGCGAGCGAACGGATCTCGTGACCTGGCTGGCGGCGCTCTTGACCGTGCTCTTCGTTTGGCTCGCGCGCCAGGCGCCGGTCGGGCGAGCGCGAAATACGAGAGCGCATCTCAAGCACCGGGGTGGATGAGGCCGGGGTTGAAGAGGCCCTTGGGGTCGTGGCTCGCCTTGATCCCGGCCGTGAGCTTGGCGATCGCCGCGGGCTCGGGCGGGAAGACGGGGATGCGGCCGCGCAACTCGGCCGACCCGCGCACCAGGGTGCCGTGCCCGCCGGTGTCGTGGACGGCAGCGCGAATGGTGGCAGCGCCGGCATCGTCGTCCTCGGCGAGCCCTAGCCAGACGAGCCCGCCGGACCAGTCGTAGAGCACGCGGCAGTCGAGCGTTCCCCGCAAGCGCTCGGTGAGCCCGGCGCCGAGGCGCGGCGGGACGCTCAGCCGCCAGACGGCATGATCGAACGGCTCGACGAGCGCGCGGACGTCGCGAACCTCGCGCCAGAGTGCTGCGGCCGGGTCGCCATCGAGGCGCTCGGGCGTGCCGTAGGCGTCGAAGAGGTCGCGCAGGCGGCCGCTGCGGTAGTCGAGCTGCTCGGGAAAGCCCTCGAGCCGGAGGAGGGTGCGCGCTCGCTCGTCGCCGATCCCGGCCGGGAGATGGGCCGCACCGGTGATCTCGAAGGGCGTGCCCATCGCGGCGCACATGAGCGCGTTGGCACGGGCATCGTCGAGGTCATGATAGATCAGGGTCGCCGTGGCGGGCGGGCGCGGGCTGACCTTGAAGATCACCTCGGTCAAGAGGCCGAGGGTGCCCATCGCCCCGGCGTGCAGCTTGACCAGATCGAGGCCGGTGACGTTCTTCATCACCCGCCCGCCGTTCTTGATGATCTGGCCGCGGCCGTTGACGAAACGGATGCCGATCAGGCTGTCGCGGGCGGCCCCGGCGAAGACGCGGCGGGGGCCGGAGACGTTGGCGGCGGCGATCGCGCCGATGGTGGGTTCGCCCTCGCTGGCGAAGAGCGGGCGGTGGTCCATGGGCTCGAAGGCCAGGGTCTGGTTCTTGTCGGCCAGCACCGCCTCGATCTCGGCCAAGGGCGTGCCGGCCCGGGCCCCGATGACCATCTCGGCCGGCTCGTAGAGGGTGACGCCGGTGAGCTTCCGGCTCGAGAGCGTCCCTGCCGTCTGGATCGCCCGGCCGAGCGCGGCCCGCGTGCCGCCGCCTTCGAGGCGCAACGGTGCCGAGGCGCCGCCCACCATCGCCGCCGCCTCGGCTTCGCTCTCGGGCAGCAGCAGCGTCATGCGGCCTGCAGCTCGCTTTCGGCCGCGATTTTGGCGTCGAGCGGAAAGACCTTGCCCGGGTTGAGGATGCCCTTGCGATCGAAGACGGCGCGCACGCGCAGTTGCTGGTCCATGTCGGCGGCCGTGAACTGGTGGTGCATCAGGTCGCGCTTCTCGATGCCGACACCGTGTTCGCCGGTCAGGCAGCCGCCGACCTCGACGCAGAGCGTGAGGATGTCGTTGCCGGCCATTTCGGCGCGCATCGCGTCCTCGGGGTCGTTGACGTTGTAGAGGATCAAGGGGTGGAGATTGCCGTCGCCGGCATGAAAGACGTTGGCGACCCTGAGCCCGTAGCCCCGGCAGATCTCACCGATCCTGGGCAACACCTCGTGCAGCCGGCCGGTCGGGATGGTGCCGTCCATGCAGATGTAATCGGCGATCTTGCCGGTGGCGCCGAACGCGGATTTACGGCCTTTCCAGATCTGCGCCGTCTCGGTGGCCGACTTGCTCTCCTTGACGGTCTGGACATCGTGGCGCCGGGCGATCTCGACGATCCGTGCGAGGGCCGCGTCCATTTCCTCGTCCGAGCCCTCGACCTCGATGATCAGCATCGCCTCGGCATCGAGGGGATAGCCGGCATGGGCGAAGGATTCGGTGATCTCGATTGCCGGCTTGTCCATGAACTCCATGGCGACCGGCACGATCCCAGCGGCGATGATGTCGGCGACACAAGCACCCGCGGCGGCCGACGAGCCGAAGCCGAAGAGTACGGGACGGGCACCCTCGGCCATGGGCAGGATGCGGACGGTGGCCTCGGTGACGACACCGAGCTGGCCCTCCGAGCCGCAGACCAAGGCCAGAAGGTCATAGCCGGACGCGTCCAGATGCTCGCCGCCGATCTCGACCACCGTGCCGTCGACCAGCACCAGCTTCACGCCCAGGAGGTTGTTGGTGGTGACGCCGTATTTCAGGCAGTGGGCACCGCCCGAGTTCATCGCGATATTGCCGGCGATGGTGCAGGCGAGCTGTGACGAGGGGTCGGGGGCGTAGAAGAAACCGTTTTCGCCCACGTGTTGGCTGATGGCGATATTGGTGATCCCGGCCTCGACCCGGGCGGTGCGGTTGGCGTAGTCGACGTCGAGCACCCGGCTCATCTTGGCCACACCGAGGACGATGCAGTCCTCGTTGGGGATCGCCCCGCCGCAGAGCGAGGTGCCGGCCCCCCTCGGCACCACCGCCACGCCCTGCTCGTTGCAGAAGGCGAGAATGCGGCTCACTTCCTCGGTGGTCTCGGGCAGCACGACCGCCATCGGCACCCTGGAATAGGCGGTGAAGCCGTCCGTTTCGTAGGGCACGAGCTCACGGGCGTCGGTGATCAGGTTCTCACCCGGCAGGATGGCGGCGAGGCCCTCGATGATGTGCGCGCGCTCGTCGATGACGGCCCGGTTCGGCTCTGCAATTGCGATGGCACCCATCGGTCGCCTCCCATGCTGCTTCACCATGAAGTGGCACGGGTGGCGGCCGGCTACAAGGGCTGCCTGCCGGGCCGCCCCGTGGCTCAGGCGGGTTGCGGCTCCTTCTTGCCGCCGTGCTCGGAGAGCCCCGTTCCCTCGACGTCGGAAAGGTCGAGATTCGGATCGAGGCAGAGGATCTCCTCGAACTCGTTGACGTTGTGGATCTCGGTGCCCATCGCGATGTTGGTCACGCGTTCGGTGATGAACTCGAGCACGACCGGCACCTGGTGTTCGTCCATCAGCGCATGCGCCCGCTCGAACGCCTCCTTGAACTCGTTGGGGCTGGTCACCCGCACGGCCTTGCAGCCCAGGCCCTCCGCCACGGCGCAGTGGTCGACGCCGTAGCCCGGGGCCGTGGTGTTCGGATCGGCGTTGATGTTGTCGAAGGCGAGGCTGACCTCGAAGTCGATCTCGAAGCCACGCTGGGCCTGGCGAATGAGGCCGAGATAGGAGTTGTTGATGACGACGTGCAGATACGGCAGCTTGTGCTGGGCACCCACGGCCAATTCCTCGATCAGGAACTGGAAGTCGTAGTCACCCGAAAGGGCCACGATCTTGCGGTCGGGATCGGCCGCGCGCACGCCGAGTGCCGCCGGCAGCGTCCAGCCCAAGGGCCCGGCCTGGCCGCAATTGATCCAGTTCCTGGGCTTGTAGACGTGGAGAAACTGGGCACCCGCGATCTGCGAGAGGCCGATGGTGGTGACGTAGCAGGTGTCGCGGTCGAAGGCCTCGTTCATCTCCTGATAGATGCGCTGTGGCTTCAGCGGCACCTGGTCGAAGTGGCTCTTGCGGAGCATGCTCTTCTTCAGATGCAGGCAGCGGCCGGCCCAGGCCGAACGATCCTTCAATTTGCCCGCATCGCGCCATTCCAACGCCACCTCGATGAAGAGGTCGAGGGCCGCCTTGGCATCCGAGGTGATGCCGAAATCGGGGTTGAAGACCCGGCCGATCTGCGTCGCCTCGATGTCGACGTGGACGAATGTGCGGCCCTTGGTGTAGGCGTCGACCGAACCGGTGTGCCGGTTGGCCCAGCGATTGCCGATGCCCAGCACGAAGTCCGACGCCATGAAGGTGGCGTTGCCGTAGCGGTGGCTGGTCTGCAGCCCGACCATGCCGGCCATCAGGTCGTGATCGTCCGGAATGCAGCCCCAGCCCATCAGCGTCGGGATGACCGGCACCCCGGTGATCTCGGCGAACTGGACGAGCTGGTCCGACGCGTCGGCGTTGATGATGCCGCCGCCGGCGACGATCAGCGGCCGCTCGGCCTCGTTCAGCATGCTGAGCGCCCGCTCGATCTGGGCGCGGCTGGCCGCGGGCTTCCAGACGGCCAGGGGCTCGTAGGTCTCGATGTCGAACTCGATGACCGAGGTCTGGACATCGACGGGCAGGTCGATGAGCACGGGCCCCGGCCGGCCGGAGCGCATCAGGTGGAAGGCCTTCTGGAAGACCCGGGGCACCTGGCCGGGTTCGAGCACCGTCGTCGCCCACTTGGTGACCGGGGCTGCGATGGCGGCGATGTCGACCGCCTGGAAGTCCTCCTTGTGCAGCCGAGCGCGGGGCGCCTGGCCGGTGATGCAGAGGATCGGGATGGAATCGGCGATCGCCGAATAGAGCCCGGTGATCATGTCGGTGCCGGCCGGCCCCGAGGTGCCGATGCAGACGCCGATATTGCCGGCCTCGGCCCGGGTGTAGCCCTCGGCCATGTGCGAGGCGCCCTCGACGTGGCGGCCGAGGATGTGGCGGATCGTGCGGCGTTTCTCCAGCGCGGCATAGAGGGGGTTGATCGCGGCCCCGGGAACGCCGAAGGCAGTCGTCACCCCTTCCTTCTCGAGCACGAGAACGGCAGCTTCGATTGCAGTCATCTTGGCCATGATCGGCACCTCCCCATACGCATCAGCAAGTCGATTTCCGAATTGGCTCAATAAGTGGCGCTCGCTCCGCCGTTCGCAATAATTTCAGGATGGCATTCCACGATGCGGCATCGTCCGAAAAAAGCAAGGTTGGTCAATCTCTTGAACGGCCCCCCATCTGCTCGGTGACCGCGCTCGCCGCCCGGCGGACGTGACCACCCATCACGCCGATCGCGGTCTCGTCGATCCGCGCGAGGGGGCCCGAGATCGACAGCGCCGCTAGGGGCCGGCCCTCCTCGTCGAGGATCGGTGCCGCGACACAGCGCAAGCCCACGGCATGCTCCTCGTCGTCGACGGCAAAGCCCCGCTGGCGCACGCGCTCGAGATCGATCTTCAGCTTCTGCGGGGTATCGATGGTCCGCTCGGTCGCCCGCGGCAGGCCATGGGTCTGCAGGATGCGCGCGACGTCGCTGGCCGGCATGAAGGCCAGCATCGCCTTGCCGGCACCGGAGCAGTGCAGCTTCACCCGGCCACCCGGCCGGGCGATCGCCCGCATCATCTGCCTGCTCTCCACCTGGGCCATGCAGACGGCCTCGCCGCCCTCCTCGAGATAGAGGTTCACGGTCTCGCCGCTCTCCTCCATCAGGTGGCGCATTTGCGGTCTGGCCAGGGTCACCACGTCACGCGAGCGGCGAAAGGCCTGGCCCACGACGAAGGCCTGCACGCCTACCTGCCAGAGCCCTTCGCTCGCGACGAAGCGCACATAGCGTTGGCTCTCGAGCGTGGTCAGTAGACGGTGCGCCGTGGAGGGGGCGAGGCCGACGATCTGTGCGGCGTCCGAGAGCGTCATCCCGTCGGCCGTCTCGGCGAGCGTGTCGAGCAGGCTCAAGGCGCGGGTCAAAGACTGCACCCGGCTCGGATCGCGGGCGGCGGCCGGGGTCGTGGCGGCACGGCGCGACGGGCGGCGAGCGGCAGCCATGCGACGACTCCTCCAAGGCGCGAGGTCAGGCGAGAGCCTCGGCTCGGGGTTAGCCGTTCGCGCGGTGAAATGGAAGCGCGTCCCACCACTCGACAAGGGCAGCGCGACACGGTGGCGGCCGGCGGTCGGCGCGACGAGCGCGTTCGGTGCTCGTCGGGCCGGGCCACCGGCCGACCGATTGGCTATCGAGGGTGCCGTGTGCCGGGGCGATCAGAAGGTCAGCGTCACGTTCACCGTGTCGGTGTAGGTGCCGCCGGCGACGTTCTGGCCACCGGCGATCCGGCCATAGACCGGGACGCTGCCGGAGTCCGGGACCAGCAGCACTCGCTGCAGGGCGTCACCGCCGGTGCCCCAGACCTGGTTGCGGGCGGAATTCTTGAACAGCTGATAGGCGAGCGTCGAGCCGCCGTTCGCCATTTGGCGGTTGGCGACATTGCCACCGGTGCCGCCGTCGAGCGCGATGGTGAGGGTGCCGGCGGCGCAGCCGTTGTAGCCGATGGCACCTTCGGCATCGAGGGCGGCCTGCTGGCCGGCGCTATAGGTGCCGAAATCGATCGTCGTGCCGGAGATCGTGCAGGCTTCCTGGACGGTGACCCGGACCGTCAGGACATCGGTATCCGTCCCCGCCATGGCGGGGGCTGCGGCGATGGCGACCGCAGTGGCGGCGAGGAGCAGACGAGGTTGCCAGGAGGAGAGCATGCGAAAGTCCCTATTCTTGGCGCCACATGGCGCTTCAGGCGTTCACGAGCGGCGCCGTTGCCGTTCGTCATGACCGGGACTTTAGCTTGGCGGACCCTAACAACCGGTTAACGCAAACGCGTTTTTCACCAGTTCGGCGGCAGCCGTCAGCGGCCTCAATCGAGGCCGAAGAGGCGGTCGCGCTGCTGGAGATAGTTGGCGGTGGAATCGAACGGTTGGACGTCGAGATCGAGACCAGCCACGGTGAGCTCGCCGATCGCCGATTTCAACTGATAGCTGGCGACGATCCATTCCCGCCTCGCCCGCACCAGGTTGACCTGGGAATTGGACAACTCTTGTTCGGCATCGAGGACGTCGAGCACGGTCCGCTGGCCGACCAGGGCCTCCTGCTCGACCCCGTCGAGCGCGATCTGGTTGGCCCGCACCTCCTCGCTGAAGGCATCGATGGCGGCGCGCGCCGCGATCAACCGCTCCCACGACGTCGTGACCGAGCGCTGCACGCCCCTGAGGGTGTCCTCGAGATCGCTCCGCCGGGCATCGACCGTCTGCCGGTTCTGCCGCACCCGTGAACGGTCGGCGCCGCCCTGGAAGAGCGGGATCGAGAGCTGCAGGCCGACCCGCGCCTCGTCGCGACGGTCGATGGCGCGGGTTTCGTTCTGCTGGTAGCGAACGTTGCCGGTGAGATCGAGGCTGGGCAACAGGTCGGCAAAGGCCACGTCGACCCCCTCGCGCGCCGCCTGCAGGCGGAAGGTGGCCGAGGTGATGTTCGGATTGGCGGCCGCGAGCGCCTGGGCCTCGGCCTCGCTCGACGGCAGATCGGGGAACGCCTCGGGGTCGGCGAGCATGCCGGGGTTGATGCCGATAATGTCGCGAAAGGCGGCGGTAGAGGCGGCGAGGTCGGCACGCGCCGTCTCGATGTCGGCCTGCGCTCGGGCGAGCCGGGCTTCGGCCTGGGCCACATCGGTACGGGCCACCTCACCCACCTCGAAGCGGTCCCGGGTCGCCTGCAACTGGCGGCGGATGCGCTGCTCGGTGGCCAGGGCGATCTCGAGCACGGCCCGGTCCCGCCAGGTGCTGGTATAGGCGTCGACCGCATCGAACAGCACCTGCTGCTCGGTCGCGAGCAGAAAGGCGCGCTCGGCGCGGACCTCGTTCTCGGCCCGACGCACCCCGGCCTGGATGCCGCCGCCGGCATAGAGCGGCTGGCGGAGCGAGAGGTTGACGCCCGGGGTCGTCCGCTCGTCGCGCTCGCTGACGTCGGTATCGGAGGTCACCGCATCGACCGTGCCGTCGAGAAAGACCTGCGGCCGTCCGGCCGCCAAGGCCTGCGGCACCGCTTCGTCGGTGGCCCGCAGCGTGGCCCTGCCGGCTTCGAGCCTGGGGTTGTTGAGATAGGCCGAGATCAACGACTCGGGTAGCGTGCTGCCGCTGCTGGGCGCGCTCCAGAGACCGGCAGACAGCAGCACGGCCGCTCCGATCCAACCGCGCGTGGACGCACGGCCGAGACTCCATTTGGTCAAAGCCCGTCTCCTGTTCTCTCCGCCATCCAGAGCCGCCCACGATCGACGGTCCCGGTCGACGGCAGGCAACGCTCTAGCGTGCCGAACGTAGAGTTCAGCCAACTGCTCTGGCAAGCGACGGCTGAGAATCGCCGACCTGAATCAGCGACATGCGAAACGTTTGTTGGCATCTTGCAACAGCCGCGCCCGCCAAGCGGCTGAGAGCCGAGCGGAAAAAACTGTAGAGCATATCGGAATGCGCAAGATCATCCATGTCGACATGGACGCATTCTACGCCGCGGTCGAGGAGCGCGACGATCCCACCCTTGCGGGCAAGCCGATCGCGGTCGGCGGTGGCTCGGCCAGGGGCGTGGTGATGACCGCGAGCTACGCGGCCAGGGCCTTCGGCGTGCGCTCGGCGATGCCCGGTGCCCAGGCCGCGAGGCTCTGCCCCGAGTTGCTCTTCGTTCGCCCGCGCTTTGCGGTCTATAAAGAGGTCAGCCGCGAGATCCGGGCGATCTTCGAGCGCTACACCGACCTCGTCGAGCCGTTGTCCCTGGACGAGGCCTATCTGGACGTCAGCGAACCGAAGACGGGCCCCGGCCCGGCGGTCGCCATCGCCCGGGCGATCAAGGACGACATCCGGGCAGAGACCGGGCTCACCGCGTCGGCCGGTGTCGCCGCCAACAAGTTTCTGGCCAAGCTCGCATCCGAGATGGAGAAGCCCGACGGGCTCTGCGTCATTCGCCCCAAGGACGCCCGCCGCATCCTGGCCGGTCTGCCGATCGCGAAGTTTCACGGTGTGGGCCCGGCCACGGCCCGACGGCTGTTGGCGGCCGGCATCGCCGACGGCGCCGATCTGCAGGGGTTGAGCGAGGCGGAGGCGGTGCAGCGGCTGGGGCGGCAGGGCGGTCATTTCTGGCGTCTGGCGCAAGGCATCGACGAG
>JAABSG010000067.1 GCA_011390475.1 Geminicoccaceae bacterium | reverse complement strand
TCATCGCGCTGGTGCTCGGCTATCCGGCCGCCTTCGCCCTCGCCCGCGCCCAGGGTTACGTCCAGGTCCTGCTCTTCACCCTGATCTTCCTGCCGCTGACGGTCAGCATCATCGTCAAGACCTTCGGCCTGACGCTGCTCTTTCGCCGCGACGGGCCGGTCAACTGGGCGCTGCAGGGCCTCGGCTTCATCGATGCGCCGATCCGGCTGGTCTTCACCGAGTTCAGCCTCTTCGTCGGCATGGTCAACGTCTTCCTGCCGTTCATGATCCTGCCGATCTACTCGGTCGTGCGGATGATCGACTCGAGGCTCACCGACGCCGCGGCCTGCCTGGGCGCCAGCCCCGTCTACCGCTTCACCCATGTCGTGCTGCCGCTCAGCCTTCCGGGGATCATCGCCGGCGTGTCGTTGACCTTCTCGCTCGCGGTCGCGGCCTATGTCACGCCGTCGTTGCTCATCGGCGATCGCTTCATGACGATGTCGCGGGTAATGGCGAAGTCCTACCTGAACTTGCGCGACTTTCAGCTCGGCTCGTCGATGGCGGTGCTGCTGCTCTTGATCGCCATCGTGGTGATCCTGGCCTCGGCCTGGCTGTCGCAGCGCTTCAGCTATCGGGAGCGTTGAGCGATGGACCGAGTCGGTGTCGGCTTCGCCTGGACGATGATGGGGCTCACCATCGTCTTTCTCTTTGCGCCCATTCTCATCATCATCCCGGTCTCGTTCACCGAATCCGCGGTCTTCCGCTTTCCGCCGGAAGGTTTCTCGCTGCAGTGGTACGCCCGCGCGCATGCCATCCCGGCCTTTTACCAGGCGCTTTGGCTCTCGGCGCAGATAGCGGCACTCTCGACCGCGATCTCGCTGCTGCTCGGCACGCTGGCGGCGATCGCCGTGGTGCGGGGGGCCGTGCCGGGCGGGCAGGCGATCGCGACGTTCATGATCTCGCCCTTGATGCTGCCCGGCCTCGTGCTCGGCATCGCCTTTCTGCAGGCCTCCCGGCAGATCGGTCTCTACGACACCTATACGACGCTGCTTTTGGCGCATGTCGTGGTCACCATGCCCTTCGTCATGCGCACGGTGCTGGCCAGCCTCTCGCTCTTCGATTTCACCATGATCGACGCCGCGCGCACGCTGGGCTGCTCATGGCCCAAGGCGCTCTGGCGGGTGCTGGTGCCCAACATCCTGCCGGGCTTCATGAGCGGGGCGCTCTTCGCCTTCATCGCCAGCTTCGACAACTACCCCGTCTCGATCTTCCTCACCGATGTCCGCACCAAGACCTTGCCGATCCAGCTCTTGAACCAGCTCGAGATGTCGCCCGACCCGACGCTCGCCGCCGTCTCCACCCTCTTGATCGCGCTCACCATCCTCGCCCTCGTCATTTGCGATCGGATGGTCGGCCTCAGACGCATGGCGGCCATCTGACGGTTCTGGCGCCACCGCGCATCAAAAGCTGCCGAGAAGCGCGCCTCTCGGGGGCACCGACATGGTCCATCAGTAGAGGTGGGCGAGACCAGAGGGCCTGGCCGGTGCCAAGCCTTTGATCGGCAATAAGTTTTCAGAGGGGTCTGACCCTCTCCCGGAGGCGCCGGGTCGGCCGCCGGTCGAAGCTGGAGGCGCTGCCTCGAGCCGCACCGAGCAGCCGAAAAATCCAAGGCCTTCGCATCGCCCGGACCATGGCAACCCGTGAGCATCGGTTCGCCGACACACCGCTAGGCCGGTGATCGTGAGGCGGCTTTTCCCGATTCAGCGTTCTGCTCGTCTGCGTAGATGTGGCAGGCGACCTGGTGGCTGCGGTCGGCCAGCGGCAGCAGGGGTGGGGTAGTCGTCTCGCAGATGCCGCCGAGTTTCCTGTGGCAGCGGGGATTGAAGCCGCAGCCGGAGGGCGGGTCGATGGGCGACGGGACCTCGCCGGCAAGAATGATTTCCTCGTGAACAGTATCGGGGTGGCTGGGCAAGGCCGCCGAGAGGAGAGCTTCGGTATAGGGGTGTTTCGGGCTCTCGAAGAGGGTTTCGGAGCGGGCGATTTCGACGATGCGGCCGAGATACATGACGGCGATCCAGTCGGCCATGTAGCGGGTGGTGCCGAGATCGTGGGCGACCAGCACGTAGCCGACGTCGTATTGCGCCTGCAGGTCCTTGAAGAGGTTCATGATCTGCGAGCGGATCGAGACGTCGAGGGCGGAGACGGGCTCGTCGAGGACGATGAGCTCGGGCCGGGCGATCAGGGCACTGGCGATGGCGATTCGCTGGCGCTGCCCCCCTGAGAATTCGTGCGGGAAGTTAACGGCCTGCTCGATTCGGAGGCCTACGGCCTCGAGCACCTCGTCGACCCGCTTGTTGCGCTCCTTGCGGGACAAGTTCTCGTTGACGACCAGCGGCTCGGAGACGATGTCGCGGACCCGCATGCGTGGGTTCAACGACGCCCAGGGATCCTGGAAGACCGCCTGCACCTTGGTGCGAAAGCGGCTCAAGGCCTTGCCCTTGAGGGTCGAGATGTCGACGCCGTCGACCAGGACACGGCCCGAGGTGGGCTCCAGCAGCTTGAGGATCAGCCGCGCCGTCGTCGTCTTGCCGCAGCCGGATTCGCCGACCAGCGCCAGGGTCTCGCCCGCCTGCATCGAGAGGGAGATGTCGTCGACGGCCTTCACCGTGGCCATCGTCCGGGCGAGCATGCCGCCGCTCTTGACCGGAAAATGCATGGCCACCCGGTCGAGCTGGAGCATCGGTGCCGTCATGCCCGGTCCTCCTCGAGCAGCCAGCAAGCAGCACCGTGCCGTTCGACGCCGAGGCCACTCTTGCCCGGAAAGCTCGGCGGCGTCTCCGTCCGGCAGCGGTCCATGGCGTGCGGGCAGCGCGGCGCGAAACGGCAGCCGGCACCGAAGCTGGCGAGCGAGGGCGGCTGGCCTTCGATGGCGTAGAGCCGCTCGACCCGGCGCTCGACCGTCGGCACCGAGGCCAGGAGTGCTTCGGTATAGGGGTGTGAGGGGTGGTCGAAGACGGTGGCGGTCGGGCCCGATTCGACGATCCGCCCGCCATACATGACGACGATGCGATGGCAGAGCCTGGCGACAATGCCGAAATCATGGGTGATGAAGAGGATGCCCATGCCGGTTTCGGCCTGCAGCTCCTCCAGGAGCTTGAGGTATTGCAGCTGAATGGTGACATCGAGCGCAGTGGTCGGCTCGTCGGCGATGATCACCTTGGGCCGGCCGGAAATGGCGATGGCGCCGACGACACGCTGTTTCATGCCGCCCGACATCTGGTGCGGGTAGGTGTTCACCCGGTGCTCGGGTGCCGCGACCCGCACCGCCCGAAGTGCGGCGATCGCTTTTTCCTTCAACGACGAGCGCGAGGCGCTCGGGTCTTGGATGTGCAGGGCTTCCCTGAGCTGGTTGCCGATGGTGAAGACCGGGTTCAAGGAGGTGTGCGGGTCCTGCAGGATCATGCCGATCTCGCGACCACGGATGCGGCGCATCTCGTCGTCGGTCTTGGTCAAGAGGTCCTCACCGTCGAGGATCACCCGGCCACCGACGATCGTGCCCACCGGGCGCGGCAAGAGGCGGAGAATGGACAGCGCGGTCATCGACTTGCCGCTGCCCGATTCGCCGACGATGCCCAAGGTCTCGCCGGCATCGAGGGTGAAGCTGACGTCGTCGACCACCACGAATCGCCCGGCCGAAATGTCGAGCGCCGTCCGCAAGTTCTCGACCCGAAGAATGGGTTCTGCTGCTGCCACGTCAGACCTGTCTGAGCTTGGGGTCGAGGCGATCCCTCAGCCAATCGCCGAGGAGATTGATCGAGAGCACCGTGAAGAGGATGGCCATGCCCGGGAAGAACGAAATCCACCAGGCGCTGACCACGAGTTGTCGGCCGTCGGCGACCAGGAGCCCCCAGGCCGGGGTGGGCCTGGGGATGCCGATGCCGAGGAAGCTCAAGGTGGCCTCGAGCAGTACCACGACGCCGATCTGCAGGGTCGCCATGACGACCACGGTGTTCACGACGTTGGGCAGGATGTGGCGAAACAGGATGCGGGTGTGGCCGCAGCCGACGACGCGGGCGCGGGCGACGAAGTCGCGCTCGCGCAGCGACAGGGTCTCGGCCCGGACCTGCCGGGCGAAGGAGGCCCAGAGCACGAAGACGACGACCAGGATCACCGCCTGGAACGACGGTCCGTAGACGGCGGCCAGGGCCAGGGCGAGGAGCACGCTCGGCAAGGCGAAGGAGATGTCGACAAGCCGCATGACGATGATGTCGGTCCAGCCGCACCGATAACCGGCCAAGAGGCCGAGGAAGGTGCCCAGGATGGCGCCGAGGAAAATGCCGACCAGCGAGATGGCCAGGGCGTAGCGGGCACCGTGCATGATGCGCGAGAGGATGTCGCGGCCGAGCCGGTCGGTGCCGAGGATGAACTCCCAGCTGCCGCCCCAGAACACCGGCGGCGCGAGCCGGTTCCTGAGATGGCTCTGGTAGGGGTCGTAGGGGGCGATCAGGTCGGCGAAGATCGCCGGGATGATCAAGACGAGCATGAGGATGGTCAGCGGCACCAAGGGGTAGCGCTTGAGCTGACGCCAGAGGCCCGACCGGCGGATGGGGTCGGCCAGACTAGTCGTATCGGATGCGGGGGTCGACATAGGCGTACAGCGCGTCCACGATGAAGTTGAGGCCGAGATAGACGACGGCGAAGACCAGGACGACGGTCTGCACCACGGGGAAGTCGCGGCCGCGGATCGCCTCGATGGCGAGCCAGCCGGTGCCGGGCCAGGCGAAGACGGTCTCGATGACGACCGAGCCGGTGAGGATCGAGCCGGCCAGGACACCGAAATAGGTCAGCGGCACGATCGCCGCGTTGCGGAGCGCGTGTTTCCACACGATCTGCCATTCCGGCACGCCCTTGAGCCTGGCCAGCTTGACGTATTCGGCATCGAGGACCTCGAGCATGGCCGAACGCGTCAGGCGGGTGAGTGCTGCGATCTGAAACCAAGCCATGGCGACGGCCGGCAGGATCATGTAGGTGATGCCGCCATAGCCCGAGGTCGGCAGCCAGCCGAGCCCGACGGCGAACACCCAGATCAGGATGATGCCGAGCCAGAAGGTCGGCAATGACTGGCCCAGAAGCGCGATGACGTTGGCGCTCGCATCGAGCGTGGTGCCCTTCCTGACCGCGGCCATGACGCCCAAGGGAATAGCGACGACGACGCTGATCAGGATGGCGAGGCCACCGAGTTGCAGGGTCGCCGGCAGCCGTTGCAGCACCACGCCGAGGGCCGATTGCCCCCGCCATTTCAACGATTCGCCGAAATCGCCCTGCAGCGCGTTGCCGAGAAACGTCAGATACTGAACGTGGTAGGGCCGATCGAGGCCCCAGTGGCGGATCAGGTTGTCGATCTGCTCGGGGCTCGCATCGTCCGGCAACAATGCATCGATCGGGCTGCCCGTCAGGTGCGACAGCCCGAAAACGATGATCGTGATCACCCAGAGCGCCAAAAGCGCCTGCAGGAAACGGATGACGAGAAAGCGGCGCATGGGCGATGGGCTGTCCTGTCGAGGCGGTCGGGCCGCCGTTCGTCGGGTGAGGCGATGCCGCGACCGTCGGCAGCCGCGGCACCCCGGTCAAGCCTTTATTGGCCGGCAGCCTCGATCAGCTGCCAGTGGCTGAAGCCGTTCGAGGTGACCCCCGGATAGGTCCAGCCGGCGATCACCTCGGGATCGACCACGATCTCGGCGGCGAGCGAGACCATCGGCATGTCCGCGTATTGCTCGTAGACATAGCTGAAGGCCTCGCGGATCAGCGCCTCGCGCGCTTCGGTATCGAGCGTGCGGTTGACCTCGTTGGTCAACTCGATGATCCGATCGTCCTCGTAGCCGTGATAGGGCGAGCCGGTCGGCAGGAAGGTGTTGGAGAGCGCCACATTGGAGGGCCGGATCGGTGAGTTCTGCACCGGGTTGATGAAGTAGGCGGCACGGCCACGCCCGGCGGCGCCGACGCTCGCCCAGTCCATCTCGCGAATTTCGGTCTGAAAGCCGACCTCCTCGAAATAGATCTGCACGAGCTCGGCCAGCGTCGGATATTCCGGGCTGCCGGGCGACACGGTCGAGATGATCGGAATCACCGGATCGGGGAAGGCATCGGGGTAGCCGGCCTCGGCCAGGAGCTCCTTGGCCCGCTCGGGATCGTAGCCGTACATCTCCTCGAACCGCTCGACGAGCTCCGGCGCGAAGCCCTCGTGCGGCTCGTGCATGCCGTAGCGCACCAGCTTCTCCGCCCTGCCGGCGAAGATCGCATCGACGATGGTGTCACGGTCCAGGGCCCGGTTCATGGCCTCCCGGATGCGGATATCGGCCCAGGGCAGGTCGGGCTTGTGCGCTGGGTCGCCCTCGCTCTGATAAAGACCGTTGGGGATCAGCACCACCTGCTTGCCCGGGTTCTGCGAGCTGATGATCACCTTGCCGTCGGCCAGCGCCTCGTCCTGCAACTCGCGCGGCAGGTTGGCGGCATGCGCCTCGCCCGAGAGCAGGAGCGCGAGCTTGGTCGCCGCCTCGTTGGTGAAGCGGAACTCCAGCTCGGCGAAGTCGGGCTGAAAGCCGCTCCAGTGATCCTCGACCCGGGCAAAGACGATCTGGCCGGGGCTGCTCTCGACGTATTGGTAGTGCCCGGTGCCGGCCGGCTGGCGGTCGTAGCCCTCGAGCCCCTCGGCGTCGTACTGCGCCTTGCTGTAGATATAGAGCGAGCCACGCCCCGCATTGGCGAAGTCGAAATCGATCCGCGGCTCCTCGAAGGTGAAGCGGATCGTCTTGTCGTCGATGATCTCTATCTCCGCTCCGCGCAGGCTCTGCACGCCGGTCAGGGTCGAATCCGGCCCGCTGTGCAGCGCGTGGCTGTGCGCCACATCAGCCGCAGTGACGGGACCCCAGCCGAAATGGAACTCGGCCTCGGGGTGGATGTAGAAGGTCCAGGAGGTGAAGTCGTCGCTCACCTCCCAGCGCTCGGCGAGGCCGGAGTTGTCATAGGCACCGGTGACCGGATCGTTGCCGACGAGGCGCTCGAAAGCCGGATCGATGCCGCCGAAGCCGCCCGAGGTGGTCCAAAAGCGGTTGGTCTCGGTCGATGGTGGATCGAGCGCGATGACGACGCGGTCGGCGGTCTGGGCCACCGCCGGCAGGCCGAGCGTGGCGATGATCGCCAATGCTGCGACGCCGGCCAGGGCGCGGCGGGTCAGGTGATTGCGGTTGGTCGGCATGGTGGTTTCTCCCCCTTGGAAGCTCTTGTCGTGGGCCTGCCGGCAGAACTCGGGCAGGCAGGCAGCGGGTCGGCGGCTCAGTCGGCCGCCTCGATCAGGTGGTAGTGGCTGACGCTGTTGGTGGTGACGCCCGGGAACGTCCAATCGGCGACGACCGTGGGATCGACCGAGAGCTCGAAGTGCAGGGCAGCCAGTGGGATGTCGGCGTAGATGTCGAAGAGATAGGTCCAGGCCTCGGCGGCGATGCGCTCGCGCTCGGCCGGGTCGATCTCGTTCTGCAGCGCATTGGCGAGGCCCTCGATGGTATCGTCCTCGAGCCCGCCGAAAGGGGTGCCTCTGGTGGTGAAGAAATTGACGATGCCGGCCTCGGAGGGGCGGATCGGCGCGTTGCGGCTAGGTGCGATGACATAGTCCTCGCGCGCCCGGGAAAGCGCGCCCAAGGTCGCCCAGTCCATCTCCCGCATCTCCGTCTGCATGCCGATCTCCTCGAAGAAGACCTGCAGCAGCTCGGCCATCGTGGCGAACTCGGGATTGCCGGAGAGTGCCGTCACGATGATCGGCACCGTCGGGTCGGGGAAGGCGTCGGGATAGCCGGCTTCGGCCAAGAGTTCCTTGGCGCGTTCGGGGTCGTAACCGTACATCTCGTCGAAGCGCTCCGCGAGTTCCGGCACATAGCCCTCGTGCGGCGGATGCATGCCCCAACGCGCGACCGGCTCGGCGCGACCGTCATAGAGGATCTCGATCATCTGCTCGCGGTCGAGGGCGCGGTTCATGGCCTCGCGGATGCGGACATCGCCCCAGGGCAGATCGGGATTGTGCGCCGGATCACCGGTCCGGTTGTAGACCCCCTTGAAGAAGGCGCCGGTATGCATCGCCGGATTCTGCGACGCGATCGTGGTCTTGCCGGCGGCCAAGGCCTCGCCCTGGATCTCGCGCGGCAGGTCGGCGATGTGCGCCTCGCCGGCGAGCAGAAGCGCCAGCTTGGTCGCGGGCTCGGCGACGAAGCGGATGTAGAGTTCCGGGAAGTCCGGCGTTGCACCCTGCCAGTGGTCCGGTGCGGCCTCGAACAGGATGCCCTCGCCGATCCGTCGCTCGACATATTGATAGGGTGCCGTGCCGGCCGGCTTGTTGATGTAGCCGTCGATGCCCTCGGCGTCGAACTGCGCCTTGGAATAGACGACCATCGCCCCGCGCCCGGCATGCTGAAAAGCGTAGTCGGTGCGCGGTTCGGCGAAATGGAAGACCACGGTGTGATCGTCCAGCGCCTCGACCTCGGCGGCGCGCAGCTGCTCGAGCGCCACGATGGTGCTGTCGGGGCCGGTATGCAGCTCGTAACTGTGGATCACGTCGGCCGATGTCACCGGGCCCCAGCCATGGTGGAACTCGGCGTCCTCGTGCAGCCTGAACGTCCACTCGGTGAAGGACTCGTTGGCCGACCACTCGGCGGCCAGCTCGGAATTGTCGTAAGCCCCGGTGAGCGGGTCGTTGCCGACCAGGCTCTGCATCGACGGCATCTTCTCGCCGATGCCGTTCCAGAAGAGGTTGGTCTCCTGGGTCGGCGGGTTGAAGGCGAGGATCACGCGATCCGTGGCGCCGGCACTGGCGGCCCAGCCGATGGTGACCGCCGTGACGGCGGCGATGGCAACACTGGCGCCACGTCGGGCTGTGATGAGCGCTTGCATGTTGATTGCCCTCTCGTGATGGACTTTTTTTCCAGAGCCGAGGTGCCCACCAAGGCGTGGCGGGGACCTCTTGCGTCGCTACCGTGCTTTCAGTTGGCCGGCTCGACCAAATGGAAGTGGCTGATGCCGGCCGAGGTCACGCCGGGAAAGGTCCAGCCGGCGACGTGCTCGGGATTGATGGCAACGTCGGCGGCGACAGCCGCGATCGGCACCGAGGCGTAGTTCTCGAACAAGAGGCGGAAGATCTCCTGGGCCAAGCGGTCACGGCCTTCGGGATCGAGGGTCTGCTTGTACTCGGCGACCAGGGCGTCGACCTCGGGATCCTCGTAGACGTTGAAGGGCCGGCCGAAGCTGGAGAAATAGGCGTCGATGCCGACCTCGGTGGGTCTGACCGGGGCGTTGCGCATGGGGTGGGTGAGGTGCGCCTCGCGCGCCCGCCGCAGCGAGGCGAGGCCGGCCCAGTCGAGCTCGCGGACCTCGGTTTGCAGGCCGATCTCGTCCATGAAGACCTGCATCAGCTCGGCCATGGTGCCGAACTCGGGATTGCCAGCCAGGGCCGTGGAGAGGATCGGGATCACCGGGTCGGCGAAGCTGTCCGGATAGCCTGCTTCCTCCAGCAGCGCCTTGGCCCGCTCGGGGTCGAAGCCGTACATCTCCTCGAAGCGGTCGGCGATGTCCTGGTTCCAGCCCTCGTGCCTGGGGTCCATGGCGAACTGGACCAAGGGCTCGGCGCGGCCGTCATAGAGCACGTCGATCAGCGCTTCCCGATCGATCGCGCGGTTGATGGCTTCGCGCACGCGCACGTCCAGCCACGGCAGATCGGGGTTGAGGACGTCGTCGTCGGGCAGCGTGTACTGGCCGTTGAAGAGCCAGGCCGTCTGCATCGCGGGGCCGGTCGAGGAGACGATTTCCATGCCGGCGTCGATCGCGTCCTGGTGCAATTCGCGCGGCAGGACGACGACATGCGCCTCGCCGGAGAGCAGGAGGGCCAGCTTGGTCGAGGCCTCCTGGACGAAGCGTAGATCGAGCTCGTCGTAGCGCGCGTCCTCGCCGGACCAGTGGTTCTCGACCTTCTCGAAGACGACGCCACGGCCGACCACGCGCTCGACATAGCGCAGCTCGCCGGTGCCGGCGGGCCGGGTGTCGTAACCCTCGAGCCCCTCGGCATCGAATTGCGCCTTGCTGTAGATGTGCAGCGAGCCACGGCCGGCATTGGCGAAGAGATAGTTGGGCCGGGGCTCGGGCAAATGGAACGCCACGGTGTGGTCGTCGATCACCTCGAGCTCGGCACCCCTGAGCAGGGCGATGCCGATCAGCGTGCTGTCGTCGGCGGTGTGCAGCTCATAGGAATGGACGACATCGGCAGCGGTGACGGGCCCCCAGTCGAAGTGGAACTCGGCGTCCTCGTGCAGGCGGAAGGTCCAGGTGGTGAAGTCCTCGTTGTGCTCCCATTCCCGGGCCAGGCCGCTCGAATCGTACTCGCCGGTCTCGGGGTTCTGGCCGATCAACGGCTGGTGCGAGGGCTCCAGGCCGAAATCGCCGGAGGTCGCCCAGAAGCGATTGGTCTCCACCGATGGCGGGTCGATCACCATGACGATGCGCTGCGCCTCGGCCGACCCCGCCGCGCTCAGCGCTACGCCGGCAATGACCGCAAGCCCGAGCCAAGCGACCGCGCGGCCGGGCTCTCTGGTCGGTTCGGACATTTATCGTTCCCCGTTCCCTGATCGTCGGCGCAGACCCGAAAGGACGCGACGCGCCGTTCTTTGGATAGCCTCTTGGGCGAAAGCTCGTTGGCCTTCACCAACCGTCGGCTCTGCCCGACTGGTATGCTGAGAGCATAGAGGTCAGCGAAAGGTCGTCGCAAGCACATTCCACCCCGCTGCCGTTCACGCCGCCTGCGGCCGCCGGTTTGTCTCGCGGGCCACCGTCAAAAACGCTAAGCCGCGCGTCGAACACGACAGGGAGTGAACGACCATGCGGATCGGGATTGTCGGCGCTGGTGCCGTCGGCGGCTACCTCGCGGCGCGGCTGGCCCAGGCCGGCCACACGGTTTCCCTCGTCGCTCGGGGCGCGCATCTGGCGACGATCCGCGAACGGGGCCTGACGCTCGATACCCCGGACGGGTGCCTGAACGTCCGGGTCGAGGCGAGCGACGAGCCGGCGGAACTCGGGCCGCAGGATCTCGTCATCACCAGTGCGAAGACGCCGGCGCTGCCGGATCTGGTGGCCGGCATCGGCCCGCTGCTGGGTGAGGCAACCCCGATCGTCACTGCGATGAACGGCGTCTTTTGGTGGTACGGCCACGGGTTTCGCCCCGGTGGCCGGGTGCCATCGACAGCGCGGCTCGACCCGGAGGGACGGCTGGCGGCCGTGATCCCGGCGGCCCGCGCGCTGGGCATGATCGTCTATTCGTCGAACGAGGTGACAGCGCCGGGCGTCGTCAAGAATTCGAGCGCCCGCAACCGCTATGTGGTGGGCGCGGCCGATCCCGCCGGGTTCGACCGCGCCGAGGCGGTCGCCGGCGATCTCGACGGTGCCGGTTTCGCCGTCGAGGCGACGGCCGACATCCGCCGGGCGATGTGGACCAAGCTGGTGCGCAACCTCTCGACCGCGCCCATAGCCGCGCTGACCGGGGCCACGGCTGCCGCGATCATCGACGATCCCGAAGTCGCCAGGGTCGGCCGCGGGCTCTTTCTCGAGGGCGCTGCCGTGGCCGCGGCGCACGGCTTCGACGGACTCGCCGACGATGCGGACGCCGTGTTCGCCAAGGGGGCGGGGGCGGCGCAGAAGCCCTCGATGCTGCAGGATCTCGAGCGCCGGCGGCCGATGGAGATCGACAGCATGCTGCGCATCGTCCAGGACTTCGCCCGAGATTGCGGGGTCGCCACGCCGACGCTCGATGCGGTGGTGGCGCTGGTCGTCCTGCGCGCTCGGACGGCCGGCCTCTATACCGCGATCTGACCGCCCTCGCCTCCACCGGACGCCGCGTCGAGCAAAGCGAGCTTGACCACCTCAGCCTTCTTGCGGAGGTGCATCTTGAGGATCAGAGCGAGGGCGTCGGCGTCGCGGGCCTCGAGCGCCTCGACGATCGTCACGTGCTCATCGACCGCCTGCCGCCAGCGCTCCTTGGAGAGATTGGCCATGAACCGGGCTCGCTTGACACGGCCGGCGAGACCCTCGTGCAGTTGCGCGAGCGTGGCGTTGCCGGCGGCATCGACGATGCGCTGGTGGATTTCCTGGTTGAGCTTGAAATAGCTGCTGAGGTTGCCTCGCTCGAAGCTCTCGACCATGGCGTCGTGGGCGCGGCGGATCGGGGTGAGCTCGCGCTTGGTGATACGCCGACAGGCGAGCTCGCCGGCCAGCGATTCGAGCCCCGCCAGAACCTCGAACAGCTCGTCGATGTCGGCTGCCGAAAGGGCTGCCACCCGGGCGCCGCGATTGGGCAGGAGCTGGATCAGGCCTTCCGACGCCAAGACCTTGAGCGCCTCGCGCAGCGGCGTGCGCGAAATGCCGAAGCGCTCGCACAACAGCCGCTCCGGCACCCGGGCGTCGGGCGGAAGATCGCCCTCGACGATCATGTCACGAATCCGTTCGACGACCTCGTCGTGCAGCGAGCGCCGCGCGATCGGCTGGTCCCGTCGAATCACTTTCTCCACACCGCCCAGCGCCATGGTAGCGGGTTCCGTCTGCCCGAATGCCCGCGATCTGGATGACCGATTTGCGGACATAATACCAGAGTCCCGGTCGTCGCAGCGCGCTACTCGGCAGCCGCGGCGACGATGCCGCGATAGGGCCCGACAGCATAGATTTCGAAGGTCAAGAGCCCGTTCTGGACGAAGGGCAGCTCGGAAAAGCGTGCCTCGACCGCCTCGACGCTCGCCGCCTCGAGGACGAAGATCGCACCCTTGCCGTCATGGCGGCTGTAGACCTCGCGGACGACGTCCTCGGCCATCAGCGAGAGCACCTTTTTCGGTTCGCGTTCCATGTGCGGGGCGAAGGCCTCCGGCGGTTTCTCCTGGTTGCGGTGGGCGATGGCGATGATCTTCATGGCGGCTTCTCCGATGCTGACGGGGATCTCTCCCGCTTGCCTTGGCGATCAAAAAGATGACATTATGAATTCAATTCGCGCAAGGACAAAGCACTGCCGTCCGCAGGGGCGCGCGCAAAAACGTCGACATTTCAGGGGTTTTGCCGTCCATGTCGCAAGACGGGCGGGTCGCCGGCGACAACCGAGGCATGACGGAGGAAATTCATGGCGAAGCGACCGACCGTGCTGGTCACCCGCAAGCTGCCCGAGGCAGTCGAGGCCAGGCTCGAGCGGGATTACGAGGCCAGGCTCAACCCCGACGACAGCGAGCTCGATGCGGAAGCCCTGCTCCGCGCGGCCGAGGGTGTCGATGCGATCATGCCCTGTCACAGCGAGCGCTTCCCGGCCGGGGTGATCGAGCGACTGCCCGAGAGCGTGAAGATCATCGCCAACTTCTCGGTCGGCACCGACCACGTGGATCTCGCGGCGGCCAGGGCGCGCGGGATCGTCGTCACCAACACGCCAGAGGTCTTGAACGACGCCACCGCCGAGGTGACCATGCTCTTGATGCTCGGCGCCGCTAGGCGGGCGAGCGAGGGCGAGCGGCTGGTGCGCGCCGGTGGCTGGCGGAGCTGGAGCCCGGCCTTCATGGTCGGCACGCAGGTGACCGGCAAGACGGTCGGCATCGTCGGCATGGGCCGGGTCGGCAAGGTGGTGGCCGAGCGTTGCCGTGGCTTCGCGATGCAGATTCACTACCACAACAAAGTCCGCCTGCCGGCCGAGGTCGAGCAGGGTGCGGTCTACCACCCGCGGCTCGACGACATGCTGCCGCATTGCGACTTCATCACGATGCATTGTCCGAACACGCCCGAAACGCAGGGGATGATCAATGAGGACAGCATCGCCAAGATGAAGGACGGGGTGATCTTCGTGAATGCGGCACGCGGCTCGATCGTCGATGAGGACGCGCTGATGGCGGCGTTGCGCAGCGGCAAGGTCAAGGCCGCCGGGCTCGACGTCTACCGGAACGAGCCCTTCATCGACGAGCGCTGGTCCAAGATCGAGACTGTCTTCCTGTTGCCGCATATCGGCAGTGCGACGGCCGAGACGCGGGATGCGATGGGCTTCAGGGCACTCGACAATCTCGATGCATACTTCGCCGGGCGGGAACCCGGCGATCGGGTCGCCTGAGACCGCGCCCTCGACCCGATCCGTAAACGTAGCCGGAGGCAGCATGCCCACGAACAGCCGTCACTTCCTGCAGATTCCGGGCCCGACCAATGTGCCGGAGCGGGTGCTGCGGGCGATCGACCGGGCGACCATCGACCATCGCGGGCCGGCCTTCCAGGAGCTCGCGGGCAAGGTCCTCGCCGGGCTGAAGCGAGTCTTTCGGACCGAGGAGCCGGTCATCGTCTACCCGTCGAGCGGCACCGGGGCCTGGGAGGCGGCACTGGTCAACACGCTTAGGCCGGGTGACCGGGTGCTCGCCTTCGAGACCGGCCACTTCGCCTCGCTCTGGCGGGGCATCGCCGAGCGGCTCGGGCTCGAGGTGGCGTGGGTCCCGGGCGATTGGCGCCGCGGCGTCGATCCGAGCATCGTCGAGGAGCGACTGCGCGCCGATACCGGCCGGACGATCAAGGCGGTGATGGTGGTCCACAACGAAACCTCGACCGGCGTCGCCAGCCGGATCGCGGCGATCCGCGACGCCATCGACCGCGCCGGGCACCCGGCTCTCTATCTGGTCGACACCATCTCGTCCTTGGGCTCGATCGACTACCGCCACGACGAATGGGGCGTGGACGTGACGGTCGGCGGCTCGCAGAAGGGGCTGATGCTGCCGCCTGGCCTCGCCTTCAACGCAGTCTCGAAAAAGGCGCTGGACGCCAGCCGGCAGGCCACGCTGCCACGTGTCTATTGGGACTGGACGCCGATGCTCGAGGCCAATGCCCGGGGCTTCTTCCCCTACACGCCCGCCACCAACCTGCTCTACGGCCTCGCCGAGGCGATCGCCATGCTCGAGGAGGAGGGGCTCGATGCCGTCTTCGCCCGACACGACCGCCATGCGGCGGCGACCCGGGCTGCCGTCACCGGCTGGGGGCTGGAGGTTCTGGCCACCGATCCGGCCGAGCAGTCGAGCGCGCTCACCGCGGTCGTCATGCCCGACGGCCACGATGCCGACCGGCTGCGCCAGATCATTCTGGAGCAGTTCGACATGTCGCTCGGCCAGGGGCTGGGCCGGCTCTCGGGCCGGGTGTTTCGGATCGGGCATCTGGGCGCCTTCAATGATCTCACGCTGATGGGCACCCTCGCCGGCGTCGAGATGGGCCTGAAGCTCACGGGCGTGCCGCATGAAAGGGGCGGCGCCCGGGCGGCGATGGAATCGCTCACCGCTGCGGCCACGACCAAGGCCGAAGCAGCGACATGACCCGTTCGCGATCAGGGAGTGCAATTTTGCATTCACAAGTCATTACGTGAACTCTCCACCCCCTGTAGCCGGTGGGGGCGGTTCACGGCTCGCAGCCGGATCGGTCCGCCATCCGGCCGGCCTCACGTAACGTGAAAGTCGTCGTCCGGTTCGGGCGGGACCCGGCTCTCGATATACTCTGCCCAGGCCTCGTTCGTGGCCTTGCCCCTCGACACCACCCAGTAGCCGCGCACCCCGAGATGCTGGCCCCGGTAGCACCTGCGGAGCGGAGCGAACTCGCTCGTGAGCTTGTCCGAAGATCATGTCCCTGGACGTGGTGTAGCTGCGGGTGGCCACCAGCGGTTCTCCGGTAAGGTCGGGTCGTGACCATCGACCTGAACCGGAGCGACCATGAAAGGCCAGGAGGCCTTTGCTCGTCGTCGGCATCTTCCCGAACGACGCCGCGATCAACCGGTGTCCCCATGGCAGCCTGCTGCCATGGGGTGGGCACCCGTCTCGTCGGCGCTCTGCTGCTCGAGCAGAACGACGAATGGGCCGTCCGAAGATCCCGCTACATGACCCTCGAGAGCATCGCCCAGACCGGCGATGATGCTGGCGTCGGCCTCACCGACACGACCGGCTGACCAATCGAAGCCGGAGAACGCGCTGGGAAGCTGCGCAGCTACACCACGCAGCGTAATCCCGCCGGCCTGCGATGACCTCGTCAGGCAAGCTGGAGGGGAGGACGCAATGAAGCGGTATGTTGGTTTGGACGTGTCGCAGGCGACGACGGCGATCTGCGTGGTCGATGGCGAGGGTCGAACGCTGGCGGAGAGCGTGACGGCGACGGAGCCAAGCGCCATTGCCGCCTTCGTGCGCCAACGCGCGCCTGATGCCATCCGCATTGGGATGGAGACGGGGCCGCTGGCGGTCTGGCTCTGAAACGAACTCCGGGCGCTCGATCTGCCGGTGGTCTGCATGGATGCCCGGCACGCCAACGCCGGCCTGCCAGGGCCGGCCTGCCAGGGCTGGCCTGCCAACGTCGGCCTGAAGGTCATGTTGGCGAAGACGGACCGCAACGATCCCGGGGTCCCCACGCGGCTCGCCGCGTGGGGTGGTGGGCAACCGGCATCGCCCAGCTGGTTCGCACCGGCTGGTTCCGCCAGGTGCATGTCGAGGCCGAGACCAGCCATGCCGCCATTCTGGGGATTGGGGGCGTGCGGCGCTGGCGACGCGGACCCTGCTGGTGCGGATGCGCTGCGATCTCGAGAACCAGATCCGTGGCTTGCTCGAGACGTTCGGTCTCGTTGTCGGCAAGGCGCCAGGCCGGTTGGCCGAGCGGGCACGCGAGATCGTCGCCGACGAGCTGGCCGACGAGCCCGAGTTCGTCAGCCTCGTCGAAAGTCTGCTCGCCATGCGGGCGGACGTCGTCGAGCGGATCGCGGGACCCGATGCCAGGCTCCGTGCCCGGGCCAGGACGACGCCCGTGTGCCGGCGGTTCATGACCGTGCCCCTCCGCGGCCTGCTGGCCGCGTTCCCTCCGGGAATCGAATGAAAGGCCTTCTGGCCTTTCATGGCAGTCGGTCCGATCACCGCGCTCGCCGTCTGGGCCGGCATCGACGACGCGGGCCGCTGCGCCCGCTCCCGGGACGTCGGCGCCTCCTTCGGCCTCACACCATGATCGGCCAGGAGGCCGATCATCCGATCCCTGCAAGGGACAGGGCCTGCTGGCCCTGGAGGGAGGCTACGCCTCGGGCGAAGTGGACCGCTCCGGCCGCATCACCAAACGGGGCGACGGTACCGTCCGCACACTGCTCTACGAGGCCGCATTTTTCACCAGCAATCCAGTCGGTCGGTATTTTGACAGTTGCCGATCGTTGATCGCAACCATCAGGTGAGCAGCCGAGCCGAACCGTGGCGCCGTTGGCGCTGGTCTGGACTGGTGCGAATTCGGCGTTGTTGCTGGACGGGGCGGAGGCGGCGCCGGTGGCGCGGTCAGCGGGATGATCGGGCGTGGGCGAGGCGGAATTCAGCGGCTTTGGGGCAGGCCGAG
>JAABSG010000066.1 GCA_011390475.1 Geminicoccaceae bacterium | reverse complement strand
CCAGCTCTCCGCCGGGCGATGGTCGATGCTGATCGCCCGGTCGGCTTTCTGGTCGAAGCCGATGCGGGTGCCGATCGCGTCCCCGATTACGACGTTTTCGCGATCGAGCCGCGCCGGCCGCCAGGCCGGCAGATCGTCCCCCGTGCCGGCGAGCCAGAGGACGGGCTGGCCGGCATGTTGCGCCAACTGCAGAACCGCGAGCGAGGCCGCCGGACCGACGTCGACGAGTTCGCCGCCGCCGGGGCCCGCCACCGCGACACTGGTGCCGGCGAGCGACAGGGGAGCGGTCAGCGTCGTGGCAAAGCTCCGGCCGACCAGAATGGCGCTGCCCGCGCTCGCCTCCGGACCACCCGCCGCTGTCACTCTCAGTCGCGCGCCGCCGCGGACCAACTGCTCGACGATCGGCGTCAAGGTCGCGAGCAGCGTGGCCGAGCGGGCGAGCAGTGCCGGCTCGACCCGGATTTCCACCGTCTCGCCGAGCCGGGCCGCGAACTCGGCGAAGTTCCTGGGTTCACCCGAGACGCTCGCGAGCTCCAGATGCGAGGTCGGCAACAGCTCGACCTCGACTGGAACCGGCTGCGTCCGACACGCGATGGCGCCCGGCTGGCGCTGCAGCCGGAGCCGGACATCGCTCACCAGGCGGGTGCCGGCTCGGTCCAGCGGCACGCGCAGGCGCACCGGCTCAGGGCCCGCCGTCAATCGCCAGGCCCCTACGAGCTCTCCATCGACCACGGCCCGGGCGAGCAGCGGCTCACGCGGGTCCTCGGGATCGAGACCCGGGGGGATCACGAGATCGAGCACGGCATGCCGGGCGACATGACCGATCGGCAAGCGGGTAATCGGCACCGCGATGCGCCATTCCGCCTCGTCGACCAGGGCACGCGGGCCGAGGTCCGTAGTGAGCTCGCTCAGCCGCAGCACGGCCGGCGCCGTTGTTCCGGCGGTGCCGGCCGGCTGGACGGTTGCGGTGAGCCCGGCGGCGAGCGGCGTCGTGCCAGTCGTCGAAAGGGTCGCCAGACCGCCGGCTGCGGCGGGAGGCACCGCCAGCACGGTGCGGCTGCCCATCGGCAGGGCTGCGATCTGGTCGTCCCGGTCAGCGCGATAATCGGCCGAAAACACCCGCCCGGCGCGATCCGGGCCGATGGCGGCGAGGGCCCGGCCGATCAGAGCCGGCTCGCCGATCATCACGTCCGGTGGGCGGCTCTCGGCCTCGAGGCGGACGAGATCGTAGAGGCCATCGCCGGCATGAACGGCGCCGGCGTCGGCGCCGGTATCGCGGAAGACCGGAACGTGGCCGGCGCGGGCGAGGGCGGCTGCCGTGGTCAATGAGGCCGTGAAGATCGCCGGATCGGCAGGGTTGCCGGCAACGCCGATCTCGACCCGCCGCGGCAGGTTGCTGATGGTCCGCCAGACATCGGGCGCGAGTTGGGGGCCCGGTGCGAGATGCAGACCGCTCGACGGCTGTAGCGTGACGAAGCCGCCGGCGACGCGTTCGTCGACGCAGCGATCGTCTGCGATCGAGCCGCGCAGGACGACCTCGATCTTGGTGAACGGGCGGGCGAGATCGGCGGCCGAGAGCGGCAGCTCGAGGTGCCCCCCCGGCCGGGCGAGCAGGTCGATCGCCTCGGCGGCACGATCGTTCAGCCGAATCTCGAGGCTGGCGACGCGGTAGCCGGGCAGGCGCGAGTCGAAGGCGAGCCGGAGGCTGCCATGGGTCGGGGCCAAGGCATTCAGCGTCGGCAGATGTACCGTCTGCCGATCGAAATGGCCTTGCAGCTGAACGCCCTCGGGCCAGCCGCGCTCGCCGAGCAGCACCGCCACGCTTTGCCGCTCCAGCGTCGGCTGGCCGCGCAGCCCTGGCTGGACCACGGCCGCCTGGGCCAGAGCCGCCCAAGGCCAAGCCATGAGCGCGAGCAGCAGGCCCGCGGCGGGGACACGGCACAGCCGTGCGAGAATCGACAGCATGACCAGCTCCAGAGCAACCGACAACCCGTGTCCGGGGTCAGTCGCCGCCTGCCCCGAGTCGCTTCAGAGTCGGCCAAAAACCTTCAGAATCGGTTAATGCGGCCCGAGAATATCGACTTCTTCGATGCGTGTCTCGAGCAGGCGGCGCGCTGTCTCGAGCGAAAAGCCGGCACGCGCGAACGCCGCCAAGGCCTTGCCCTGCGGTATCACCGCATCGCCCGCCGGCGCGAACGGTCCGAGGCGGCGGCGGCGGGCGAAGGCGATCGCGGCCACGAGCTCCAGTTCCGCCGGCGAGGCACCCTGCTCCTCGGCCAGACGTTCGAGCGCGGCTTCGACGAGCGCAGGGCCGACTCCCTTGGCGGCGAGTTCCTGGGCGATGCGCCGAGGCGGCCGGCCCTTGGCGGCGAGGCTTCGAGCTCGGGCATCGGCGAAGGCCCTGTCATCGAGCAGGCCCAGCCGCTCCAGCTCGTCGAGCAGCGCCTCGATCGCCGCAGCCACGGGCTCGCCCGGCAAGTCGAGGGCAGCGGCATCGCGCAACGCCCGGCGACGGAGGACGAGGCGCAGCCGCGCCCGGCTCGCGGCGAAGCGCTCGAGGTAATAGAGCGCACGCCGCCTCAGGCGCTCGGGCGTCGGCGGCTTCGCCACGCGGCTCACCGAAGCGCGCTCTCAGCCGGCGAAGCGCCAGACCGGCAGGCCCTGGACACCCGGCACCCGGAGCGCGAAGACACCGCCGGCGCAGGGCTGGCGGGCCTCGGTCCCCGCCGTGAGGCCGCCGCCGATCGTGGTGACGTAGAGGGTCGAGAGATCCGTCCCGCCGAAGGCGATTTTGGTGGGCTTCTCGACCGGCATCTCGATGACCCGGTCGACCTTGCCCGCCGGCGTGAAGCGGACCAGCTGCCAGCCGCCGACGCCGGCCATCCAGTAACAGCCGTCGGCATCGATCGTGCCGCCGTCCGGCCGGCCGGCGAGCTCGAACGTGGTGGCGAAGACCCGCCGGTCGCCCAGCGCCCCCGTGTCGGCATCGTAGGCGGCTTGCCAGATCGTCTGCACGGAGGCCTCCGAATCGGACCAGTAGAACGTCCGCCCGTCGGGGCTGAAGGCCATGCCGTTGCTGACCCTGAGCCCGTCCACCAGCCGTTCGATCGAACGGTCGGGGGCGAGCCGCCAGATCGCGGCCACCGGCAAGCGCTCGCCCATCGGCATGGTGCCGGCGATGAACCGGCCGGCGGGATCGGGCGTGCCGTCGTTGAAGCGATTTTGGGGCATATCCGGCTCGGGGTCGTGGATCGGCTCGACCTCGCCGGTCGCCGGATCGAGGAAGGCAAACCCGTCCTCCAGGGCCACGACATGGCCACCTGTCTCGCGAAAGACGAAGCAGCCGATGCGCGACGGCATCGGCCAAGTCTCGTCCGCAGCGGTCAGGGGATCGAAGCGGTGCAGCGCCCGTCCGTCGATATCGACCCACCATAAATGGCCCGTCCGCTCGTCCCACATCGCCCCTTCGCCGACCTGCGCTTTGGCGTCGAGCACGCAATCCACGACCGTCATCCGTATCCCTCTCCCTGTACCACGGCGTTTATCCTAGAAGCCGGGGCCGACACCGGTCCAGCCCGCATCCCGCCATTTCGCCGCTTCGCCATTCGCGCTAGTGTCCGCCCCATCACCGATAAGGCCGAGAATCGGCCAATGGGAGCGAGGAGAACGACGCGTGAGCGAGCAGTCCAAATACGGCTTCGAGACCTTGGCGATCCACGCCGGGGCGGCCCCTGACCCCACCACGGGCGCCCGGGCCACCCCGATTTACCAGACCACGTCCTTCGTTTTCGACGACGTCGATCATGCGGCGTCGCTGTTCAACCTGCAGCAATTCGGCAATATCTACTCGCGGCTCACCAACCCCACGGTTTCGGTGCTCGAGGAGCGGATCGCGGCGCTCGAGGGCGGCACCGCTGCCTGCGCCACCGCCTCTGGCCACGCCGCCCAGTTCCTCACCTTTCTCAACCTGATGAGCCCTGGCGACAACATCGTGGCCTCGACCAAGCTCTATGGCGGCTCGATCAGCCAGATGAAGCAGACCTTCCCGCAGTTCGACTGGCGGGTCTCTTACGTCGACCCACGCGAACCCGCCAATTTCGAGAATGCCATCGACGGGAAGACCAAGGCCGTCTTCATCGAGAGCGCCTCCAACCCGGACGGCATCGTCGCCGACATCGAGGCGATCGCCGGAATTGCGCACGCGGCCGGGATCCCGCTCGTCGTCGACAACACCTGTCCGACCCCTTATCTCTGCCGGCCGCTGGACTGGGGGGCGGACATCGTCGTCCACTCCTTGACCAAATATATCGGCGGCCAGGGCAACTCGATCGGCGGCATGATCGTCGAGGGCGGCAAGTTCGACTGGTCGGCATCGGGCAAGTTCCCGCACATGACCGAACCCTGCGCTGCCTATCACGGCCTGCGTTTTCACGAGACTTTCGGCGGCCTGGCGCTCACCGTGCGCAACAAGGCCATCGGGCTGCGCGACATGGGCCCCGCCCTCTCGCCCTTCAACGCCTTCATGTTCCTGCAAGGCGTCGAGACCCTGCCACTCCGAATGGACCGCCACGTCGCCAATGCCGACAAAGTCGCTGCCTGGCTCGACGCGCACCCGCAGGTCTCCTGGGTCTCCTACGCACGGTTGCCGCAGAACAAGACGGCCTTGGTCGACAAATACTGCCCGCGGGGCCTCGGGGCCCTCTTCACCTTCGGGGTCAAGGGCGGCTATGCGATGGGGACCAAGGTCGTCGACAATTGCCAGATGATCAGCCATGTCGCCAATATCGGCGACACTCGGACCCTGATCATCCATCCCTCCTCGACCACCCACCGGCAACTCAGCGAAGAGCAGCAGATCGCCGCCGGCGCCGGGCCAGACGTGATCCGTCTTTCGGTCGGCATCGAGAGCGTGCAGGACATCATCGACGACCTCGACCAGGCGCTCGCCAAGGCGGCCTGAAGAAAACGCGAGAAAGTGTTGCGAGAGGGTCCTTCGGGACCCTCTTTTTTCGTTGGCAGGCATGCGAAAACGAGTGGGCAGGGCAGGTAGGCGTTCATCAATCTAAGCCATTGAAGTAAAATACTTATTTTTTGCGATCTGGTGACGCTCGAGTCATGTCGCGGCGCAGCAATAAAGCTTCTCTTTTGCGACGTTGGGCGGCGCCCCCGACCGACTATATCAGCGTCTCGAGCAACCCCTGTCGCAGAGCAATCGTGTCATGACCACCGATATCGCCACCCGCCTCGGCAACACCCTGATGGGCGCCGTCATCCAGCCGGCGAGCACCGCGCGCGTCGCCGTCTCGGCACCGCGAAAGGGCTTTTGGCACAAGTTCGGCTTGGCCGTTTTCCAGGCACCGAACCGTTTCATGGCACACCTGCAGCGCCGCCAGGCCGAACGGGACGCCTTGATTCGTTATGCGATGACCGAGGGCAAGCAACTCGGTCTCGGGCGGAACGAGATCGAGCGCGCCGTTCTGCTGACCGGGCGGGCCGACATGCTCTTTCCTTCCTATTTCGTCAACGCCCAGCGGCGCTGACGGCTGCCACCCGGGGTCCCAAGCCGGTGATCTCGACGAAGCCCGCCTGGACGATGGTCCGGGCGGGCTTTTCATTTGCGCGATGAGTTTTTCAGTAATTCTACCTTGACGCGAAAAAGTGCATCTGCTCAGGTCCTCTCCGACCTGTATCGCCCTCGCCAGAACTGGGACACGGATGCTGCTGAATCGTAAAGAATCGCCCGCGGCCGATTCCGACGCCGCTACCGACACGCCCGCCGCAGCCGGCCTCTTCAAGTCGACGGCCGCCCCCGCTCCGGCGCAGCCCGGCACCACGTCCGCCTCGGGCACCACCGCTCGCGTGCCGACCGCCTCGGGCGATGCCGCCCACAGCCAAAAGCTCATCGTCGGCCAGGGCATCAGCCTGTCCGGTGAGATCACCGCCTGTGATCGGCTCGTCGTCGAAGGCACGGTCAAGGTGGTGCTCAACAAGACCAGATCGATCGAGATCACCGAGACCGGCGCCTTCACCGACGGCAAGGCCGAGGTCGAGGAGGCCGAGATCAGCGGCGTCTACGAGGGCGAGCTCACCGTTCGCGGCCGGCTCTTGATCCGCGCCACCGGCAAGGTCAACGGCACCATCCGCTACGGCGAGCTCGAAGTCGAGCGCGGCGGCAAGCTCGGTGGCTCCCTGGCATTGCTCGACCCGAGAACCTGAGCGGAATGGCCGAGCCGGTCCGGGCCGAACCCGGATCCGGAGCCATGGGCAGGCTCGTCGCCATCGCCAATCTCAAGGGCGGCACCGGCAAGAGCACGCTCGCGGTCAACCTCGCCTGCTTCGCGGCGCGCGGCCACCCGCCCGTGCTCCTGGTCGATGCCGACCCGCAGGGCACGGCCGCGGCCTGGCTCGATGCGGGCGAGCTGCCGGACGGGCTAGCCGTGGAATCCCTGTGCGTCGCCGACGATCCGGCGGCCTGGGCCGATCGGCTCTTCGCCGCCGCCCACGGTCATGCCCGGGTGGTCATCGATCTGCCGCCGCAGCTCGGCCCCCAGATCGACGCGGCCCTCGGCCTCGTCGATGCCCTGGTGATCCCCGTCACCCCGTCCGCGATCGACCTGCGCGCCACCGCCAAGACCCTGCGGCGATTGAAGGCGGTGCAACGAGCGCGCGAAGGCCGCCCCGTCTGCCTGCTGGTTCCCAACCGGGTCGACCAGCGCACCGCCGTCGGCCGGGCCATTCAGCAGGCGCTGCGCGATCTCGATTTCGACGTCGCGCCGCCGATCGCCCAGCGCGCGAGCCACGCCATGGCTTTCGCTGCCCGCCAATGGATCGGCGCTCACGCGCCCGGCAGCCCGGCCTCGCGCGAAATGGCAGCCGTTGCGGCCAAACTCGAAGCGCTGCTCGGGGCGGCTCCCGCCAACGACTACACCGTCTCCAGCGACTATCGTCTCGGCGAGGACGAGCTGGTCTCCAGCGACGATCTCGCCGTCGCCGCAGCCGCGGCCGTTCGCCCGACCGACGAGCCGCATGTGGCCACAGCCGGCACCGAGGCGGTCGATGCGGCACCGCTCACGGGCGCCCTGGTCCACAGGGGCAAATGCGCGGCAAGCAGCGCGACGACAACAGATGCCGTTCGGGGACGCCGGGCCGGCTGGTTCTCGAGCCTCTTTGCCGGCGTTCGTCTCCTCGGTCGCCCGCACACCGGCTGAGCGAACGCGCCGGAACGCCGAAAGGCGCGCGCGAATGGCCGTCGCGCGCGCCCGGACAACGGAAACCAGCTCTCAGGCGGCAGCCGCGTTGCTGTCGGGTGCCGTGGTTGCCCAGCGCACCGCTTGACGCACGGCGCGGGCCTCGTCACCGATGATGAAGAGGAGCGGCTGCAACGCTTCCTGACCTGCCGGATAGACTGCCCAGAGATGGGCCACCCCGCGTCGATCCAGACGAAACGGCAGGCGTGCCGCCGCCCAATGCGCATTCAACTCGGCTGCCAAGACAGGCCTCATGCTCGATCCCTCGCTCGCTGTTGTCGGTGCCCAGGGCCGCCGATCGATCACCGCCGGCGGTTGCCCGTCCACCGAGCATTAGTCGAGCGAGGAAAGGAATTCAACCATTGCGCGAAAAAGGCGTCGGTATCAGCGCCGCTGGCTCGCCACCACTTCGTAGAGTGGCAGCAGTGGCTCGATCGACCGGGCGCCGTATTGGCCGATGATCGCGGCCGCTGCCGCCGAGCCCAGATGACCGCAGGAAGCGAGATCGAGCCCGGCGGTCAGGCCGCGCAGGAAGCCTGCGGCGTAGAGATCACCGGCGCCGGTGGTGTCGAGAACACGAGACGGCGGCACGGCGTCGATGACGTGGACCTCCTGGTCCTTGACCACGACCGAACCCTTGGGGCCACGGGTCAGCGCGGCGAAGCCCACGTCCTGGCGGACCGCCTGCAAAGCCTCGTCGAATTCGTCCACTTGGTAGAGGCTCATGATCTCGGCCTCGTTGGCGAAGAGGATGTCGACCTCGTTCTTGACCAGCTCGCGAAACTCGCCCCGCCAGCGATCGACGCAGAACGGATCGGACATGGTCAGCGCCAGGAGCCGCCCATTCTCGTGGCAGATCTCGGCGGCCTTGCGACAGGCGGCCTTGGCGGCCGGCTTGTCGTAGAGATAGCCCTCGAAATAGGTGACCTCGGCGCTGGCCACGAGCGCCTCGTCGACGTCCTCGGGGCCGAGATCGACGCAAGCACCCAAATAGGTCTGCATCGTGCGCTGGGCGTCGGGGGTCACGAAGACGAGACAGCGAGCGGTGGCGGGACCGTCGGCCGCGGGCGCGCTCGCGAAGGCGACGCCGGCTGCTCGGATGTCATGGGCAAAAATGCGGCCGAGCTGGTCGTCCTTGACCCGGCCGATAAAGGCGGTGCTGCCACCCATGGCGGCGATCGCGGCGATGCTGTTGCCACAACTGCCGCCCGAGACCTCGCGGCCCGGGCCCATGCGTGCATAGAGTTCTTCCGAGCGCGCCTCGTCGATCAGCGTCATCGCCCCGCGCTCGAGCCCGAGCTCGCCGATCAAGGCCTCCTCGGCCTGGCTGACCACGTCGACGATGGCATTGCCGATGCCGAGCACATCGATGTCGGCTCGGTTTTTGGTGTCGCTCTGCATGCGTTTTCTGGCTCCTTGGGTTCATTGGACGAAAAGGCGTCTAGCAGCTTACCCCGCGCTCCGCAGCATTTGCCGGGCGGGCCCGTCGACGGCACCCTTGGACACAACGACCGAGAAAGCCGCCAAGAGCGACACGGTACTCGTCTTTCGGTTTGACGGCGCCATGCGCTTGCGGCTAACTCTCCGATCAGCGTTCTTCAAGACCGCGCAGCCCCGCAGTCTGCCCGAACCCGGTGTCGATTTTCGGCAAACACCAGCAACGAGCAGCGTAACTGCTCGTCTCTGGCAGTCGCGACACTCGGTCGATGCCTTTTCCCGTCGTGCACCGGCAGACCGTCGCCGGTCCACCAACCGAGTAGCAGGAACCACCGCATGTTTCGCAGAAAAGACAACGAACCGGGAACGCCCGGCGACGCCACGGCGCCGGCGACCAGCCGTCCGGCCGCCGACGTCAAGCCGATGCCGCAACCCGAAATGCCGCGCCGTACGGCCGATCTGCCGACCGCCCCGGCCAGCGCGCCCGCCGCAGCCAAGCCGGCGGCCGCCACCGATGCCGGCGGCAAGCGGCTGATCGTCGGCCAGGGAATCAGCCTCTCGGGTGAGATCACCGCCTGCGATCGCCTCGTCGTCGAGGGCAGCGTCCAGGTCACGCTGAACGAGACCCGCGCCATCGAGATCGCCGAGAGCGGCCGCTTCACCAACGGCAAGGCCGAGGTCGAGGACGCCGAGATCAGCGGCGTCTACGAAGGCGAACTCACGGTTCGCAACCGGCTCTTGATCCGAGCCACCGGCCGGGTCAAGGGTGCCGTCCGCTACGGCGAGCTGGAAATCGAACGGGGCGGCAAGCTCACGGGCTCCGTCTCGATGATCGACGACAAGTAGCCGGCATGGGCGGGCGCGGGCAGCGGCGCGAGAAGGCGGGCGGGTCAGCACGCTGCTGGCGGCTCTTCAGCCCGTTCGGGCTACTTCTGGCCGCCGCCTGCAGCCAGCCGAACGACACTTCGCTGCTCGATGCCTACCTCGAGCCGCAACGCCCCGCGGCCTGGAGCGGCCTACGGCCGGCTTCGCCCGTGCCCGACATCGCCCGCAATACCCAACTCGTCGGCATGGCGACGAGTGACCTGCGCAGCGTCTTCGGCGAGCCCGCCCTGGTGCGCAGCGAGGGTAGTGTGCAGTACTGGCGCTACAGCTTTGCCGGTTGCATCCTCGATCTCTTCGTCAACACCGACGAGACGGGCGGCAGCGAGGTCGCCTATTTCGACCTCCGCCCCAACGGCGCCTACGGCAACGGCGTCGCCAAAGGCGAATGCGACCGTCTCGGCGACCGCCTCGCCGGCGTCGAGCGCTTGGCGCCCCGCCGCGACCTGCCGCCGGTCGAGAGCTTCTAGAGCGTCTTCGGGGTGGCCGGAGACGAGGAGTGCCAAGGTGATCGGGGTGGAGCCTACCGAGGTAGGTGAGCACCGATCGGCCGAAGGCCGACGAGTTAGTCGGTCAGCCTGCTAGAGCCGATCCTGATAGCTGGCGGCCTCGATCGGGCAGGCGATCAGCGTGAAGGTATCGGTAGCGAGTGCCGCCACCAGCGCCTCCTGCAGCGCATCGCGGCTCGCTGCGACGATGCCCTGGCCACCGAGCCCCTCGGCGATCTTGACGACATCGAACCCGCCGACCTCGACCGCCTGTCGGGCCAGCTGACGCTCCTGCTGCTTGAGCTCGATCAGCGCCAATGACCGGTCGACGAAGCAGACCACGATCAGCGGCAAGCCGAGTTCGGCCGCGGTCGCGAGTTCGCCAAGCACCATCAAGAGGCCGCCATCGCCGGTGAAGACCACGACCGGCCGTTCGGGCTCTGCCAATTTGGCGCCGATGCCGAGCGGCAGCCCGCAGCCCATCGTGCAGAGCCCGTTCGACTGCAAGAGCCCCCGGGGCTCGAATACCGGCCAGATCTGGCTCAGCAGAATCCGATGCGCCCCGACATCGGCCGCGGCCACGGTCTCGGCCGGCAGCACTCGCCGCGCCACCTGCAGAACCGCCGCCGGTCCCCAGGCCTCGTCCATGCGAAAAGGCTGCAGTATCCGGTCTCGCGCCTCGGCCACCATTTCGGCCGTCCAGGTCGATGCGGCCTCGACGCCCCGGCCCATGACCGTGAGCCCGGCGCCGACATCGCAAACGAAGCTGACCGAGGCCTGATGCAGATAGTGGTCGTTCGGCACGGCGTCGAAGGCGGCCACGCGCTTGGTCGCCGGATCCCAAGGCTGTTGCCAGCTGCGGCGCATTTCGACCGCATCGTAGCCGGCGAGAATGACGAGATCGGCCGCCTCGACGATCGGCATGATCTGCGCATCGGCCGCCGGCGACAGGGCCGCCGACGCCAGCGCCATGGGGTGATCCTCGGAAATCAGCCCCTTGGCCTTGTAGGTCTGGACCACCGGAACGTCGAACGCTTCGACAAAACCGCGAAGCGCCGGCCCCGCATTGTCCGCCACGGCATCGAAGCCGGCGATCAAAAGCGGTCGCCGCGCCACCCCTAGCCAGTTTCGGACCTCGTCCAGGGCTGCCCCCTCGGCCGGCGCGGTGGGCCGCGGTGCCACCCGACGAATCCCGGCAGGCGGACCGGCCACGGCTGCCGCCACCTCGATCGGCAGATCGATCAGGACCGGGCCCGGCCTGGGATCGGCGGCGAGTGCGAGGGCCTTTTCGGTGATCAGGTCCGCGGCCGTCGCGGTCAGCGTGAACGCCCCCTTGATCGCCGGCTCCAGAAGTCGTGCATGATCGATGAGCTGGTGGTTGTAGGTCAGCGCGTCATCGGCGTCGACCGACCCCGCGAGCACGATCAGCGGCACCCGATCGAGCCTGGCATTGACCACCACGTTGGTGGCGTTGCTGAGCCCGGGCCCCACGGTCGCGACCAGCACCGGCGGTGTTCCGGTCCGCTGCCAGACCGCCTCCGCCATGAACCCCGCCGCCGTCTCGTGCTTGGCGGTCACGAACCGGATGCCGGCAGCCGCCAGTGCATCGATCAGGGTCAACACCTCGCCACCCGGAATGCCGAAGGCATAGCGGCACCCCGCCTCGGCGAGGCGCCGCGCCAATTGATCCGCGGCGCGGGAACGGTCGGTGAGGCTCGGCATGACAGGGTCTTTCAGGGCTGGCTCTGGGCCACGGCAGCGCTCGCACGGCCCACAGCCGCGGTCAAGCAACCGTTGGGCGGGGCGGACCAGCCGATGCTGAAGAAAGAGTCGACCATCGCCCGACCGGCGTCCGGCCCCTCGGCATCACTTTAGCTGCCTCGGCCGCACGGCGGTCGAGGTGCTCGGGACATCGACGGAAGCGATGGTGGCCCGGGCGAGGTCGGACGTGACGTCGTCGGCGATGCCGGCGAGCCCGAGGACCGCGATGGCCAGCATCTAGCCCCGCTCGCGCACGGCCTCGCGTGTTGCCGCATCGTAGTGCCCAACCCCGAGATCCAGCCCCTGCCGCCGCGTCGCCCGGCGTAGCACTTCGTCATGCCGCTCGAGCGGGTTCCTGATCGCCGTGCAGATGAAAGCGTGGCGATTCGAATAGCAACCGTCATGGACCAACAGGTCGACACGGCCGAGGTCGACACGGCCCGGATCGAACGTGATCTTCTCGCCCTCGCCGATCTTGCCCCGCCGTTGCGGGCCGCGCCGAACCCTCTTCCGTCATCCGAATGCGATCGAAAAACATCCAGTCGGATGGTGCAGACCACTGGATCACGTCGCGCAAGCGATCTCGCACTTGCCGACGCACGGCGTCTCGCGCATCGTTGCCGGTGCATCCCGTCACCGCCGGAGGCCGAGCCCATGCGCCGCCCGCCCCTCTTTCTCGACTGCCCGCCGTTCTTGAACGAGCTTCGCCGCACGGTGTTCGCCGATTGCGTGCCCGACCTCGAGATCCACGAGGGCGACCCGGACCCGAAGACCCGCGCCGAGCTGCTCGAGGACCGGGCCATCGTGATGAACGACCACACGCTTTTCACGGCCGAGCTGCTGGCCGCCTGCCCGGCGCTGAAGGTCATCGTTTTTCTCGGCACCGGAGCGGCGAGCTATGTCGACCTGGAGGCCGCGGCGGAGCTCGGCATCACGGTTCGCAACTACAAAGGCTACGGTGATCGCAGCGTGGCCGAGCATACCATCGCGCTCGTCTTTGCCGGCGCCCGTCGAATCGCCGCCATGGACGCCGCCGTCCGTCGCGGCCGGTTCGAGCCCCAGGACGGCTTCGAGCTGCTCGGCAAGACAATGGGCGTGATCGGCACCGGCGGCATTGGTGCGGAGGTCGTCCGCCTGGCAGCGAGCCTCGGCATGAAGGTTCTGGCCTGGAACCGCAGCGGCGTCGATCCGGCTCTGCCGGCCCGGGCGGTGGCACTCGACGAGCTCCTGGGCAACGCCGAAATCGTCTCCCTGCATCTCTTGCTGAGCGACGCCACGCGTGGCTTTCTCGATGTCGAGCGGATCGCCCGGATGAAGCCCGGCGCCCTTCTGGTCAACACCGCCCGGGGTGGCCTGCTCGACGAGCCGGCGCTCATGGAGGCGCTCCGCCGGGGGCATATCGGCCATGCCGCCCTCGATGTCTTCGCCGAGGAACCACTGCCGGCGGACCACCCGCTGACCGCCATGGCCAATGTCACGCTGACCCCGCATGCCGGCTTCATGACCAGGGAGGCATCGATCAACCTCCTCGCCATGGCTCTCGACATCGTCGAAGAGGAGCGCGGCCGGCTCGCCTGAGCCGCGGGCGTAGCCGGATGCGCCACCGCGCAACTTTCGAGCCCTCGGTGATGCTTCGCCGGAAGCGGGTTTATGCGATTTGAAAGCGGCATGTCTGCAACCGACGCGATCAATGCTTGACCTTCGGCAATCGAAGTGGCGCTTTGCTGTGCACTGAAGTGTGCATTTCTGTAGACGAAGCGAAAATAGTAAATTTGATTTCAACCATTGAGCGCTTTGGTGAAGCTTAGTGGGAGCCTTGATCGCTTGCGGCCAGAAGAGTACATTCGTGCCACGCTGCCTATTTGCCTCGTCCCAGTCGACCGGGGGTCGACGCTACCAGCGATCCTGATCGCGTACCAAAAGGGGTTTGTCGTGTTTGCTCTATCGCGCCGGCGCATTCTCGGTGGCCTGCTTTTGTCGTTGGGTTTTTCATCGTTGTTCGCGCCGAAGTCCGTAGCTGCGGCGCGAGACGGTTTCGTCATCGTCAATGGCTGGGTGCTGAAGCGAAGTGACCTGGACCTGATGCGGTGATTTTCCATGCGGGCGCCTTCGGACCGGAGTGGTTCGCCGACCGGGCGTTCGACGTGTGCGTCATCGGTACCGGCCCCGCCGGGCTGAGCTTGGCCAGGCGATTGGCGCGCCACGGTTTGACCGTGGCGCTGATGGAGGGTGGCGGCACCGAGCTCTCCTTCGAGTCGCAGGAAATCTACGACGGTGAGAATGTGGGCGCCGATTATTGGCCGTTGAGTGCCAGCCGCCGGCGCTTTCTCGGTGGCTCGTCGAACTGCTGGGGCGGCTGGTGCCGCGCCTTCGACGCGGCTGACTTCGACCCTGTCAAACACCATCCGTTGAGCGGCTGGCCGATCGGCAAAGCCGATCTGGATCCTTATGCCGCCGAGACCGACGAGGTGCTCGACGTCGGCGCCGCTGAAGACATGCCGGCCTCCTCGTTCGGCAAGGACACCGGCGATTTCCGGCAGATCGACTTCCGCTTCAGCCAGGAGCGCTTGTTGGCGCCGCGCTTCATGGCCGAACTCCGGGCGTCGCAGAAGATCCAGCTCTTCCTCGAGGCCAACCTGGTCGATCTGGAGCTCGACGACCGTCGCCGGACTGTCCGGCACGCGATTTTTCGCAGCTTCATGCGCCCGGAAAAGTTCGAGATCCAGGCCAAGGCCTTCGTCCTCTGCCTCGGCGGGCTCGAGAACCCGCGCTTTCTCTTGAATGCCAACCGGCAGATCGCCGCCGGCATCGGCAATCAGCACGATCTCGTCGGCCGCTTTTTCAACGAGCACCCGCACCAGAACGTCGGCCACGTGCTGCTGCGCGAGCCGATGCTGAACCGCGAGTTCTATGCACCACAGCGACACTTGATCGAGCAACAGGAGATCTTGAGCTTCGCCCTCTACTTCTCTCCGGTGCGCCAACTCTCCTTCACGCACGAGTTGATCCGCAGCGCCGCCTGCAACGTCGCGTTCATCGAGCGGCTCGCGGAAGTCGTGCGCGGCACCGACACTCGCTGTTACGTCGGCGGGCTCGACGACTTCCTCAAGCAGTGGCGCAACCCGGACATCATGCTCACGGGCACCCTGTCGATCGCCTCCGAGCAAGCGCTCGATCGCGAGAGCCGGGTGCGCCTCGGCGACGACACCGACCGGTTCGGGATGCGGCGAATCGAGCTCGATTGGCGCTATGGCGAGCTGGATTTTCGCACCATCAGGACCGCCGCGACCGCATTCGGCGAACTGCTCGCCGAAAGCAATGTCGGTCGGCTGAAGATTGCCGATTGGCTGCTCGACGACACTGCTGTCTTCCCCGGCACCGACACGGCTCAGGTCGGTGGGCCGCATCACATGTGCACCACCCGCATGAGCGACAGCCCGCGCCAAGGCGTCGTCGATCGGGATTGTCGGGTGCATGGCATGGACAACCTCTTCATCGGCGGCAGCAGTGTCTTCGCCACGGGTGGCTACTCCAATCCGACCTATACGATCGTCCAACTGGCTCTGCGCCTCGCCGACCACCTCGCCGTATCGGTCTGATCCACCGGCCATTGGTCGCCAAACGAGCGATTGCTGCGGATTGTTCGCCTGTTTGTATATCCCAGTATGCTTGGCGAGCTTGAAAACTCGGCCGGTTTTCGCGTATAAAGAGAACACTGCTTTGGCGTTCATCTACTTGCGGAGCGACTTCATTGCGCGAGTTCCGGCAATGGATCGACGGTAGCGAGCCTCGGCGAGAGCGCAGGGTTAGTCCTGGCGGTAGGGGTCGACTTGGTTCGCACGGGCTCTCGATACTGCGAGATGCTGCCCGATCCTCTCCGGCTGCCGGATGTTCGCCTTTGACGGATCGGTCGATCACGATTCCAGCGTCCCCCGCTTGGGCCGTTTCGTCGTCTCGACTGGGTGATCGTCAGCAGGGCAAGCCGGCGCTTGCGCAATATTCGCCGGTCGCTTAAGAAAATATCCATTTAACGCTGACGTTACTCACTTTAGGGTGAGAGACAATCGGCAAGCGTGGACGAGTTCGGATGGCGGTTTCCCGACGCTCCTTGTTGACGGCCTCGTTCGGCGTCTTCGGTTTCTCGATGCTCGGCATCAGGGTCGACGATCGATCGGCACCAATCCCCGAGTTCGTCGTCACCCGCGATGGCTGGGTGCTGAGGCGCAGTGACCTGGAGCACTTCCGGTGATTTTCGATGCCGAGACCTTGCCCGCGTCCTGGTTCCAGGAACGGGTGTTCGATGTCTGCGTCATCGGCAGCGGTCCCGCCGGCCTGAACTTGGCGCGATCGCTCGCCCGGCAGGGCCGCCATGTCGCCCTGATGGAAGGCGGCGGCACCGACATCAGCTGGGACTCCGAGGAACTCTACGAAGGCGACAGCGTCGGCTCGCCCTACTGGCCGCTGACCGCTTGCCGCAAGCGCTTCTTCGGCGGCTCGTCGAACTGCTGGTCGGGTGTCTGCCGCGAACTCGACGCGCATGATTTCGAGCCCCTGGCGCATCACCGGTCGAGCGGCTGGCCGATCGGCAAGGCCGATCTCGACCCTTACCGCGCGACGACCGAAGAAATCCTCGACCTGACGCCGGACCGGGTGCCGCCGCGAACCATGTTCCCCGCAGGCGCCCGGGGCTTCCGCCAGCTGGAGCTGCGCCAGAGCGAAGGCAGGTTCCTGGGCGAACGCTACGCCGACGAGGTGCGGGCCACCCCGCGGCTCGAACTCTATCTCCACGCCAACCTCGTCGATCTCGAGCTCGACGATCGGTTGCAGCTGGTGACCGAGGCCGTCTTCAATGGCTACGACCGGCCGGAGGCGTTTCGCGTCAAGGCCAAGACCTTCGCGCTCTGCCTCGGCGGGCTCGAGAACGCGCGCTTTTTGCTCAACGCCACCCGGCAGATCACCTTCGGAATCGGCAACCAGCACGATCTCGTCGGCCGCTTCTTCAACGAGCACCCCCACCAGAACGTCGGCCACATCATCCTGGCCGCGCCGATGCGCAATCGCGAGATCTATGCACCCGAGCCCAGCTTCATGGCCGAAGCCGGCATCCTCAATATAGCGCTCCTCTGCACGCCCGACGTCCGCCAGCTGGCGTTGCCCAACGAGATCGTGCGAACCACCGCTTGTCAGGCCGACTTCCTCCGCCGGCTGACCGAGGCCTTGAGCGGCAGGCCGGTCTATTGCGGCGAGGGCGGGCTCGCGGCTTATTACGAGCAATGGCAGGACCCGGCGAGCATGCTCACGGCGAGCCTCGACATCATGTCGGAGCAGGCGCTCAATCCCGAGAGCCGGGTCCGCCTGAGCCATGAGACCGATCGCTTCGGGCTCCGACGGATCGCGTTGGACTGGCGGTTCAGCGACCTCGACTTTCACACCGTCTGGACCGCCACCATGGCCTTCGCCGAACTCCTGGCCGAGCAGAATGTCGGCAGGCTCAAGCTCGCCGATTGGTTGCTCGACGGCAGCCAGATCTTCCCCGGCCCCGACCAGGCCCGGGTCGGCGGCCCGCATCACATGTGCACCACCCGGATGAGCGACAACCCGCGCGAGGGTGTTGTCGACAAGAACTGCAGGGTGCACGGCATGGACAATCTCTATATCGGCGGCAGCAGCGTCTTCGCTTCGGGCGGCTTCGCCAATCCGACCTACAGCATTGTCCAGC
>JAABSG010000065.1 GCA_011390475.1 Geminicoccaceae bacterium | reverse complement strand
GGGCTCCTCGTCCAGCCTATCCCTGAGCTTCTCCAGGGCCAGGGCATCGAGATCGATGCCCAAAAGCCGCTCGATGCCGGGCTCATGGGCCAGGTCCAGCGTCAGCTCACCATCGCCGCAGCCGAGATCGAGGACCGAGCGGGCCCCACCGGCGCGGACCACCTCGAGCACGGCGGCGAAGCGCTGGCGGTGGAGGTCCGTGGTCATGGGCGCTTTTGCAGGATGGCCACGTCCTTGGCCGGCACCTCGATCGCCCAGCCGCGCAAGGCCGCGAGGTGGCGGAGCGTGGCTTCCCTGTAGAAGACGACGTGGGTCGGATCGCGGCGGTAGTGCCAATCGGCGAAACGGGCGTCGTCGGTCTGAAAACAGGTCATCAGCGCCAAAAGACCGCCCGGTTCGAGGAGCCGGTCGAGCCGGTCGAATTCGCCGGCCGGATCGTGGAAATGCTCGGCGACCTCCGTGCAGGTGACGGCGTCGTAGCGCTGCGTGAGCGGTGCCGGGTCGGGGGCGAAGAACGGATCGTAGAGACTGAGTGTGTGCCCGGCCTCGGCCAGCATCGCGGCCAAGGCCGGGCCCGGGCCGCAGCCATAGTCGAGGATGGTCGAGGCCGGCGCCAGGCGGGCCTGGAGCGGGTCCGCGAGCCTGGCCAGAAAGCGCCGGTAGCGCGGGTCGCCCGCATCGTTCTCGTGGTGGCGGTAGTGGGCGCGTTCGGCGGCATGATCGAGGCGATGCGCCGGGTCGAGGACTGTTGCAGAACAAGAAGCGCAACGGTGATAGGCCTTGGCCTCGACGACGAGGAAGGGGCGAAGTGCCGCCGCCCGACAGACCGGACAGGCGATCAAGGGGCCTCGGCGACGTAAACGGTCTGCGTGACGGGGCGGCCCTGTAGCGGGTTGTCGAAGATGACGGGCTCGGCCCGGGCATGGGCGAAAACCGCGGCCAGCCGCGCGGTGAAGCGCTCGTCCGGCGGATCGTTCGACCAGAGCGCGAAGATGCCGCCGGGCTCGAGATGGGCCAGGAGCGGGGTCAGCCCCTCGTTCGTATAGAAGGCGGCGTTGGTGGGATCGAGCAGGAAGTCGGGGCTGTGGTCGATGTCGAGCAGGATGGCAGCGAAGCGGCGGCCGGATTGCTCGGGATCGAAGCCCTCTGGGCTCGCCGCAAGCCTGAAAAAATCGCCCTGGACGAACCGGCAGCGCGGGTCGCGGGTCAGCGTTTCACCCACCGGCACGAGGTGGCGCTCGTGCCAATCGATCACCGGCACGAAGAGCTCGACCACGACCAATTCGGCCACCCTCGCCTCCTCGAGGACCGCCGCTGCCGTGTAGCCGAGACCGAGCCCGCCGACGACGACGGCGAGATCCTGGCCCGCGGTGGCGGCGAGGCCGAGCCGGGCGAGCGCGACCTCGGAGGTCGTAAAGCGGCTCGACATCAAGAACGCCTCGCCGAGCTTGACCTCGAAGACGTCGTCGCCGCTCACCGGATCCAGCCTGCGGCGCAGGCTCAAGGCCCCGAGCGGCGTCGGCCGGTAGTCGAGTTCCTCGAAGGCTGGGCGCATGGGGTCTCGCTCCTTCGGCTGTTCGATGTCCCGAGAATGCCTGCTCGCCCGCCGGCTGTCAGGGCTTTTCGCAGGCCGGCCGAAGGCCATTGCCGGCCAGCGGCGGCGCGTGCAACCATCCTGCGTGCGCGACAGCCGCATCCCAGGGAGAGTCGGCGCTGAGCTCATCGACAGAACAATCATCGACGGCCGACCGGGCGGCGTTCGTCAAGGTGCTGCACGATGCCGGCCTCGATGCCGGCGAGGCGGCGCTCGCCGAGGCGATGGCCGAGGGTTTTCCGGTGCGGTTGATCGGCACCTTTCAAGGGCTCGTCACCTGCGCCATCGACGAGCCGCTCGATGCCGTCATGAAGCGCCCCGATGCCCAGCCTTTCGATCAGTTGCCGGTGATCGATGGCGAACGAATCGTGGGCCTCTTTCGCCGTCGGGCTCTGGACCAGAGCCCGACGGCGAAAGGCTGCGTTCGCGACGCCTACGAGCGGCTCGACGAGACCATGCTGATCGCCGCCGACGCCGGCATTCTGGGTTTTCTCCTGGGGGCCAAGCAGCACCCGTGTCGGCTGATCCTCGACGGCGAGCGAATCACCGGGCTGGTCAGCAAATCGGACCTGCAAAAGCTGCCGGTGCGCTCGCTGCTCTTTCACATCGTGACGCATCTGGAGCTCGCGATGGCCGCCTGGATTCGCCGCCACTTCCCCAACGACGCGGTCTGGCTCGGGGTCTTGACCAAAAGCCGCCGGCAGGCGGTGGAGGCGCGCTATCTGGGTCTCGCCGAGGCCAGGCTCGCGGTCGACCTTCTGACCGCCACGATGTTCGCCGACAAGCGGGCCGTGATCCTGCGCACCGCCGCCCTGCCGAAGAGCCGCAAGCGGGCCCAAGCAGACTTCGAGGCGATCGAGGCGCTGCGCGACGCCGTGGCCCACATCGGCGACTACGCATTGAGCCAGGAAGCCGCCGACCGGACGATCGACACGGTCGGCCTGACCCGCTCCTGGATCGAGGCGCTGCGCGGCCTCGAGGTCGATCCGACAGCACCGCGCTTGCGGGCGGCTGGCGACGCTCGACCCCCTACATTCCCGGGTCGATCGGATGCTCCACCGGACCACCGGCCTCGGCCCAGGTCTTGAAGCCGCCGAGATTGCGGACGTCCTGGTAGCCGAGTTCCTTCAAGGCCTTGCCGGCGAGCGCCGAGCGGCCGCCGGAGGCGCAGTAGACGATGACCGTCTGCTCGGGCTTCAGGCGGTCGTCGTGGAAGGGCGAGGCCGGGTCGGCGCGAAATTCCAGCATGCCGCGGGAGATGTGCAGGGCTCCCTCGACCTTGCCGCTGGCCTCGACCTCGGGCGCGTCGCGGACGTCGATGACGAGCGCGGTACCCGCTTCGACCAGTTTTTTGGCGTCCTCGAACGTGATTGCCGGCACCACGGCGTTGGCAGCCGCCACCATGTCCTGAAGCGTCGTCGGCATCGTGTCCTCCCGGGCTGTACCCACCGGAACTGTCGCTCGAGAGGATGACCTCGCGCAACCGCAAATTCGCGTGGCTACGGGCCCGGCCCGACGAACGGCGCGATCGCCACCTTGTGGCTGCGCAGCGAGGCTTCGAGGGTGGCCCGGTCGTGGTCGAGGAAGCGGCAGAGGAGGGTGACGTAGGCGCGCACGAAGCCGGGCCCGTGGCCGTCGCCGCTCATACCGTGGGCGCATTCGTGCAGCACGATGACGCGGGTGCGCGCCCAGCGCGGCAGCTTGATCACCTCGCGCGAGCCGCAGGCGTGGCGGCGGCCGCGCCCATCGCCCAGCGCCGGCGGGCGCCACGAACGATCGAGCGGACTCGGCTGTTCGTGCCAGCGAAACACCTCCTCGATCAGCCGCTCGCAGGCGCCGAGCGAGAGCTTGCCACCCCGGGTAGGCGAAAGCACGGCCGCTTCCCAGTCATAGACTCGCTGCCGTTGGAAGTCGCGACCGCGTTTCGGTCGCCGAGGCTTGGCAGCGGCCTCGACGATTCGCACCTTGGATTTCTCGGCGGGGGCGCCGCCGAGCAGGACGAAAAGGCGATGGAGCACGTTTGCCCACCATCATCGGTTGACATCGCTTGCCTTTTCTTTGGTTTTTGGCGATTGCGCCAGAGAAAGCTCGTCAGTTTGCGGAATCGCTTGCCCGTGCATCCTCGATCCAGACCAGGTAAACGGCGTGGCCACTCGCGGTGACCCCGAGGGCTACTACCGGGCGCTCGGCGTGCCGCGGACAGCGAGCGCGGACGAGATTCGCCATGCCTTTCGCGCGCGCGCGATGGCGTCGCATCCCGACCGGGCCGGCGAGACGGCGGACGGCGAGACCTTTCGGCTGGTCCGCGAAGCCTACGAGGTGCTGCGCGATCCGTTGCGGCGGATGGCCTATGACGCCTCGGGCCTCGCCGGTTTCGAGTCTGGCGCACGGTCTGGCCGGGCACAAGCCGGCTTCGAAACGGCTGCCGACGCGGCGGCGGGGCCAGGGACTTGGCAAGCCGGTGGCCATCCCGGTGGCCGAGGCGCCGAGCCGAGGGGCGAGGCCTGGGGGGACGCTGCCGCCACTGGCGGCGATCCGGCCGAAAACGCGGGGAGAAACTGGGCGAAGGATGCGGCTGCCGGGGCTGCATGGGCGACCGGCTTCGGGGTGCGGCGCAAGTCGAGGCCGCGCAGCCGCGCCGGCGGCTCCAGCCCGTGGTGGATGATCGCCACGGCTGGCCTCGCCTTGGCCCTGCTGCTGGCGCTCGGCTCGCTCTGGTCGGCCAATCGCCAATTGGCCGATCGCGAAGCGGTGCTGGCCGATGCCTACGAGCGCCTCGCTTGGCTGGGCGAGGCGCAGGCCGATCTCGGCACGCGCTATCGCAGCCTCGCCTTTCTCGACCTGGAACGTGCATTGCAGCGCGGCGATTGGCTGACCTACGGCACGCCACCGTCCGATCCGGTCGCCGGCGCCGTCGAGGCCGATACGGGCCGGGCGGCCGCGCTGCACGAGATCGCCTTTGCCGGGGGCCGCTACGATCTCGGCCAGGACCAGGAACAGGCGCTCGCGCGGGCACTGGTCGACATCGCCGGGCTGATCGACCGGCTGCCGCCGCATGCCGACTGGTTGATCGTCCTCGAGGCCCAGGCGGCGCGGGCGGCATGGGGCGAGCAGGTCGTCTTGGAGGCCTGGGAGCCGGCGCTCGTGCGCCTGGCGACGGTACTCGGCGAGATTTTGGCGCACGGCCTGCCGGGCGAGCGCATCGCCGTCCGCTTCAATGCCGGCTTTGCCGCCTTGCCGCAGGCGGCGGATGGCAGCGTCGAAGCAGCGTTCGATCGGGTGTTGATCAAGCTCGTCTGTTGTGGCCCATAACGCACGCCGCACCGGCCAGCAGCGAGGGAGACCCGCCATGTTCATCGCCATGAATCGCTTTCGCGTCGCCAAGGGCAGGGAAGACGCCTTTGCCGCCGTCTGGCAAAATCGCGACTCGCACTTGAACGAGGTCCCGGGCTTTGTCGAGTTCCACCTCTTGCGGGGGCCGGCCGAGGACGATCACACGCTTTTTGCCTCGCACACCATCTGGGCGAGCCACGAGGCCTTCCGCAACTGGACGAAGAGCCAGGCCTTTCGCGACGCACACAAGAATGCCGGTGGCCACAGCGACCTCTACCTGGAGGCACCGCGCTTCGAGGGCTTCGAGGTGGTCCAGACGGTAAAATGACCAGACGAAAAGGCCCTGTGAAACGGGTGCAATAGCCGTTCCCCCGTGCTATTTGCCCCAGATCGACATCACCAAATCCGGGGAGGATATCGCTCGTGTCGCTGGGCCAGGAACTGCTCGATCATCTCAAGGCGTTCGATACGCCGACCATCTGCAACGCGCTCGAGGTGATCCAGGGGGCGCGGCTGACCACCGGCTTCACGACGGCACACATGGTCTGCGCCTTTCCCGACCTCGAGCCCATGGTCGGCTTCGCGCGGACAGCGACCATCAAGGCCGCTACCCCCTCGCCCTTGCCGCCGGCCGAGGCCAAGGCCTTGCGCATCAGCTACTACGAGCAGTTGGTGAGCCATCCGGGACCGGTCATCACGGTGATCCAGGACCTCGATCCGGAGCCCGGCTTCGGCGCCTTCTGGGGCGAGGTGAACACCGCCGTGCATCGCGGGCTCGGCGTTTTGGGCTGCATCACCAACGGCTCGTTCCGCGATCTCGACGCGATCGACCCGCGCTTTCAGTTGCTCGCCGGCAAGATCGGCCCGAGCCACGCGCATGTCCATGTCGAGGCGATCGACGTCCCGGTCGAGATCTTCGGCATGCGGGTCAAGCCTTTGGATTTGATCCACGCCGACCGACACGGCGCGGTCGTCATTCCGCACGCCGACGCCTTGCAGCTGCCAGAGGCGATCGATCTCTGCGTCCGCAAGGAAAAGCCGGTGCTGGATGCGGCGCGCAGTGGTCATTTCGACATCGACCAGCTCAAGGCAGCCTTCGCCGCCGCCGAGGACATCCACTAGCCGGCGGCGCTCCAGATGCCATTTCCACCGTGCCTTCAGGCGAGGTGGAAATGGTTTTTTTCCGACCGGGCGTTAAGACTCTAGCAAGGATTGGCTGGCATAGTCGGCGTCGTGGCCGCCAGGGGGGCGGCACCGGCTGCGAGAGCTTCATGCCGCCTGGTATCGCCATTCTGGACAAGCTGCGGGCGCTGATCGCGCACGACAGCACACCGGCCAACGAGCGCAGGGCGGCGCTCGACCGTCTGGAGCGGTTGGTACGCGGCTATGACGGACCGAGCAGCGTGGCCACCCGTATCACCCGTTCGACACGGATCGGCAGGCAGCGGCGAATGCTGCCTGTGAACGAGCGCGACCGCCTCGCCGGCTACACCGAGGGCCTCAGCCTCGCCGACTGTATCGCGCGCATCGCTCGGGCCTGCGGTGCGCAGGGCCAGCTACCCGAACAGATCGATTTCGGCTGCTACGGCAGCGATCGCCCGGTGATCGCTGTCCGCTTCCCTGTCGACGCGGCCCCGCAGGCCGTCGACTTCGCCGCCGCCATCGGGGAGACCATGCCCGGCACCCGGGTCAACCTCGCCAATCGCAGCGGCCCCGAGGAGAGGCTCTTTCTGCTCTATCCCCCAGGCAAGGTCGACGCGCGCGAGGCCGTAGCCTGAGCCATCGACGCCGTCTCGATCGTTGTCGCGAGGATGGTTGTGCTCCAGCCGAGCAACGGCTGCCGACCGCCCGGCGGCAGCCTCCGGATGGGTCAGTTGCTGGTTGGCTCGTTGTTGCCGTTGGTCTTGGCGGAGGCTTCGGCCAGCCGCTCGACACAGCTCTCGGTGAGTTCACGGCTCATGGCGAGCAGCTTTTGCGCCTCGTCCATGTAGTCGTCGCGGGCGGTCTCGACGAAGGCGCTCTGCAGCTCCATCGCCGCCTGCATGTCGCGGCACTCGGCCATGCGCTTGGCGATGTCGATATCCTTGCGCATCCGCTCGCCGACGAACGTGAGATAGTCACGCTGGATCTGCCCCATGCCGGCCAGCCATTCGCGCTGCATCTCCAACATGGTCTGCCCATAAGCCGCGCCGAGCAGGTTCGGATCCATGGTCGGAAATACCGCCCCGTCGCCGGTTCTAGCAGCGCCCGTGGCACGCTTGGTGGTGCTCATCAGTTCCCCCTCCGTACATCTGTTCGAGCCGAGCCGGGTGGCGCGACTCGTCAGGGAGGATACGTTGAGGCAGGCTGGCGATGGAACCGGGAATATCTTCTAGTCGCTCTCACATCCGCGTGTGACGCGAATCCCGGGGTGACCGGCATCAACCGCCGAAGGGCGCGTTCAGGCGGACGACGGTGTAATTGAGGAAGGCTGCAAAGCTGACCCAGGCGAGATAGGGGACCAACAGCCAGACGGCCCGGGTCGAATAGGGGCGGACGACCAGCATCAGGAGGACGATCGAGGCCCAGAGCAAGCCTACCTCGAACAGCGCCCAATCGGGCCGCTGCAAACGGAAGAACAATTGGCTCCAGAGCAGGTTCAAGCACGCATTGAACGCGAAAAAACCGATGATTCTGGTCCGCGGCCAACCCCGCGGTGCCCTGATCCAGGCCTCGAGGGCGGCCAGGGCCGTGAGCGCATAGATGAGCGTCCAAGCCGGGCCGAACAGCCAGTCCGGCGGCTGCCACGACGGTTTTTCGAGCGCCTGGTACCAGGGCCCGATATCGGTCGCAGCCCCGCCGAGGGCGGCCACCACGAGGGCCGCGCCGAAGGCGATGAGGATCGGTTTCCAGCGGCGGCTGCGTTGCTCGGTCAAGCTTTGGCTAATCCCGAAAGGTGCGCGAGGTTCTTGAAGAATATCCGAGCGTGGGCCAACGGCTTCGCCTTGACCAGTTCCTTGTCCATGTAGGCGTCGAAGGTCAACTCCTGGACGTCCTTGTCACGGCAGATGGTAACGAACCGTTCGCGCCGATTGTCGTTGATGTACCAGTAGTCCTGCATGACGCCGAGGATCCAGAAGACCGGGCCGTGCGTTCGCATGAAGCGGCGGCGGGCCGATTTGAGCGCCTTGGCGTTGCCCGTCCGGCAGAGCTCGTCGACGGCGTCGGCCGCCAGCCGGCCGCCGGTCATGGCATAGAAGATGCCCTCGCCCGACGATGGCGCAACGCAGCCCGCGGCATCACCGGCCAGAAGCACGTCCTTGCCGTTGTCCCAGCGCTTGTGCGGCTGCAACGGCAAGGGGGCGCCTTCGGTGCGGATGGTTTCGGCATTCTCGAGGCCCAGCTTCTCCCGGAGCTCGCTCGTCGACTTGCGCAGCGAAAAGCCCTTGACCGCGGTGCCCATGCCGATGCTCGTGGTCTTGCCGTGCGGAAAGACCCAGCTGTAGAAGTCCGGCGAGTACTTGCCATCATAGATGACGTCGCAGCGGGTGGGGTCGAAGACTTCGGTCTTCTCTTCGGGCGAGCGGACGATCTCGTGATAGGCGAAGACCTTGCGCATGGTCTCGGCGCCGGGCACGTTGCCGTGCTTGGCCACTTGCGAATTGGCCCCGTCGGCGCCGATCACCGTGCGGGCGCGCACCGCACTACGTTCGGTCTGGCCGTCCTCGTGGCGGACATCGTAGTGGACGACGGCGGTGCCGTCCGCGTCCCGCTCGATCCGGGTGAAGGTGCCGGTCCGTCGCGTGGCCCCGGCCGAGACGGCGCGGCTGCGCAGCCATTCGTCGAACACCTCGCGGTCGACCATGCCGACGAAGCCGCCGTCGATCGGGATGTCGACATGGCGGTAGGTCGGCGAGACCATTCGGGCTTGCGTCACCCGTGCCACCAGTAGCTGTGGCGGGATGGCGAACTCGTCGATCAGCCGCGGTGGGATGGCGCCGCCGCAGGGCTTGATCCGGCCACCACGCTCGAGCAGCAGCACGTCGCGCTTCTTTCGCGCGAGGTCGGCTGCGGCCGTGGCCCCGGCTGGGCCACCGCCGACCACCACACAATCGAAGGTCTCCGGGGTCGCTGTCATCTCAGTTTCCTCCGAGCCCGGCGGCATAGCCCCCGCCGGCATTTTTGATGTTGAGCCGGCGCTGCGCCTCGGCGATCCGCCCGACCCGGGCGGCGAGGACAGCGGCGACGACGAAGGTCAGGGCCTCGGCCAGAAAGACCAGGGAATAGGCCCAGCGCGGCGAGGCGGTAAGCCAACGCACCAGATCGACACCGGCCGTGGCAACCAGGCCGCCGAGGCCGACGGCGATCGCTTGCGCCGCACCGAAGAGCCCCATACGAATGCCTTCGCGGCGCTCGACGCCGGCATCGACCAGGCTCATCATCGAGCCGATGGCGGCAACCGCGAAGATGCCGAGCCCGGTGCCGAGCAGGAAGACGACGAGACGGAGCGGGAAGACGGGGCCGATGAAGCCGGCAGTCGCCAGCGCCAGGAGCGCCACGGCCGAGCCGAGACAGCCGCCCATCATCCAGGTGCGCAGATTGCCGAGCCGCGGCCCGAGGCCGCCGACCAACAGCATGCCGAGCAGCACACCCTGGTATTGGAAGCTCGAGAGCTGAGTGCTCTGGCCCGGCGTCAGTGCGAAGACCGCACCCGCGAAGGGCTCGAGGATCAGATCCTGGGCGCCATAGGCGAGCATCGAGATAAACACGAAGAGTGTGAACTGCCGGGCGATCGGCTCTGCCCAGACCTCGCGAATGGCTTGGCGGAAGGGGGCTGTGGCGCCGGACTTGGGCGGCATCGCGGCCGCCGCGACCTCGTCCACGCTCGGCACGTTGTCGGCGTCCGCCGGAGTCGCCTGCCAGTCCTCGTGGTGCCCTTCGACGCCCCAGACCGCGATCACGGTGACGCCAAAGGCCGCGAGGGACACGCCGCCGCTGACGGCGACGAGGCGGGCGGGCGAGAACGGATCGAGCAACTGGCCAGCGCTCGCCGTCGTCACGATGAAGCCCGCGATCATCATCAGCCAGACGATGGTGGCGGCCGTCGGCCGGCGGTGCGGCTCGACCCGCTTGGCGAGCAGGACGAGGAGCGAGGTGCCAGCGGCACCGACGCCGAGGCCGATCAGGACAAACCCCAGGATCGCCAACGCCAGGCCCGGCGCAAAGGCCGCGTCCATCAAGGCGGTGGCGACGGCGGCGAGCAGCCCGCCGGTGGCCAGGACCGCCATGCCACCCACGATCCAAGGGGTTCGCCGGCCGCTGACGTCTGAGCCGTAGCCGAGCCGCGGGCGGAGCAGCTGGATGGTGTAGTAGAGGGCGACCAGTGCCCCCGGCAGCAGCGCCGGCAGCATCAATTCCACCACCATGACGCGGTTGAGCATGGAGGTGGTGAGCACCACGATCGAGCCCAAGGCCGTCTGGACCAGGCCCAGGCGGAAGATGTCGAGCCAGCCGAGCGGCGGCCCGTTCATGGTGGGCCGACTATCATGGCACCCCGCCGACGATCGCCCGAACCGCAAAGGCGCTGACCAGCATGCCGAGGACGTAGAGCGTGGTGCCCGTGGCATTGTACCAGGGCGCCTTCTCGCGGGGCTGCTCGAGCAGGCGGATCATCAAGAGAAACTGGGCCAGCAGCAGGAGAAGGACGATGCCGGCGTGGATCGGTCGGCCCCAGAGCAGCAGGAACATGATCACGACCACTTGCGGAACAGCCATCACCCAGCAGGCGAGTCGGGCCGCGGCGTCGGTGCCGAGGACCGCGGGCAGCGAGTCGAGGCCCATCTCGCGGTCGCCATCGACCGACTTGAAGTCGTTGAGCGTCATGATGCCGTGCGCACCGATGCTGTAGAGCAGTGCGAGGGTGACGATGCGCCAGTCGGGGAAGGCGGCGGCCATCACCGCGGCCCCGGTGAACCATGGCAGGCCCTCGTAGGAGACGGCGACGGCACTGTTGCCGAGCCAGCCGTTCTGCTTCAGGCGAAACGGCGGCGCCGAGTAGAGCCAGGCCAGGACCGTGCCGATGGCCGCAGCCCCGAAGACCCAGGGGCCGAGCAGGGCTGCGACCGCGAGCGAGAGCACGGTCCAGCCGACGGCGATATAAAGACCCCATTGCCCCGGGACACGGCCGGAGGGGATCGGCCGGTTCGGCTCGTTGATCGCATCGACGTGGCGATCGTACCAATCATTGACCGCCTGGCTCATCGCACAAAGTAGAGGTCCAGCGAGAATGATGCCGGCGATGATGACGAGCCAGCGATCGGCGAGCGGCACGCCGGCGGAGACGACCCCGCAGCCGAACGCCCACATCGGCGCAAACCAGGTGATCGGCTTGAGCAGTTCGAGAAAGGCTGGCAGGCTCGGGCGTGCAATTATCGTGGCCATGGCCCGGGCTTATGCCCCGGCGATGGGTGTGTCAATCCAAGTTTACAGTGTCATTTGGCGCCCGCTCCACGGCGTCTAGCACGGAAAGGCCCGATGATGCACGGTGCCCAGAGCGGCCGGCGGGGATTGTTGCGCCAGGTGGCCGGCGTCTCGCTGGCCATGGCGAGTGGCGGGCTCGGCCTTGCCGCCTGTGCCACCCGGCCGATCGACACTGCTCCGACCCTACCACATGCGCTCAGCGGCGAGCGACGCCAGATCAATGGACGCGCCGGCCGGCTCAGCTACTACGTCGACGGCGAGGGACCACCGCTGCTCTTGATCCACAGCATCAACGCCACCGCGTCGGCCTTCGAGGTTCAGCCCATCTATCGTGACCTGGTGCGCGATCACCGGGTGTTCGCTCCCGATCTGCCGGGCTTCGGCTTTTCCGACCGCTCGGATCGGCGCTACGATCCTGCCCTCTTCACTGCCGCCGTTTTCGACATGCTCGACGCGATCGCGGCCGACCGCGGAACGGACGGGCCGATCGATGCCCCGATCGACAGCTTGGCGATCTCGCTCTCGAGCGAGTTCCTGGCCCGCGCCGCGAGCGCCGAGCCGACACGCTTTCGCCGCCTCGTCCTGGTGACGCCGACGGGCTTCGACAAGCGCTCGTCCAACCGACGAGGGGCGCCCGGCGAAACCCGCGAGATGAGCTGGCTCTACAATTTCTTCGAGCGCCCACCCTGGCGTCAGGGGCTCTTCGATCTCCTCGTGAGCCGACGCAGCATCCGCTATTTCCTCGAGCGCACCTTCGGCAGCGACAATGTCGACCAGGCGCTGATCGACTATGCCTATAAGTCGGCGCACCAGCCCGGCGCCCGGCACGCGCCCTACGCCTTCGTCTCCGGCGCCCTCTTCAGCACCGACATGCGCGACGTCTACGAAAAGCTGACGATGCCGATCTGGGTGCCGCACGGCACACGCGGCGATTTCAAGGATTTCTCGGGCGCCGACTGGACCCGGGATCGGGCCAACTGGCGGTTCGAGGCGTTCCCGACCGGTGCCCTGCCCCATTTCGAGATGCCGGACGTATTCAACGATGCGTTGCGCGGGTTTCTGGCAGGCTGAACCGGGGGCTCAGGCTTCGGCGCCTTCGCCGCCGAGATCGCCTAGGCCATAGCGGCGGAGCTTGACGTAGAGGCTTTGTCGGGAAAGGCCCAGGAGTTCGGCTGCAGAGGCGCGATTGTCGCCGGTGAGCTCGAGGGCGGCCTCGATGCACAGACGCTCGATCACATCGGTGGTTTCGCGCACCAGGTCCTTCAGCGGCACCCGACCGACGAGCTCGGTCAACTGCTCGACCGAGCGAGGCAGCTCGCGCACACCGGCATGGCTTTCGCTCGCCGTGCGGTCCCCGACATTGCGGATGGTGAAGCCGAAGGCCGGCTCCTTGCCGTTGAGGATGGCCGTCGCGGAGAGCTCGACATCGGCCGTGGCCCCGTACTCGCCACGCATCAGGGTCGAGAAGCGCCGCACCGAGCCGTGCTGGCGAAGATTGGCCATCAAGACGTTGAAGTCGACACCGGGCCGACCGAGCCAGCGCTCCAGCGATTCGCCCTTGACCTGTTCGTCGGTGGCGAGCTGGACCAGATCGAGAAAGGCAGGATTGGCGCTCGTCACCCGGCCTTGCGGGTCGGCCAGGACGATGGCGTCGGGCGAGGCCTCGACCAGCTCGGCCAGCCGCGTTCGGCCCTTCTGGGTGCCGTTGCCCGCCACCGTCGACGCTTCGCCCGGCACTAGGCGGACCAGGAACAGGGCTGTGTTCTCCTGGCGAAACAGCGATGCCGAGACGACCAACTCGCGGCGGGTATCGGCCAGCCGCGCGCGCACCTCCTCGGCTCGGCCGGTGGCGCGCACGCTCGCCAGCAGCGATTGCAACGCCGTCGTGCTGTCGGCATCGAAGCCGTCGGGAAAGACCCGGCCGACGACCCGCCGCGCGGCTTCACCGAACAGCGGACCCGCCGCCGGGTTGGCCTCGATCACCTTGCGGCTCACCGCATCGACGATCAGCACCGCCTCGGCACTCATCTGGAAGAGCAGGCGGTAGCGGGTCTCGAGGTTCCTGAGCCGCGAATAGTGCCGCTCCATCGACTGCTGCGCCTCGACCAACCGCTGCTGCAGAGCGGCGGACGAGCGGAGATCGCGGCCGCAGGCGATGATCGGCCCCTCTGGGCGGAGCCGCATGGTGCAGTAGATGACGGGAACGTCGGCGCCCCATGAAGACGGATGGTTCACCTGACGCCAGCGCGACGGCGCCGTCGTCGTGGCCTCCTCGACCAGGGCGTCGATCTTCTGCCGGGTTTCGCCGGTGACGGTGTCGACCCAGGGCAGGCCCAGCCACTTGCCGTACCACTCGACCGACCAGTCGTCGCTACCGAAGGCGAGATCGCGGATCACGCCATCCGTATCGACGACGAGCGCTATGTCACTCATCGCGGCGATCAGCGTCGCCGCCATTTCGGCGTCGAGATCACCGACCGAATCGCGAGGAAATCTGAAGCGCATCACCTGTGGCGAGCTCCCCTGCCAGGCGTCTTCACCAGCCTCGGCACGCTCGACACGACCCCTCCAAACCCGTGGATGAGCGCCCACAGCACCGAACTGGTATGAGGCTCCCGGCGACCATTGTCAATCGATGCTGACATCCGACCATCAGTCGAGTGTGAAATGACATCGGCGTGAACGACCGATGTCATTATGTAAGGCTGGATTTACACTTTTGGGCAGAGTTCGCGGGAGCGGCGGCGAATCGGCACGGCCACTCACCCATGCCGCGGCGATCGCCGCGGCATGCACAGCTCGGACAATCAAGAGCCGGCGGTCGATCCGCGACAGGTCTCGCCTGCGAGGATGCTCGACCAGCGCCGCTAGCTGGCGCGGCTCAGCAGCGACAGGGTGTTTTGCGCCTGCTGCGTGGCCTGGCGGCCGTCTTGCGCCGTAGCGTCGGCGCCGACCAGGCTGACCAGTTCGGGATGGCCGACGAAGACCGGCCCACCGACCAGCACGCCGATGCCGCGGTTGCAGGAGGCTCGGCGCACCGAGCGAATGCTCGACGCCAGCGCGTCGAGCCGTTGATCACCGCTCAGCGAGAAGCCGACCAGAGTAAAGGACTCCTTGCTGACCAGTTCGGCCAACTCGCGGTTCGGCATGCAGCCGCTCCAGACATCCCAACCGGCGCGGCGGAAGAACTCGGCCACCATGTAGAGACCGAAAGTGTGCTGCTCGCCCGGCACCGGGGCCAAGAGCACCCGGCGGCGATGCTCGTGCGGCTCGGCCTCGCGAAAAAAGCTGGGGCTGAGCTCGTGCAGGAGTTGCTGGAGTCGGCTGCAACCCAGGGTCACCGTTGCGAAATCGACAATATCAGCGTCCCAGAGCTCGCCGAGATACCGGGCGATGGGCGCCAGGAGCTCGAGATAGAGCGTCTCGATGGTGAGACCCGACTGCCGGAGCGCCTCGATCCGGGTAGCGGCCGCGGCGACATCCTCGCGAACGACCAGATCGGCAATCTCGGCGATCAGTTCGCTGTCCGGCGTCCAGCCCAAAACCGACGGGGCACCCGAAGTGGATGGGGAAAGCAAGCCCAACGGAGAGTTCGGTGCCGCGGCCGACAGGGCGTTGCCGTTCGCCCGGCGTGCGAGCACGAGGCGCGGGATGATCTCGCCCTCGATGGTCCGCAAGAGATGATGACTGCGACTATCACTACCGCGCACCGATCGGCGCGGGGTACCTGCCGGGGCGGCGGAACCGACCGTCCCTGAGTCGAAGGATTCGGGCTCGAACACAGTTTGAAATGCATCCGACGATGTCATTGCGGCCCTCCCATACTCCCCCACGCTTACACCGCGGAACCAATCGGCCTCAAGCCCCAACCGTGCGCAGCATGGACAATTTGTCACTCATGACCCACGCTGCGTGCCCCACACGATGCATGTTCGTGACGTTCTGACGCCGCCCCCAATCTGTCAAGATTCGTTGACGTGTAGTTTTGTTGACAGCCACGGCGGAAGCCGGTTAGCCTCCTGGTCGATCGCATGAACCGTTAGGGAGGGCTTACGGACAATGCAGCGTGGTCGACCCGACGAGCAACGCCGAGAGGGCCGGGCAGCCGAGAGCGCGCCACCGCTCTACACGCCCGAAGAGCGGCGCCGGCGGGATGCGTCCCCCTGGACGCTGGTCCAGGGAATCCTCGCACCCGTGCAATTCCTCGTCTTCCTGGTCAGCCTCGCCCTCGTCGTTCGCTACCTCTGGACCGGCGAAGGCTTCGCCGCCGCCTCGGTCTCGATCGTCGTCAAGACCCTCACCCTCTACGCCATCATGATCACCGGGTCGATCTGGGAGAAAGAGGTCTTCGGCCACTGGCTCTTCGCCCGGCCGTTTTTCTGGGAAGACGTGGTGAGCATGGGCGTCATCGCGCTCCATACCGCTTATCTCGTCGCCCTCTTCACCGGCTGGCTGACCCCCGTCGAGCAGATGCTCCTGGCTCTCGCCGCCTATGCCACCTACGTCGTCAATGCCGCCCAGTTCCTCTGGAAACTCAGAATGGCGCGGCTCGCCTCGACGGCTGAACCACCTGTTGCCGGCGATCTGGCAACGGGCGAGCTGGAGCCGGCTCGATGACCGCGGTGACCAATCTCCCGCCTGCTGGAATCGGCGGCTGCACCGACGCCCCGGTTCGCTTCGAGCGCGGCCAGCGTGAGGTCTTCTGCGGTCTGACCGGCATCATCTGGCTACACCGCAAGATCCAGGATGCGTTCTTTTTGGTCGTGGGCTCGCGCACTTGCGCGCACCTCATACAGTCGGCCGCCGGTGTGATGATCTTCGCCGAACCGCGTTTCGCGACGGCGATCCTGGAAGAGCGCGACCTCGCCGGCATGGCCGACGCCAATGACGAGCTGGATCGGGTGGTCGGCCGCCTGCTCGAGCGGCGCCCCGACATCAAGCTCTTGTTTCTCGTCGGCTCCTGCCCGTCGGAAGTCATCAAGCTCGATCTGGGCCGCGCCGCTCAGCGCCTGAGCCGCGAGTTCAGCCCGCGGGTACGGGTCTTGAACTACTCGGGCTCGGGCATCGAGACGACTTTCACCCAGGGCGAGGATGCCTGCCTCGCCGCCATGGTGCCAGAGCTGCCAGCAACCGAGGAGCGCTCGCTCCTGGTCGTGGGCGCCCTGGCCGACATCGTCGAGGACCAGTTCCGGCGTATCTTCGACCAACTCGGCATCGGCCCCGTCCACTTTCTGCCGCCGCGCAGCAGCCGGGATCTCCCGGCCGTGGGCCCCGAGACCCGCTATCTCCTGGCCCAGCCGTTCCTCGCCGATACCGGCAAGGCGCTCGACGATCGCGGCTGCCAGCGGCTCGCCGCCCCCTTCCCCTTGGGCGTCGAAGGCACGATGGGCTGGCTCGAGGCCGCCGCCAGTGCCTGGGGCGTCACCGCCGACCGCTTCGCCGAGGCGACCCGTGCCCCCCGGGAGCGGGCCGAAATGGCCCTCGCCCGCTACCGCGACGGCCTCGCCGGCAAGCGGATCTTCTTCTTCCCGGACTCCCAGCTCGAAATCCCCCTGGCACGCTTTCTCGCTCGCGAGATGGGCATGCAGCTGGTCGAGGTCGGCACGCCCTACATGCACCGCCAGCATCTGGCCCACGAACTCGCCATGCTGCCCTCGGGTACCGCGCTGAGCGAGGGCCAGGACGTCGAAAAGCAGCTCGATCGGGCGATCGAGGCCCGGCCCGACATGATCGTCTGCGGCCTCGGCCTCGCCAACCCGCTCGAGGCCGAAGGGCTCACCACCAAGTGGTCGATCGAGCTCCTGTTCAGCCCGATCCAGGGCTTCGAGCAGGCGGCTGATCTGGCCGAGCTCTTCACCCGCCCGTTCAATCGTCGTGCCCGGCTGATGGTGTAGCCCGATGCAGCTGACCCTCTGGACATACGAAGGCCCGCCGCATGTCGGTGCGATGCGCATCGCAACCGCCATGGAGGGTGTGCACTACGTCTTGCACGCGCCGCAGGGCGACACGTATGCCGACCTCCTCTTCACCATGATCGAGCGCCGCGACAAGCGGCCGCCGGTCACCTACACGACCTTTCAGGCCCGCGACCTCGGCTCGGACACGGCCGAACTCTTCAAGACCTCGGCGGCCGACGCCTATGCCAGGTTCCAACCCGAGGCGATGAT
>JAABSG010000064.1 GCA_011390475.1 Geminicoccaceae bacterium | reverse complement strand
AAGTTTCATTTTTGTCACCTCCCGGACATTGCCTGGCGCATCCCGGGCGGTTGTCGATGCACAGCCTCTTGCCGGGGTGCCACCAGTTGAGCTGGATGCTTATGATATTGTGGCGTCCTTGTCCACGCCCTTCAGTTGCGCCGAAAGTACGGGCGCTCGGCCATGGCCCGGTGTCACCGACCCGACGCCCCTGTGCCGGTGGCAGCGGCCGGCGGTGGCGCCAACGCCGCGGGAAGCGGTCGGACCGACTTCACGGTTGACCCGGTCGATGGCCGACGCTAGCGATTTAATCGTTTTAATCGGTTGGGGGCGCCGTGATGACGCAAACGGAGACGCAGGGAGTGGCGCCGGTCGGGGCGAACACGCTGGAGGCACTTTTCGGGCGCCGGAGTGGCGTGGTGATCGGCGTCGTGCATCTCCTGCCGCTGCCCGGGGCCGCGGCCTATGACGGCGCCTCGATGGCGGCGATCGTCGAGCGCGCCGTCGCCGATGCCGGCGCCTACGCCGCAGCCGGGCTCGACGGGCTGATCGTCGAGAACCACGGCGACATTCCCTTCCTCAAGCCCGAGGCGATCGGCCCCGAGACGGCAGCCGCGATGGCGGTGATCAGCGAGCAGGTGCGCCGGGCGACCGACCTGCCCGTCGGCATCAATGTGCTCGCCAACGCGGCGCACACGGCACTCGCCGTGGCCAAGGCCGCTGGTGCCGGGTTCATCCGCGTCAACCAGTGGTGTAACGCCTATGTGGCGAACGAGGGGATCATCGAGGGCCCGGCCGCCACCGCCCTTCGCTATCGCCGCAGCCTGACCGCACAGGACGTGCGGATCTTCGCCGACAGCCACGTCAAGCACGGGGCGCACGCGATCACCGCCGACCGGTCGATCGAGGAGGTCACCCGCGACCTCGAATGGTCCGGCGCCGATGTCGTGATCGCCACCGGCCAGCGCACCGGTGATGCCGCCACCGCGGGCGAGATCGAGACGGTCAAGGGCGCGACGGTGCTGCCGGTCCTGGTCGGCTCCGGGGTCACGCCGGCGAATGCCGAGCGCATCCTGACGACCGCGCATGGCTGCATCATCGCGAGTTCGCTCAAGGTCGACGGGGCCTGGTGGAACCCGGTCGATCCCGAACGCTGCCGGCGGTTCATGGCCGGGATCGAAAGCCTGCGGTGAGGCTGATCGTCATCGGCAACGCCGCCCTCGACCGCTGCTACAGGGTCGATCGGCTGCCCCGGGAAGGCGAGAGCGTGCTGGCGGCCCCGGCCACCGTGGAGCCCGGCGGCAAGGGCCTCAACCAGGCGGTCATGGCGGCCCGCACCGGCGCCGCGGTCACGCTACTGGCCATGCTGGGCAGCGACGACGCCGGCGCCACGCTGCGCCGGCATTTGCGCGCCGAAGGCCTGGATGGCCCCTTCCTCCTGGAGCACGCGGGGCCGAGCGACGAATCGATCGTGCTGGTCGGCCCCTCGGGCGACAACCTGATCGTCACCACCCATGCGGCGGCCGAGGCCGTGCCGACGACAACGGCACTGCGAGCGATCGCCACCCTGGCATCGGGTGACCACCTGCTGATGCAGGGCAATCTCGACGAGGACGCGACCATCGACGCCCTGGCCGCCGCCCGGGCGCGCGGTATACGGACCCTCTTCAACCCCTCGCCACTACGGCCGAGCGCGCCTGCCGCCCTGCCCCATGTCGACATCCTGATCGTCAATGCGCCGGAGGCTGCAGCGTTGCCCGACACGACCACGCCCATCGTCGTCACCACGCTCGGCGCCGCAGGTGCCCGGCTGACGACGGCAGCCGGCAGCCGCCTGTTCGCGGCACCGTCGGTCGCCGCGGTCGACACCACCGGCGCCGGCGATGTGCTGGCAGGCGTGCTCGCCGGCTGCCTCACCCAGGGCGACACGCTGGAGAAGGCGCTGGCTGTGGCGATCGCGGCGGCTTCCTTGAAGGTCGGCAGGTCCGGTACGGCGGCAGCCCTGCCGACCGCGGCCGAACTTCGGGCGCTTCGCCCAAAGCATCTGGGCCCATGACATCCAGCCGCCCGACCATCCGCGACGTCGCAACCGCTGCCGGCGTATCGACCGGCACGGTCTCCAACGTGCTGACCGGCCGCCGTGCGGTCCAGCCGGCGACCCGGCGGCGCATCGAGGCGGCCATCGCCAGCCTCGGCTACACGCCCGACCTCGCCGCGCGGGCCTTGATCGGCCGCCGCGGCAGGGCCGTTCCGGCTTATGCTCCAGAGGTGCCGCGCCTCGTTTGTGTCGGCTATCTCTGCGCCGACCACGTGGCACATCTGGGGGTGCTGCCGCATCGCGCCGACCGGGTGACGGCGGCCGGCATCGAGAAGAAGCTCGGCGGCCGGGCGGCCAACGTCGCGGTGACCGCTGCCGGCCTCGGCGCCCCCTGGCCGGTCGCGGTCGAGCTGCTCTCTGTCCTCGGCGTCGATCCGGAGAGCGACTGGGCGGAGGCCCTCCTGGCCGAGCGGCGAGTGACACTGCTGCCGGCGTCGCGCGCGGCGGACGGTCGCTTGTCGCGCTGTTTCATCATGGTCGAGCCCGACGGCAGCCGGACTATCGTCAACGAGCCGCTGCAAATCGCGGCCGAAACGCTGGCGGCGTGGGGCGCCGCTGTCGACCGGGAGGCGCCACCGGCGCTCTTCGTCCAGGGCGACCAGGTGGCAGAACTGGCGACGGTCCTCGCCCGACCGGCGTTTCGCGGGCTCTTCACGGCGACCCAAATCGGGCATGTCGAGGCCATTTCGGGCGGTACTGCATGGCTCGAGCGTCTGGCGCCCTTGTTCTCGCTGGTCGTCGTCAACCACGATGCCGCGCGCAAGCTCCTGGGGGCTGCCGGCGGCACGGCCGATCTGCTCGAGCGGGTGGGTGCTGCCTTCGGCGGCGGCAAGGTGGCGCTCACCCTCGGCGCCGAAGGAGCGGTGCTGCTGGAGCGCGGCCGGGTGATCGCCCGGGCGGCGGCACCAGCGGTCGAGGTGGTCGACGAGACCGGCGCCGGCGACACCTTCACCGGCACACTGATCGCAGCATTCCTGCATCGCATCCCGCCGGGCCCGGCGCTCGAGGCCGCCGTTCGGGCCGGCAGCATCGCCGTCACCGTCAGCGGTGCCCAGGAGCACGGGCTCACCGCGGCGATGCTCCGAACAGACCTCGAGGCGATCGCCTGATTCTTGATTTGAACGTATCAATCATCTGGCCTACCGTCTCCTCCAACGCGCACCGGACCAGCCCGGCAGCGCCAACAAAGGAGAGGTACCCGATGACCCAGCGCCGTCATGTCCTGACCACGGCCCTCCTCGCCGGCACCGCCTTCGCGGTGTCCTTCGCTGCCGCCAGCGCCTCGGCCGAGACGATCGCCCTCGTCCAGATCAACCAGCAGGCGCTCTTCTTCACCCAGATGAACGAAGGGGCCCAGGCCAAGGCCGACGAACTCGGCGTCGAGCTCGTCATCTTCAACGCCAACAACGACCCGGCAGCCCAGAACAACGCGGTCGAGACCTATATCGCTCAAGGTGTGGACGGGCTCGTGGTCGTTGCCATCGACGTCAACGGCATCATGCCGGCGGTCGAGCAGGCCGCCGAGGCCGGCATCCCCGTGGTCGCCGTCGACGCCATCCTGCCGGACGGCCCGCAGATCGCCCAGGTCGGCGTCGACAATGCCGCGGCAGGCGCCATGATCGGCGAGCACTTCCTCGACTACGTCGAAAAGGAAATGGGCGGCGAGGCCTCGCTCGGCATCGTCGGCGCCCTGAACTCCTTCATCCAGAACGTCCGCCAGGAAGGCTTCGAGGGCGTCGTCGCCGAGGCCCCCGGCATCACGATGGCCGGCGTGGTCGACGGGCGGAACGTCCAGGACAACGCGATGAGCGCCGCCGAGAACCTGATGACCGCCAACCCAGATCTCTCGGCGATCTATGCCACCGGCGAGCCGGCACTGCTCGGTGCCGTGGCCGCGGTCGAAAGCCAGGGTCGGCAGGACAGTGTCGCGGTCGTCGGCTGGGATCTCACGGCTGCCGCCATCAAGGGCATCGACGAGGGCTATGTCGTGGGCGTGGTCCAGCAGGACCCGGCCGGCATGGGCGCCGCTGCCGTCGAGGCCGCGCATCGGGCGATCGCCGGCGAGACGGTCGAGGCCGAGATCGCCGTGCCGGTGACCATCGTCACCGCCGAGAACGTCGACGATTTCCGCGCGATCTTCGAGTAATGCAGCAACCGGAGGGGGTGGCTCCGGCCGCCCCCATCCCCACGGCAACGAGCGCGGCGGCACCGCGCATCGAGGTCACCGGCATCAAGAAGCGCTTCGGCTCGATCGAGGCCTTGCGCGGGGTCGACCTCGCGGTCTGGCCGGGCGAGGTGGTGGGGCTGGTCGGCGACAACGCCGCCGGCAAGTCGACGCTGACCAAGATCATCTCGGGCGCCTATGTCCCGGATGCCGGGCAGATCGCGGTCGACGGCGTGCCCGTGACCTTCGCCGATCCGGCCGACGCCAGGGATGCCAGGATCGAGATGGTCTATCAGGACCTCTCGCTCTGCGACACGATCGACGTCGCCGGCAACCTCTTCCTGGGCCGCGAGCCGACGCGGCGCGTGCTCGGCTGGCGCCTGCTCGACAAGCGCCGCATGGCAGCCGAGGCCAAGCAGCATCTGGATGCGCTCGACATCCACATCCCCAATCTGGGCGCGCTCGTCGCCCAGCTCTCCGGCGGCCAGCGGCAGACCATCGCCATCGGCCGGGCCGCCGCTTTCGATCCCAAGCTGCTGATCATGGACGAGCCGACCTCGGCCCTCGCCGTTGCCGAGGTCGACGCCGTGCTCCGCCTGATCAAGCGGCTCGCCGCCGGCGGTGTCTCGATCATCCTGATCACCCACCGCCTGCAGGACCTGTTTCGCGTCTGCGATCGCATCGCCGTCATGTACGAGGGGCTGAAAGTGGCCGAGCGGCGGATCGACGAGACCGACCTCGAGGACCTCGTCGGCCTGATCGTCGGCGAGAAGGCGCGAAAGCTCAGGGGTGCCACCGATGGCGGCTGAAACCCACGGCCGGCGCCCCGCCGGCAGCGCCGTCGCCGATTTCCTCACCGCCCAGGCGCCGGTCTTGAGCATCGCCGGATTCTTCATCCTCATGGTGCTGGTCTTCGCCACCACCGCCGATGCCTTCACCAGCCAGACCAACCTCTTGAACCTGCTGCGCCAGTCCGCCCCGCTCCTGATCGTCGCCGTCGCCATGACCTTCGTCATCACCACGGGCGGCATCGACCTCTCGGTCGGCTCCACCGTGGCACTCGTCAACGCCTTGGCCGCGATCAGCCTCCAGGCCGGCATCCCCTGGCCGCTCGTGGTGCTCCTGATGCTGGGCCTGGGGGCGCTGGTCGGCGCCATCCAGGGCTGGTTCATCGCCTATCAGGGCATCCCCGCCTTCATCGTCACCCTGGCCGGCCTGTCGATCCTGCGCGGCATAGCACTTCTCCTGACCCAGGGCTTCTCGATCCCGATCGACGGCTCGAGCTGGTTCGTGCAGCTCGGCCGCGGCTGGTTCCTCGGCGTGCCGCTGCCCGCGGTGCTCGCCGTCCTCGTCGCCATCGCCGGCTGGATCCTGCTCGGCCAGTGCCGCTTCGGCCGCTACGTCACGGCGATCGGCGCCAATGCCGAGGGTGCGAGACGCGCCAGCATCGACATCCGCCGGATCACCGCCTCGGTCTACATGCTCACCGGCATGGCCGCCGCCATGGCCGGCATCATCATCGCCGCCCGGCTCGGCAGCGGCTCGTCCAACGCGGCCGTCGCCTTCGAGCTCGAGGTGATCGCCGCCGTCGTGCTCGGCGGCACGGTCCTGATGGGCGGCCGCGGCACGATCGTCGGCACTGTCCTGGGAGCACTCACCATCGGCGTGATCGGCAACGGCCTGATCCTCTCGCACATCTCGCCCTTCTTCACCCAGATCGTCACCGGCGCCATCATCCTCGCCGCCATCTGGCTCAACACGAAGTTCTTCATGCGCCTGGGGCAGGGTCGACGATGAGGGGCCAGCGATGAGTAATTGGCGATGAGTGAGAAGAGCCCCTGCCACACCGCCTCCGGCCAGGTGATGACGGTGCTGGGCCCGATCCCGGCTGACCAACTCGGCATCACCCTGCCGCACGAGCACATCCTCAACGATTGCCGCTGCTGGTGGCACAAGCCGACCACACCCGAGCGCCAACATCTGGCAGAAGGCCCGGTGCGGATCGAGATCCTGGGCGAGCTTCGCCAGGACCCCTTCGTCAACCCCGACAACTGCGCCCTCGACGACGAGCCGCTGGCGATCGCCGAGCTCATGGCTTTCAAGGCGGCCGGCGGCGCCACGGTGGTCGACCCCACCTGCCGCGGCATCGGCCGCAACCCCGGGGCCCTGGTGCGCATCGCCCAGGCCACCGGCCTCAACATCGTCATGGGGGCCGGCTACTATCTCGAGACCTCGCACCCGCCCGAATTCGATGCCATGAGCGTGGATGCCATCGCCGACGAGATCGTCGGCGAGGCGCTCGATGGCATCGACGGGGTCCGGATCGGCCTGATCGGCGAGATCGGCGTCTCCGCCGACTTCACCACAGCGGAACGAAAGAGCCTGCGCGGGGCCGCCCGCGCCCAGGCGCGCACCGGCCTGCCGCTGATGGTCCACCTGCCGGGCTGGTTCAGGCGCGGGCTCGAAGTGCTCGACATCGTCGAGGCCGAAGACGGCAACCCGCGCCAGACCGTACTCTGCCACATGAACCCGTCACACGCCGATCCGGCCTACCAGCTCGCCTGTGCCCGCCGCGGCGCCTTCATCGAATACGACATGATCGGCATGGACTACTTCTACGCCGATCAGGGCGTGCAGTGCCCGGCCGACGAGCAGACGGCCCCCGCCCTAGCCCGGCTGGTCGAGGACGGCATCGGCGACCGGCTGCTGCTGTCGCAGGACGTGTTCCTGAAGATGATGCTCCAGGCCTATGGCGGGAACGGCTACGCCTTCGTCCTGAACCACTTCGTGCCGCGCCTGCGCCGCTTGGGCCTCGACGAAGCCGCCATCCGGGCCATGCTGATCGACAACCCCAGACGCGTCTTCTTCGCGCCAGAGGAATAGTGCCCATGACCAAGAAGAAAGTGCTGCTCGCCGGCGAGAGCTGGGTCAGTGCCGCCACCCACTACAAGGGCTTCGACCAGTTCGGCACCGTCACTTTCCATCTCGGCGCCGAGCCTTTGGTCAAGGCGCTCGCGGACAGCCCGTTCGAGCTCACCTACATGCCGGCCCACGACTGTGCGGAAAAGTTCCCGCTGACGCTCGAGGGCCTGCAGGCCTACGACGCCGTCATCCTCTCCGACCTCGGCGCCAACACGCTGCTCCTCCACCCCGAGGTCTGGCTGCACGGCCGTCCCGTCGCCAACCGCTTGAAGCTGATCGAATCATACGTCTTGGCCGGCGGCGGGCTCGCCATGATCGGCGGCTATTTCAGCTTTCAGGGCATCAACGGTGCCGCCCGCTGGCACAAGACCCCGGTCGAGAAGGTGCTGCCGGTCACCTGCCTTTCCGTCGACGATCGCATCGAGGTGCCCGAAGGCTTCAGCGCCGTCCTGAAACAACCCGACCACCCGATCCTCGCCGGGCTCGGTGGCGAGCCCTGGCCTCTCCTTCTCGGCCTCAACGAGGTGATCCTGAAGCCCGAGGCCGAACTGCTGGCCGAATTGCCTACCGATCAGGGCGGCCACCCGCTACTCGCAACGGCGACCTACGGCCGGGGCCGCAGCCTCGCCTGGATGTCCGACATCGGCCCACACTGGCTGCCGACACCTTTCGTCGAATGGCCCGGCTACGCCCGACTCTGGCGGCAAAGCCTGACTTGGCTCTGCAATTCCGCCGAGAGCTGAGCCACACCACTTACGCTGCCCGACCCACTGCCCCACGACGATGTCGCAATCGGACGACGCCGCCCATGACCACCTGGTCTCACGTGCCTTCAGCGCAGCTCACGAGCCGTGCAGCTCGGCGACGATCTCGCGCGTCGTCGTCAGTCGTCCGTACCCCTTGAAGGCGGCGAGTGCCGCTTCGTGCCGCTCGGCGGTATCGGTGGTGCAGGCATCGGTCGCACAGATCATCCGAAAACCGCGATCGGCGCCGTCGCGCATGGTGTGGTCGACACACTGGTCGGTCAAAAAACCGGTGACGATGACCGTATCCAGCCCCATGTTGCGCAGGAGAAACTCGAAGATGGTCGAGTTGAAGAGACTGGACGAGGTCTTCGGCAGCACGATCTCGTCATCCAGAGGCCGCACCTCGTCGCAGACCTCGGCCGCCTCGCTTCCCGGCGGAAAATGAAAGCCGGTCTCTTTGTAATCGATGCTCCGATCGCGGCCGTCGTGGGTCAGGCTCTGGATCACCGTATAGACCACCTCCACACCCGAGACCCGGGACGAGTCGAGGAGCCGGCGGATGTTCGGGACGACGACCTCGGTTGCGGTCGAGTGGAACCAGGGCCGCTGGCGCGCCGCCCCTGGATGAAGGATGCCCTTCTGGACGTCGATGACGAGGAGCGCCGTGCCCGCGTTGTCGATCGGCGCATCCCGCCTGGGCCAAGTCTCGCGGGTCATGGCCGGCCTCCGGCGCGATCTCCGGTCCGCGCCCCCGGCTGCTGCGCCTGACGATAGGTGTCGGCGGCTCGGTTCAGGACCCGAGCCAGGCGGTCGGCCCAGGCGATCTGTGCGGCTTCTTCGGCCAGCAGATCCTGGCGCAGCTCGATCTCCAGGTAGTCGAGGCCGCGATCCTCGCCGTGCACCGGGATCGAATAGTCGTGCACCATGTCGACCGTGTAGGGCTCGTTGGCACCGACGACGAGGTCACCATCGTCGTCGGTGAGGTGTTGGAGCGTGTGCCTCGAGAAGCGGTCGTTCGGCCCCCAGCAGAGCCCGATCGACCAGGGCCGGTCGGTGGGCCGTGTCAGGAGACGCGGGGTGAAACTGTGCATGGCGACCAGAAAAGTAGGCTGGCCCTGCGCGTCCCGCCGGTCGAGGGCGGCCTCGATCGCTTCGTGATAGGGGCGCATGACTTCGGCGATCCGCGCCTCCCGTGCTGCCGCATCGAGGTCGCGATTGCCCGGCACCTCGGTGCCGTCGGCGACTTCCGCCATCGCCGTCGGGCCATGCGGCTGGCGATTGCAATCGATCAGCAGCCGCGAATAGCGCTGAAAGATCAACGTCGCCTCCAGCCGCTCGGCCAGGGCTCGGGCAACGCCCAGGATGCCGATGTCGATGCCGATATGCCGGTCGAGCTCGGCTCGAGGCAGGCCGAGTTGGCCCAACCGGCGCGGCACGGCATTGCCGGCGTGATCGCAGATCAGGAAGAAGCGGCTGGCCGATTCTTCGTTCAGGACGCCGACCGGTGCAGGGTCGTCGGGGCCGAGCAGGGTGCCAGCCTCGGTACTCGGGGCAGCTTGCATGACGGGCGTCCTCAATAGGCTTCGGCGTAGCGGCGACAGACCTCGTCGGCATCCAGCCCCTGCAGCATGCCGATCTCGCCTCGCTTGTGCATGAGATAGGCCGCCGCGAGCGAAGGCCCGAGCCAAGCCTTGGCGACATCGTCCTCGTCCAGCGCCTGGAGCGCTTGCTCGAGGCTGCGCGGCAGGTCCTGGATGCCCAGCGAGCGGCGTTCGTCCTCGCTCAGCTCCTCCGGATCGCCGTCGTGTAGCGCGGGTGCGGGAAGCGCTTCCTTGATCCCCTGCAGTCCCGCCATGACGAGCATGCCGAGCTGCAGATACGGGCTGGCAGTAGCATCGGCGGCGCGAAATTCCAGATTGAAGCGCGGGGCGGGGTCGATGTCGGCGGCCGAGGGCAACGGGCAGATGCGCAACAATGCCTCGCGGTCGCGCTGGCCGAGATTGCCCCAATAGGCCGACCAGGCGTGCGGTCGCAGCCGCTCGTAGGAGAGCAGGCTCGGAGCCGTCAGCGCGCAGACCGCCCGGACGTGGCGGAGGATGCCGGCAGCGAAGGCGGCGGTCTGCGCGGAAAGGCCTGCGGGGCCTGCCGGATCGTAGGTGACGGGGGCGCCGTTCAGGTCCTCGAGGCTGAAATGGATGTGCACGCCATTACCGACGATGCCACGGGTGACGACCGGGGCGAAGCTGGCGACGAGGCCGTGCCGCTCGGCGACGGCCCGGGTGATCTCGCGCAATTTGACGGCACGGTCCGCGGCCTCGACGCCGATCACGGGGCGCACCGTGATCTCGTATTGCCTGGGGCCGAACTCGGGCAGGAAGGTCTCGGGCTCGAGCCCGTTGACCCCGAGTGCTGCAATCAGCTCGCGGGTGAAGGGGGCGGCGCTGCGCATCGAGCTCAACGCATAGGAATCACCGCTGCGATGCGCGGCACCCGCCAGGTGGAACTCGTGCTCGAAGCTGGCCTTGAGCCGGAGCCCGGCCACGGCCTCGAGCTCGGCCAGCGCGCGCTGCAGGAAGGCCCTGGGGCAGCAGTCCCAGGGGGTTTCGTCCAAGTTCAGAATATCACCGACGAGCCAGCGCTCGACCGGCGTGCCGTCGGCGAAATCGAGCACCACCTCGCTGGAGTCCGCCGGCACCAGATAGAGGTCACCGCGTGGGCCGAACGGGGTGGCGGGGATCGCACCCAGGCAGTTGATCATGATGTTGGTCGGCGTCCAGCCGACCCCGAACCGTCGATGCTGGTCGAGGTGGCTGGCGGGAAACCCCTTGCCGCGCACCTGCCCGGCGATGTCGCTGCAGCAGATCAGGATCAGGTCCTCGGCGGCACTCGCGATGCTGGCATCGGCGACGCTGGCGCTGGTCGACGTCATGGCTCTCTTCTCTCTCGGATCGGTCGGCGTCTCGGTGCTGGACCAGGGCGGCAAGTGGCACCGCCCTGGCCCGCAGATGCACTTACTCGGGGCGCCAGATCTCCTCGACGTTGAACTCGGCACCCTGCACCGAGATGATCGAGACCGGCTTCGGCGGCACCATGGTCTCGCGGGTATAGGAGATGGTGCCGGTGACCGCGGGATAGTCGCGGGTCGCCGTCATGGCTGCACGGATCGCCCCAGGTTCCGCCTCGCCCGCGTTCTCGATGGCGTTGGCGATCAGGCCGATCGCGTCGTAGCCCAGGGGCGCGAACGAGTTCTCCGGCGGATGGCCGAACTTGGCCGTGTAGTCGTCGATGAACGCCTGGACCTCCGGGCGGTCGTCGGCGAGGTAGGTGTGGCTCGAGAAGAACACGTCGTTGGCGAGCTCCGGCCCCGGCACGGTGGCGACGAGCTGGGTGTCGAAGCCGTCGCCGGAGACGATCGGCATGGTGATCCCGGCCTCGCGGATCTGCCGCACGGTGAGCCCGGCCTCGCTCGGAATGGCCGAGATGAAGACCGCGTCGGGCGGCGGGTCGACGGCTTCGAGGCGGGCGATCTGCGCCGAGAAGTCGGTGTCGCCCATCATGAAGAAGTCTTCGTCGATGATCTCACCGCCGCGATCGGTGAAGCGCTCGACGAAGAACTGCGTCAGCGCCCGGGTGAAGTCCATCGAGTTATCGGTCCAGACATAGACCCGGCGCAGACCCATCGTATCGTAACCGTAATCGGCGATGGCGTAGGACTGATCGTCGTCACCGAAGGCGGCCATGAACATGTTCTCGCCCACCCACTGCGGCAGCATCGGGTGCGTGGCACCCGAGGTGACGAAGGGGATGCCGGCCTCCTGGAAGGTGGGGGCCGCGGCCATCACGAAGGTGGTATCGGACTGCCCGAACCCGGCGACGATGTCCGAAGACACCGCCTCCTGCGCTGCCGTCGCCGTCACCTGCTGGTCGGTCCGAGTGTCGAAGACGACGAGCTCGAGCGGCCGGCCGAGCACGCCGCCGGCCGCGTTGATCTGCTCGACATGCAGCTCGGCCCCCTTCAAGGACGGACCGTCGAGCGACGACAGGCCGCCGGTCAAGGCATAGAGAGCCGCGACCCGGATCGGCTCTTCCTGGGCCACGGCCTGGCCGGCGCCCATGCCGACGACGAGCGCCATGGCGCTCACTTGCAGCAAAAGTCTCCTCTGCATCTTCGACCTCCTTCTCTCAGTTGTCCGCCGGCGCTGTGGCGCGGCGGTGCCGAGGATCGGCGGCTGCCGATCCTTCAGGTTCGCGTACGGTCTTGCCGAGGCGCAGCCAGCGGGGCTCGGCGCTGCCGAAAAACCCCTGCGGCCGCAGCAACAGCGTGCCGATGAGCAAAACCGCGATGATGATCTGAACCAGCCCGTAGGCATTCATCGTCTGCTCGAGCGGGCGCAGGAATTCGCGCAGCAGCATGATGGCGACGGCAGCGATGATGGCACCGGTCAAGCTGCCGCTACCGCCGATCACGACCATCACGACCAGCATGAAGGCGAGCGCCAGATCGAACGAGTTGGGCGTCAGGTTGGTCAGGAGATGCGCCCAGAGCGCTCCGGCAACGCCGGCGAAGAAGGCGCCGAGCGCGAAAGCCACGAGCTTGGACCGGGCCCGGGCGACCCCCATGCAGGCGGCGGCCATCTCGTTCTCGCGGATCGCCATGAGGCTGCGCCCGACCGACGAGTGTTTGAGCCGCCAGCAGACCAAGAGCGTGATCGCCAGCCAGAGGAGGATCCACCAGAGATTGGTGAGCCTGGGAATACCGTTGAGCCCGAGGGCACCCCGGGTCAGCCCGTCGGCATTGTTGACCACCACGCGCAGCACGATGATCAACCCGAGGGTCGCGACGGCGAGGTAGTGGCCGCGCAGGCGCAGCACCGGAAAACCGACGACGACGGCGACCAGTGCCGCGGTCAACCCGCCCGCCAGCGTCGCCGGCAGGAGCGAGAGTTCGGCGGTTGCCAGCCACGCCGGCAGGTCCGGCAGCATGAACCCCTTGCGACTGACCGGGAAGGTCAGGATCGCGGCGATATAGCCGCCGACCATCATGAAGGCCGGATGGCCGAGCGAGAACAGGCCGGTCAGTCCATTCGAGAAGCTCAGGCTGACGGCGAGGATGGCGTAGATGCCGGCAAAGCCGAGCACCGTCCGGCCATAGCCGCTGAGATAGGCTTCGCCGTAGGCAGTGATCGCCACGGCGGCGAGCGCGAGAAGGGCCCAGGCGAGGTGATGCCGCTCGACGCTCAAGCCCGCTCCTCCTGCGACCGACCGAGCAGGCCGTTGGGCATCACCAGGAGGATGAGGATCAACAGGCCGAAGACGAAGGCGTCGCGATACGCACCGTAGAGCGGCGGCAGCAGCCCGACGAAGAGGACCTCGGCAAAGCCGAGGACGAAGCCGCCGAGCACGGCACCCGGCAGGCTGCCGACACCGCCGATCACCGCCGCGACGAACGCCTTGAGACCGGGCAGGAAACCCATCAGCGGATCGATTTGCCCGGCGCGCCCGGCCCAGAGCATGCCGGCGAGCCCGGCGAGCGCGCCGCCGAGCGCGAAGGCCGTGGCGATCGCCCGGTTGACCCGAATGCCCATCAAGCTGGCCGCCAGCGGGTTCTCGGCCGTGGCGCGCATCGCCATGCCGAGCCGACTCCGGCGAACGAAGAGCACGAGGCCGGCCATCACGACGACGGTGAGGATGACGATCATGAGGTCGAGGACAGTCATCCTCGCCCCCAAGACATCGAGATTGCCCTTCACCCAGGGTGGCAGGTTGAATGGCCGCGGCTGCCCCGTGAGCAGCAGCACGCCCAGGTTCTGCATCAGAATGGCCACACCGAGCGAAGTGATGAAGCCGTTGACCTGCGGTGCGGAGCGCTGCGGGCGAAACGCCACGAGATCGATCGCCATGGCGAGGATGGCGCAGAGCGTCAGCACCGAGAGGATCACCGACCAGAGCGGCAGACCGAGCACCGTCAAGAGCGCCAGGGCAGTGAAGGCACCCACCATCAGGATATCGCCGTGGGCGAAGTTGATCAGCCGGACAATGCCGTAGATCATCGAGAATCCGACGGCGATCATCGCATAGAGCGAGCCCAGGATCATCCCGTTGATCAACTGCTGGAGGACGTAGCCGCCGCTCACAGGACCGCCTCCACTGCCGTTGGGCCGAGGCCGAGATAGGCTTCACGCACCCGGGGGTCGGCCGCGAGGCTCGAAGCCTGCCCCTCGAGGTGCACCGCACCGCTCTCCAGCACATAGGCTCGATCAGCCAGCTCGAGGGCGAGGGCGGCGTTCTGCTCGACCAAGAGCACGGTGGTACCGTTTGCGCGGATCTCCTCGATCGTCGTGAAGATCTGCTCGACCAGCTGCGGGGCGAGGCCCAGCGACGGCTCGTCGAGCAGCAGGAGACGCGGGCGGGACATCAAGGCGCGGGCGATCGCCAGCATCATCTGCTCGCCGCCGGAAAGCTGCCCGGCGAGGCCGCTCCGCCGCTCGGCGAGGATCGGAAAGAGCCCGAACATCGCCTCGAGATCGGCCGGCACCCCGGCGGCATCGCGCAAATAGGCACCGAGCCTGAGATTCTCCAGCACCGTCATGCCGCCGAACACCTGCCGGCCTTCCGGGCAGTGGGCGACGCCGAGACCGACGATCGCCGCCGGATCGAGCTTTGCCAGGTCATGGCGGCGGCCATCGATTTCCAGCGTCGACCGGCCGGCCCGCGGCCGCAATTGGCCCGAAATGGTGAGCAGGGTCGAGGTCTTGCCCGCGCCGTTGGTGCCGAGCAGCGCCACGATCTCGCCGGCCCGGACCTGAAGGTCGATACCGCGCAGCACCTGCGATGGTCCGCGCCACACATCGAGGCCCTCGAGCGTCAGCATGCCGCCACCCGCCTTCGACCGAGATAGGCTTCGAGCACGGCCGGGTCTTCCTGGATCGCCGCCGGGGCGCCTTCGGCGAGCAGCTCACCACGGTTGAGCACTTGAATGTGCGTGCAGAGCGACATCACCAAGCGCATGTCGTGCTCGACGACGATCATGGCCAAAGGTGCACCCTCGGGTGTGCGCACGGTGTGGGCGAGTTCACGCAGCATGACGGTCAGCGCCTCCGTCTCGGCTGGATTCATGCCGGCCGCCGGCTCGTCGAGGAGCAGCGCCAGCGGACGGGTCGCCAGCGCCCGCGCGATCTCGACCTTGCGCTGCAAACCGTAGGCGAGCTCGCCCGCCCGTCGGTCGGCGAGATCGGCGAGGCCGACCAAAGCCAGAAAGTCGCGGGCGGCGGCGCGGATCGCCGCCTCGCCCCGGCGCGCGGAGGCCAAGCCGAGCACGGTGGCGAGCCAGCCCGGCCCGTCCCGCATGTGCAGCCCGACCGCGACGTTCTCCCATACTGCGAGATCACGAAACAGGCGGCTGTTCTGAAAGGTGCGGCCGATGCCCGCCAGCGCGAAAGCCTCGGGACCGGCACCGGTCAAGTCCTGGCCATGCAGAAGGATGCGGCCGCCGCTCGGCTCCAGCACCCCGGAGAGCAAATTGAACGCCGTCGTCTTGCCGGCGCCATTCGGACCGATCAGACCGAGGATGGCTCCCTGCTCCAGCTCGAGCCGATAGTCGTCGAGCGCCAGCAAACCGCCGAACCGCTTCGACAGATCGCGCACTTGAAAGACGAGAGCGGCGCCGGAGGTCATGGTCGGCTCCGGATGATGTGCTGGCCCCGGGCAGGCCGCAGCACGGCGTTTCCTCTCCAATCAGGGTTACGGACTTCGTTCCAGCTGGTCAATCCGTAACGTGAGAACCATCTTCGCCTCGATCACTGTCTGGACCGACGGCGGCGGCCGAGAGGGCCTTCTTGGAGCGCTCGATGGCCTCGATGCGCAGCCGGGCCTTGGGCCAGACGCGCTCGTCGAAGGCGTGCACGACGAGTTCGATCAGCCCGAGCATGCCGACCAGGCTGTCCCAGCGCGACGGCCCGTCGACCCGCGAGCGGAACACGATGGACGCGGCATCCGCCGCCTCCGACATCCACTGATCGGTAAACAGCACGGTCGCGACCCCGCTCGCCTTGGCGAGCCGCGTGGTGGTCACCGTGTCCCGCTGATAGCGGCGGATGTCGAAGACGATGAGCACGTCGGTCCGTCGCAGGTCGGCTAGCACATCGGCGCGGCGGACGAGGTCGTGGTCGAGGAGATGCACGCGCGGCCGCAGCTTGCGCAGATGGAACTCCAGATGCCGGGCCACCGCCTCGGTGAAGTCGCCACCCAGGATGTAGATGGTGCGGCGCTCGTCGCAGAGCAGATCGAGCAGCCGATCGAGCTCGGCCGGCTGGCACATCGAGACCGTCTCGCGAAGGACCGCCGTCAGACTCTCGGCCAGTGCCGCCGGGTCCGCAAAAGCGCTGCCGACCGTCGGCGGTCGGGTCAGTGGGAACGCGGCCATGGCTTCGAGCTCCTGATGCAGCGCCCGGCGGAACTCGGGATAGCCGGCAAAGCCCAGCTTGCCGATGAAGCGCAGCACCGTAGGGCCACTCACCCCGGCCCGCTCGGCAAAGAGCCCGACGGTGTCGAGCCCGGTGGTCGGGTAGCGGGCGAGAAGCGCGTGTGCCGCCCGCCGTTCTGCATTGGTCAAGGACGGCATGCCGGCGGTGATCCGGTCGACCAACGTCGGCAGCTGCTTTTGCCCGGGTGAAGTCAATGCCTGCCTCCCTGTCGTCACGCCGGCCGTTTCCAGTATTTCAGTCTGCCCAAATTTCGTCCATCTGGTAACACAGATAACGACGAGCGTCCCCCGAGCCACAATGGAGCCCCTCGATGACCCAGGGTTTGCCGCCGATCGACGCGCCGCGCGGCGCCTACCGCGAACGACCGATCGAGCTCGGGCGCGCCGCACTCCTCTCGGTCGACATGCAGAACGGCGAGTACAGCGCCGAGCGGCTGGCCCGGGCGCGGGCCGGCGATGCCGAAGAAGCGCGGTATCGCGACTTTCTCGAGCGGCTGGCAGACATCGTCCTGCCCAACCAGCAGCGGCTCCAGGCCGCCGCCCGGGCGCACGGCATCGAGGTGATCTTCACGGTGATCGAAAGCCTGACGCTCGATGGCCGTGACCGCAGCCTGGACCACAAGATCTCGCGGATTCACCACCCCAAAGGCTCCTGGGAGGCAGCGGTCATTGCCGAGGTGGCACCCCTGGCGAACGAGATCCTCGTCCCGAAGACCGCGTCTGGCATCTTCAATGCCACCAACATCGACTACGTCCTGCGCAATCTGGGCATCGATTACCTCGTCATCTACGGGGTGATGACCGATCAGTGTGTCGAATCCGCCGTCCGCGACGCCGCCGATCGCGGCTTTCTCGTCACCCAGGTCGAGGACGCCTGCGCGGCCCAGACCGCGATTGGCCACCGCCGCTCGATCGAGGCCATGGCCGGCCACTACTGCCGAATGCGCACCACCGACCAAGTGATCGAGGAAATCGAGAGCCTGGCCAGCCGCAGCCGCGATTAGCGTAGCTCGCCAGACGCGTCCGGGCCGATCGCCGTGTCGAGATCATGGACGGCATACGAGCCCAGCACGCGACTTCCCATTCCCGTCACGAGGTGACAATCCGGTTGCCGCCAGCCGGCCGGGTCAAGCTTTGCCATCTCGGGTGAGGTCATCGCGACCGGCCCCACGATCTTCGACCGGCAGGCACTTTTCCCTCGCCGTGAACTCGGCGGCGAGCGTGGGGTTGCGCATGACAGCTTCCCACAAGCCGTCCCCGCCGCTCCAGCGCAGGAGCTTTCCCTGCACCTTGTG
>JAABSG010000063.1 GCA_011390475.1 Geminicoccaceae bacterium | reverse complement strand
AAGGGGGGGGGCAGGGGAACGAAAGGGGGGGGGTGGTGCGGTCGAGAGGACTCGAACCTCCACGGGCTAGGCCCACAGCGCCCTCAACGCTGCGCGTCTACCAGTTCCGCCACGACCGCATCGCCACCGGGTTCTAAAGAAATGCGCGAGAAGCGCAAGGGTTTGTCTCGAGCGGATCGCAGCCGTTCGAGGCCTCGATCGTTAACGAATGGTTGACCAATCGCATAAGCCGGTGCGCCTGAGGGTGCCGGGCGCTTGAGCGGTCGGGGAAAGAGGGCGAGGGTCACGGGGCACGCGAGACCCACCACCGATCACGGCGGTGCAACCGACCGGAAGACACGCCATGCCCGAAGTGCTCCCTGATGCGAAGGCTGCCCGCCGCCCGGCGGTCGTGATCGCCGTCGGCAATCTGAAGGGCGGCACCGGCAAGAGCACCATCGCCGTCAACCTCGCCTGCGCGCTGGCGGCCACCGGGCACGCCTCGGTGGTCATCGATGCCGATCCACAGCTCACCGCGACCCAATGGATGCGCCGCCGCGCTCTGCCGGCCAAGCTGCACGAGACCCCGCCGTTGCGCGACCTGGAGCAGGCGCCGGCCTGGATGGACGATATCCACGAGATCGGTGCCCGGCAGGACTTCGTGATCATCGATCTGCCGGCGGTGCTCGGCGCCACCCTGGGTGCTGCCCTCCTGGTGGCCGATCTCGTGCTGATTCCGGCCGCCGCTTCCGGCCTCGATCTCTCCGCCACCACCCGCACCCTGCACCGCATCGCCAAGGCCGAGGACGAGCGCTCGGGCACCGCCATTCCGTCCCTGGTGGTGCCCAATCGGGTCGAGAGCGGCTGGTTTCGCGACGGCGGCCTGCGGCGCATGCGGATCCGTGTCCCCGTGGCGATGGCCCCACCGATCCGCCGCTCGCCGCTCTTCGCCGAGGCCTTCGACGCCGCCGACTGGATCGGCGGCTACGCCCCACGCTCGAAAGCGCACCGCGACATCCTGCGACTGGCACGCTCGATCCTCCAGCGGGTGACCGTGGCGGCCCCCGCAGCTTCACGCCCGACCGCGGCACCATCGACGATGACCGCCGCAGGCCTGGCCGCCTGCTGAACGCCCGTCCCTGCCCAGCCGGGGGTGCTGAGCCGCGGCCTAGATTTGCGACAGGCCGAAATTCTCGATGCCGATCCGCTCGATCAGCTCGAGCTCGGTCTTGTTCTGGTCCTGGTGCTCTTCCTCGTCCTCCAGGATGTGGATGAAGAGGTCACGGGTGACGAAATCGTGGTGCGTCTCGGCGATCTTGATCGCCGCGCGATAATGTTCGATGCCCTCGAGCTCCAGCCGGAGATCACACTCGATGACGTTCTTCAGATCCTCGCCGATATAGAGCTTGCCCAGCTCCTGCAGGTTGGGCAAGCCGCCCAGGAGCAGGACGCGCTGGATCAGCTTGTCGGCATGCTGCATCTCCTCGATCGATTCGTCGTATTCCGCCTTGCCACGCTTCTTGAAGCCCCAGTCATCGAGGATGCGGGCATGGAGGAAATACTGATTGATCGCGGTGAGCTCGCCCTTCAGTGCTTTGTTGAGGGCGGCGATGACGTCGGGATGGCCCTTGACCTCGGCTGCCATGGTAACTCCTGATGCGTTGACCGGGCCCCACGCGCTGGCCGCGTTCTAGGCCCTAATTCCTTACGCTGCTCATACGCTGCAGCCGCGTCCGAGGATCAGTCTGGAACTATTCCACGGCCGCCGGCTCGCGTTCAGCCAGAGCCTCGGCGGCCGCACGCGCTTGCCGCTCATCGCGCAGTTCGTCGACGATGGCCTTCATCGTGGCGACACAGGCGCCACAGCGCACCCGGCAGTTCAGCTGACGATACACACAACCCGCACGGCGTACGGCGGGCGATCCGGCCGCCTCGCGGCAGTCCTTCTCACGCAGCGCATTGCAGATACAAACGATCATGCTCGTCCCTCGACATCCAATGGTTCGAAAGCATGGCGTGCGCCGTCGGTCAATGCGGTGAATAGGATGGCTGCCATGCACCGGGAACATCGATACAGATCGACAGCAAGGACCACAGTCTCAACGGCGCTTTCGAGCCTCGGCCTCGGCCGCCTCCACCGTGATTCCCTGGCGCTGCAGCAGCCAGAGCAGGAGCAGCGCCGGCAGCGCGAAGAGGGTCGAAGCGATGAAGAACATCTCCCAGCCCAGGGCATCGGCGAAGAAACCAGAGGACGGGACGATGACGAACTTGCCCAAGAGCTGCATGAACGAGGTCAGCAGCGCGTATTGGACGGCCGTATAGTGGATGTTGCACAAGGAGGAGAGGTAGGCGACGAAGACGGTGGTGCCGAGCCCGCCCGAGACGTTCTCGACGAAGATGACGAGATGGAAGAGGACGAAATTGGGCCCACTGAGCGAGAGGAGCAGGAACATCAGATTGGAGGTCGCCATGAAGACGACGGAGACGGTGAGCGAGCGCATCAGCCCGAGGCGGAAGACCAGAACGCCGCCGATCACCCCGCCCAGAAGTGTCATCCAGAGCCCGAAAGTCCCGGAAACCCACGCAATCTCGGCTCGGCTGAAGCCGATATCGATGTAAAAAGGGTTGGCCATCAAGGTCAAGAGCACGTCGGACGCCTTGTAGACCGAGATGAAGGCGAGGATGGTAACCGCGATGCCGACGCCGTTGCGCTTGACGAAATCGTAGAACGGCTCGATCACCGCCCGGCGCATCCAAAGGTGAACGCTGGTCTCCTCGGCGATCGGCACGAGGCCGAAATTGGCGTGCGCCCGCCTACTGAAATAGGTGAAGCCGTAGAGCGTGATCAGCGCCAGGAGCTCGACCCAAAAGCCCACGATGGTGAGCCAGACGGGGGCGAGAAACGCCTCGGTGGTGAAGGGCTCTGCCCCGAAAGCCCCGACCACGACATTGCTGATCCCATAGAGCACGGCCAACACCACGGCGCCGTGCAGTGCTGGAATGAAGGGCGTCCAGGGGCCGAGCGCATACCAAAGGGTCTTCAAGGCCAGCCAGGCGATGGCGATGAGCGCGAAGTTCTTGGCGTGGCCGAGGGCACCCGGCTCACGGCTGTAGAGCTGCCAGGCGAGCTTGAGCCCGAGCCCCGTCACCACGAGATTGCCCAGGAGCACGATGCCCTGCGCCACCGTCCACTCACCGGCCAAGGGTGAGAAGATCCCGAAGACGGTCGAGACCGGCTGCCAGGCCCCGTAGAAAAGAATGATGGCGAAAAGCAGCCCGCCGACACCCTCGAAAGCGGCGAGCTGGCTTTTCGGCACCTGGCGCAGGAGGCGGTCCTCCTCCAGCACCTGCTGGTCGATGAGCGCGGTCGAGGATTGCGTGGGCTCGCCGATCGAGAGCACCGTGCCGACGCCGATCAGAACCAAAAGCGCCATGACGGTGTAGGCGGCGGACCAACCCGCGGCTTCGGCGATCAGGAGGGCGCCCGCGGTCGCCACCCACATGGCGATGCGATAGCCGAGCACGACCACGCCGGCCCCGGCACCGAGCTTTTCCTCGGGCAGGATCTCGACCCGATAGGCGTCGATGACGATGTCCTGGCTGGCCGAGAAGAAAGCGATCATCACGGCGAAAAAGGCAGTCCACCAGAGATCGATACCGGGGGTGGTTTGGCCCAGCGCGAAGATCGAGACGATCAGCCCGATCTGGCTCACCAGCATCCAGCCCCGCCGGCGTCCGAAGATCGTCGTGAAGGGCGGCAAGGGCAGGCGATCCATCAAGGGCGCCCAGGCGAACTTGAAGGTATAAGGCGCAAAGGCGAAGCCGAAGAGGCCGATCGCCGCCCGGGTCACGTCCTCCTCGCGCAGCCAGGTGCTGAGCGTGGACGCTATCAGCATGATCGGCAGACCGCTCGAGAAGCCGAGGAAAAGCACCCCGACGACGCGCGGGTCCTTGTAGATGGCGAACGAGTCCAGCCAGCCGCGCATGTCGAACCACGACCTACCACTCACTCGACCGTCGCGTGTCCGCGTGCCACCCTTACGTGCCATGCCCCGAGCTTTCCATCCGCGATTGCCACCCGACGCCTATAGCGAGCGACTCCAGGCCTTGAAAGGCCGGAATACAACCGCTGGTAGGCAGAGGGTCACGTGTTGCCGGGACACCGCCACCCAGGGCCCGTAGCCGACGCCTCGCCGGCGCCGGCGAGGCTGGATCGCGCTCGAGGGAGCGATGTCCGAGGCCGGGGAAGGGGCAACTCAGAAGAAGCGTTCGGGAACCCGAATGATATCGCCGGGCAGGATCGGCGTGTCGGCGGTAACCACGACCTGGGGCGCGCCCGAGCCACCGCGCTGCACGGCGATAGCGTTCTCGCGAGCACGGAAGGTGAAGCCGCCGGCGAGGGCCACCGCATTGATCACGCTCATACCCGAAGCGTAGGGGTATTGGCCGGGCTGGTTGACCTCGCCGAGGATGAAGAAGGGCCGGTAGTTGAGGACCTCGATGCTGATCTGCGGATCGACCAGATAGCCGTCGCGCAGCCGCTCTGCGATCCGCTGCTCGAGTTGGCGGGTGCTGAGCCCGGCCGCGTCGACTTGGCCGATCAGCGGCATGGCGAAGGCCCCACTGCCATCGACCTCGAACTCGCCCGAGAGATCCTCGTGGCGGAAGACGACGACCCGCAGGCGGTCGCCGGTGTCGAGGGTATAGGCGGGTGCCGCGAGGCGCTGGGGCGTGACCTCGCCGTCGGCACCGGAAGCGCCACTGCCCGCGGGGACGGCAAACGTGCCGGGCGTCGGATCGCCACCGCAGGCGGCGAGCGTCAACCCGCAGCCGAGAACCAACACCGTCAACAGTCTGCGGCAAAGCCCCGTCATGCTCATCTCTCCAACGATCCGTGTCGAACACAGCCCAGCACCATCGGGTGCGAGCGACCGGCGATGCCGCCGACCGACAACGGTTCTACAACCAAAACCTTACTTAAAAATAAAGGCTGCGCGGTGCAAGCGCCGCACCGCGCAGGAAAAGCCTTCCGTCCGATCGACAGCACCGAGCGATCGGCCCGGGCCAAGCGGCCCGGATGCCGAAATGCCGCGCTCAGAGCCGTGCGGTCACGCCGATGCGGAAGATGTTGCGATCGAATTCCTCGGCCTCGGCATCCGAGCTCCGCGTATCGAAGCGGTAGCTGGCGTCGAGCGAGAGGTTGCGGTTGAGCAGATAGGTGACGCCGCCACCGACCCGGAAGGTGTCGTCGACCCGGTTGGTGCCCTGAAAATCGTCGCGATCGTAGCCGGCATTGGCATTCAGGCGGATGTTGCGGCGCAGTTCGTGATTGACGGTCACGCCGATGCCGGTGGCGAGGTTGCCGGAGGAGCGATCGCCCTCGAAGGTCACCGTCGTCTCGTCGAAGCCGGCCCGACCGACGAAGTCGACCGAGGTCAACTGCGTCGGGTTCCAGGTGATGCCGATGTCGCCGGCAAGACCGCCCTCGTTCTCGAAGTTGTCGTTCTGCCGGTAGGCGTAGCCGAGCGAGGCCTCGCCGATGACCAGCCGTGAAATATCGACCTCGACACCGGCGCGGGCGTCATAGCCGTTGCTGTCGTTGATCTCGCCAGCATCATCGTAGCGAATGACATCGGCGTTCACTTCGCCGAAAACGTTGATCGCAGGCGAGACGGTGACGCCGGCCCTGAATCCACCACCGTAGATATTGCGGTCGCGGTCGGCGTTGGTGACATCGCCGGCGTTCTCGAAGCCGAGGCGGCGGGCATAGGCGCTGGGCTGGACGAAAAAGCGGGCGAAGCTGTGCCGATGGCGCAGCCGCGCCTCCGTGTCCCAGAATTGGGTCACGTCCTGGTTGCCCGTATCGTCCGCCGATTCGCGATCTTCGCTGCGCCGCTGGACCGACAGCCGGCCGAAAGTGGCGCTGTCGCGAGTGACATCGACCCGGCCGTCGAGGGCGCCGCCGAAATCCTCGTAGTTGCTGTCGTCCTCCTCGGCATAAAAGCCGAATTCGCCGAAAGCGCTGGCAGCGAGGGAATGCCTGGACCATTGCGACTCGGCGCGCACCTCTGGCCGCAGGGTGAAGACGAAATCGTCCTCGGTGTCGTTCTTGGTAGCGAAGACATTGTCGTCGTAGGTGCCTGTCGCCGTCAGCGACGGGTAGATCAGAAAGGCGCGGGCGCGGATGCCGAGCGGTTCGAAAGGATCTTGCGCCGCGGCGACGATGGGGGCGAACAAGGCTGCCGCTGCCACGACGCCTCCGATCAGCTTGGTCTTCGTCATCACATGGACTCCGTGGGAAGCTTTGCGCCGAAACAATCGGTGGCCACACCGCCGTAGCATTGGCACGCTCCAGCTGCGGTCGCACGACGAGTTTGGTTTCCCGACGGCGCGTTCGCGTCGGCGGACCGCAGTCGGGAATAGTGGCGGATCGGCGGCGTCGACGACCCGCCGGACGCAACCATATCAACCAGCGGTGGTCGTATCGATTTCGCCTTCTCCTGACAACCGTCACGGCCCCGCTTTTGCGCATCTGACGACGCGGACTGATCTATCCGTCGGGACTGTAGCCTGATCGCCACGCATGCTATGAACCCCCGCGAGGTATTCGGAACAGCAGCAATCTTCAGTCGAGGTCCCCCTGCTCAAGCGACTTTTTCAGCGCCCCCGCCCACCCGTCGACGAGACACCGCTGGTCGCCGGGCGGCCGCCCCGGGTGCCGGACGGCATGCGCGTCTATGCCATCGGCGACGTCCACGGCCGCGCCGATCTCCTGCGCCAGTTGGAGGAACAGATCGAGGCCGACGCCGCAGCCCAGGCCGACCGCTGCAGCAACCTACTGGTCTTCCTCGGCGACTACGTCGATCGCGGCTTCGACAGCCGGCAGGTGCTCGAGCATCTGACCGCTCCGCCGCCCGACGGTTTCGATCGTGTCCTGTTGCTCGGCAACCACGATTTGTGGTTTCGCACGTTCTTGGCGGGCGAGCCGGTCGGCGAGAGCTGGCTGCGCTTCGGTGGCGATGCCACGCTGTTGAGCTACGGGGTGCCGCTCGCCTTCGACCAGCCGGAGGAAGCCCGCTTGTCTGCGGCACAGGCGGTTCTCGCGAGCAAGATCCCGGACAGCCACCGCGACCTTCTGGACTCGCTGGAGCTGATGCTGCCGATCGGCGACTACCTCTTCGTGCATGCCGGCATCCGCCCGGGCGTGCCGCTCGACAAGCAAGTCGAGCACGACGTCGTCTGGATCCGCGAGCCGTTCCTGAGTTGGGGCGGCGACTGCGGCAAGATCATCGTTCATGGCCACACCGTCGAGGACGAGCCCGTGCTCCGCCGCAACCGGATCGGCATCGATACCGGCGCCTGCTTCAACGGCAACCTCACCTGCCTCGTTCTCGAGGGCGACACCCGACGCTTCATCGCCACCGGCGCCAGTTGAGCGGCGACGGGCGTGCCCGCTTCGGCACTCGATCTCGCTATAGCGTCGTCTCGGGATGCGATGCACGCCGAGAGCCGTTGACAAGTGACGACACTCTCGGCGTTACTCTGGCGCTGTTGCAACAGTGACCGAAGAAATCGGCCATCTTCGACTGAGCAACGATCGGCAAGGCGCGACGGTTTCGACGAGCGGCGCGTCGTCGGGCCCTGCTTGCCGCGCTGTCGGATCGAAGCGTCGGCCGCTGCCGAAAGGGGGCCTCGGCTACCACCAGTGGCGGTACCGGGGTTGCAACAGAGAGCGCGCCGTGACGCGAGCAATGACCAAGGATGACCGATGACCCGACCCAGCCGCAGCCTCCGCATCCTCGTCACCGGTGGGGCCGGCTATATCGGTAGCCACATCGTGCGGGATCTCGCCGCCGCCGGGCACGCGGTCACCGCCCTGGACAATCTCTACTCCGGCCATCGCTGGGCAGTGCTCGGCGCCGAACTGGTGGAGGCCGATCTCGGGGATCGGGCGCGGCTGGAGAGCGTGCTCGGTGATAGCGGCTTCGACGCCGTGGTGCACTGCGCGGGTCACATCTGGGTCGGCGAATCGGTCGCGAATCCCGGCAAGTACTACTTCAACAACGCCGCCAACGCGTTTCGCCTGTTCGACCTCTGCGCCCAGTACGGCATTCGCCACGTCGTCTTCTCCTCGACCGCGGCCGTCTACGGCCAGCCGGGTGTCGCCGTGATCGACGAGGACCAGCCTTTGGCGCCGATCAATCCCTACGGCGCCTCGAAGCTGATGGCGGAGCGGGCCCTCCAGGATATCGCCGCCGCCAGCGGGATACGCTTCGCCATCCTGCGCTATTTCAACGTGGCCGGCGCCGATGCGGCGGCGCGGATCGGCGAGGCCACGCCGGACAACAGTCATCTGATCAAGGTGGCGCTGGAGACCGCTGCCGGTCGCCGTTCGGGCATGCAGGTGAACGGCACCGACTATCCCACCCCGGACGGGACCTGCATCCGCGACTACGTGCACGTCGACGACTTGGCCGCGGCCCACATCCAGGCCCTCGACCATCTGGCGAACGGTGGCGACTCGCTGATCGCCAATTGCGGTTATGGCCGGGGCTACAGCGTGCGCCAGGTCCTCGATGCCGTCGAGCGGGTCACCGGCGTTGCCCTGCCGTTGCGGTTCGGCGAGCGCCGCCCCGGCGATCCGGCGATCCTGGTCGCCGACAACCGTCGGATTCGCGAGCGGCTCGGCTGGCAGCCACGCCACGCCGATCTGGACGCCATCGTCGCCTCGGCGTGGCGCTTCGAGCAGGCGTTGACGAGCGGCCGCGCGGACCTTGCGAAATCCGCCTGAGGTTTTATCTATCGGCCGGCGTGCAACCTGCGTCGATCATGCCGAGCCGTCTGATCCAACCGCCAGGATAGATTGTGCGGCGGAGTGCCGGTCAATGGCCAACTCGTCGCCGGACACAGCAGGCTGTCTATTCTTGTCGTTTGGAACGCGAGCCATTAGCGCCCACCGATCTATTCCCCCGCTCGGCTGCCTCTGGAGCGCGCTCGGCCTCGCGCTGTGCCTTTGGCTCGGCGTCGCCGAACCGGCCTCGGCACAGACCATGGGCGTGCCGCAGCCGCAATCGGCGCCGGCAGCCGCGACCCCGCCGTCCGACGCCGAGGCGCTCGAGGCCCTGATCCGCTCCCTCGAGGATCCATCTGAACGCGCCGACCTGCTGGCGAAGCTCAGGGCGCTCCGAGCCATCGAAGCCGGCGACGCGCCGCCGCGCGCCGAGGCCGATCCGGCCATGCCCGACCTCGTGGCCGCCACGGTGATCGACGAGTTCGCGGACGAACTGCGCCGGCGCACCGATACGCTCTTCGATATCGCGACCGACATCGCCGATTCGACCGACCAACTGCCGGCGCTCGTCAGCTGGATCTACGAGCAGGCGGCCGATGACGAGTATCGCCGGATCTGGATCTTCGTCACCGGGGCGGTCTTCGGGATCGTGGCCCTCGGCCTACTCGCCCGGTACCTGGTGCTGCGCGCACGCCCGCCGCTCGACCCCGAGCGGCCGCGAACCTGCATGCTGCGCCGCTTCGCGGTCGAACTGCTGGGTGCCTTCGTCTTCGGTGCGCTCACCCCGGGCGTGCTGACGCTCGCCAATGGCCTGGTGTCGACCTCGGTGGTCGAGTTCTCGGGCTTACCGGACATCGACCTGACGGTCGTCGCCACGGCCGCGATGAGCCTGACGGCCTTCTTTTTCATCGCCATGCTCTGGCGGGCGGTCATCCGGCTGATGTTCGGCGAGCCCGGGATTGTCGTTCCGCTCGTCCCGGTCACCGAGCGGACGGCGCGCACCCTCAGGGCCGGGCTCTTCAAGATCGGCCGGCTGGGCTTCGTCGGTTTCGGCGTCTTGTTCGCCTTCTTCCAGCTCGGCATGCCGGAATCGCTCTTTCTCTTTCTCGTGCATCTCCTCTTTCTCGCCGTCGCCGGCATCGCGATCCTCCTCGTGCTGCGCCTGCGCGACACCGTGGCGATCGCCATCCGCACCTGGAACGACGAGAGCGGCGCCGCCCTCGCCCGCTTCGTGCCGGGATATTTCCTCGCCCGGACCTGGCACTATTTCGCCATTCTGCTGATCCTGCTGCATTACCTCGTCTGGGCGTTGAAGGTGCCGGGCGGCATCCTCTTTCTCAGCCGGGCGACGCTCCTCACCCTGATCGTCCTGATCATCGCCCGTTCCGCGGTACTCGCGATCGACCGCTATTTCGAAGGTGGCGTGCCGCTGACCGCGGAAAGCGAGGACCTGCTGCCCGGGGTGCAGGAACGGGCCAACCGCTATGCCGGCCCGGCCCGGCTGCTGATGCGCGGCGCGATCACCCTGGTCGCCGTGATCGCCATCCTCACCGCCTGGAATACCGGCGTGCTGGAATGGCTGCGCTCCGATATCGGCCGCGCCTTCGTCGGTCTCGTCTTCCGGCTCGCGATCATCGTGGCCCTCACCGTCCTCGCCTTCGAGGTCACCAGCCTGCTCGCCGGCCGCTTCATCGGCGCCAAGAACGAGCATGGCAAGCCGCTGCACAGCAACCGCGCACGCACCCTGACGGGGATACTGGCCAATGTCGGCTATTTCATCTTCGGCATGGTCGGCATCTTCTCGGCGCTCAGCCATCTCGGCGTCGAGACGGCCCCTTTGCTCGCCGGTGCCGGCGTCGTCGGCCTGGCCATCGGCTTCGGCTCGCAAGCCTTGGTCAAGGACCTGATCACCGGGCTCTTCATCCTCCTCGGCGACACCATCCGGGTCGGCGACGTCATCGACACCGCGGCCAAGTCCGGCGTGGTCGAGGAAATGTCGATGCGCACCATCACGTTGCGGAGCTACGACGGCAACGTACACACCATCCCCTACGGGTCGATCGACGTCGTCACCAACATGACCAAGGAATATTCCTTTGCGCTCATGGATATCGAGATCGCCTACAAGGAGAACACCGACGATGTTATTCGTGTCATCCGTGAGATCGACGATCGCTTGCGCAAGGAATGGCCCTATCGGCGGCTGATCCTGGAGCCCATCGACATCGCCGGCGTCGATCAGTTCGGCAATTCGGCGGTCGCCATCCGGATGCGCTCGAAAACCCGACCCGGCGAGCAGTGGGGCATCAGGCGCGAGTTCCTGCGGCGCATCAAGCTGCGCTTCGACGAACTCGGCATCGAGATCCCCTACCCGCACCAGACCGTCTATTTCGGCGCCGACAAGGCTGGGCACGCCGCCCCGCTCCTGATCAAGACACTGGACGGAGCGCGCCCGGACCTCGACGCGGGGGCCGAACCCGAGCACGACGCTCCGGACCAGGCCACGCCGAAGCTGGCAGCGCAGCCCGCTGCCGCCGCCAGCCAGAGGCGGGTCGGCAGCGATTGATGGCACAGCCAGTAGCGCTAGCGCCCAGCTGGGACCGCCCCGCCTGGCTGCGCCGTGGACTTCGGGTCGTCGCGGTCGGCCTTGCCCTCCTGACCACCGGCTGTGGTGCCAATGGCCTGCCGTTTCTCGGCGAGGACCAAAGCACCGCCGGGCCGCGGGTGCCCTACGCCGTGCTCTTCGAGGGGATCGACCAGGCCGACGATCCGGGCCTCGAGGCCTTTCTCCGTGGCACCTCCAACGCCGCGCAGAGCACGGATCGCCCGCCGCCGAGCTTGTTGATCCTGCGCAATCGGGCGCGCGACGATGTCCCGCGCCTGGTGACGGCGCTCCAGGCGCGCGGTTTCTACGACGGCAGCGTCGACTTTCGCATCGATCAGGACGTGGTCGAGGAACAGCCGGCCGCCGCGGAAGGCATGCTCGATACGATCCTCGGCACCGCAGCCACCCGCATCGTCTTCGAGATCGAGCCCGGCGAGCGCTACCGGTTCGATCGACGCACGGTGAGCATCGAGGGGGAGCCGCACGGCTACCAGCCCATGGAGCCGAGCGACCTCAACCTGAAGCGGGGCGATCCGGCGATGGCCGAGGTGGTGCTGGCGGCGGAACAGCGGCTCTTGCGTCATGCGCGAACCCGAGGCCATCCCCAGGTGGCGCTCGGCCAACGGCGAACGATCATCGACCGCGACACCCGACGGATGGACGTCGAGCTGGCAATTCGCCCGGGACCGCGTTTCACGTTCGCCGAGCCCGAGGTCACCGGCCAGACCGAGGTCGACGATGCGTTTCTTCGCCAGCGCCTGCTGATCGAGCCCGGCCAGCGCTACGACGTGCGTGACGTCGACCGGGCGCGGCGCCGGCTGATCGACACCAACCTGTTCTCGACCGTGCGGGTGTTCGAGGGCCCCGAACCGGACGAGGACGGCAACTGGCCGGTGACCTTCGAGGTCGCCGAGCGGCTGCACCGGACGATCGGCGCCGGTGTCGGCTATCGAACCGACGACGGGCCGATCGTGACCGCCTTCTGGGAGCATCGCAACATCCTCGGCGCCGGCGAGCGGCTGCGCATCGAAGCCGAGGTGGGTCAGCTGCTGCAGCGGGTCGAAGGCGTGATCCGCAAGCCCGACATCATCATCCCGGACCTCGACCTCGTCGGCGGTGGTGCGTTGCGCCGCGAGGAGACGGACGCCTTCGACAGCCTCTCGATCCGTAGCAATCTCGGGGTGGAGCGGCGTTTCAGCCGCCGGCTGACCGGCAGCGCCGGCGTCGCCTACCGGCTGAGCGAGGTCGACGACGGCGACGGCAATGAAACGTTCGGCCTCTTCGCGGTGCCTGTGGGCTTCCGCTTCGACGACAGCGACGACCTGCTCGATCCCACCACCGGCTTTCGCATTTCGGGCGAAACGGCACCGACCTGGGACACGCTCAACCCCGGCACCACGTTCGTCAAGAACCGGTTGGTCGGCACGCGCTATTTCCGCCTGCGCAACTCGCCCCGCCTCGTCCTCGCGTTTCGCGGCGCCGCCGGGGCCATCATCGGCGCCGATATCGAGAACATCCCGGCCGACGAGCGGTTCTATGCCGGCGGCGGGGGGTCGATCCGTGGCGTGCCCTTTCAATCCGCGGGTCCGCTCGACGACGACAATGATCCGACCGGCGGCCGCTCGTTGCTGGAGGGCAGCGCCGAGGTGCGCTACGAGGTCTTGCGGAATCTCGAAGGGGTCGTCTTCCTCGACGGCGGCAGTGCGTTCGAGGAGTCGATACCGCAATTCGGTGATGCCTGGCAGTTCGGCACCGGTGCCGGCATCCGCTACCTGACGCCGGTGGGCCCGATCCGCTTCGATGTCGGCGTGCCGGTGGACAAGCGCGACAATATCGACGACGCGTGGCAACTCTATATCTCGATCGGGCAGGCCTTCTGACGGGGCGCCCGTGCACGCCGCGTCTCGCTTTTCACGGCTTTTGCCCCCACATTGATCAAAGAGCGCCGGATCGGTCCCGCGGACCGGCCACCCTCGGATAGTCGAAAGTCGCCTGCCATGCTGCGCAAGATTCTGCTTTCACTCGTCGGTCTTCTGGTCGTCACCGTGCTGTTGTTCGGTGCGGCGCTGGGCCTCGCCCAGACCCGGCTGGCCAAGGCTCAGATCAGCGGTATGGTCGAGAACAGCCTCTCGAGCGAAAGCCGGACCGCGGAGGTCACCGAGCTCGAGGGCTTCTTGCCGTTCGACGTGCGCATCGGCCGCGTCAGGCTGGCCGACGACACCGGCACTTGGCTCGAGGTCGACAATGCTCGGGTCAAGGTGAGCCCGAGCCGCCTCTTGGTGGGCGAGGTCCGTGTCGAGGAGGCCGGCGCCGCGCGGGTTGCCGTGCACCGGGCACCCGTGTTGCCGGAAGGCCCGGAGGACGAGCCGGAACCTGTGGCCGACGAGCCCTTCAGCCTGCCCGACGCGCCGGGCCTGCCCGAAAGCCTGCCCCGGGTCATCGTCGATCGCCTGTTCGTCGACCGAATCGAGCTCGGCGAAGCGCTGATCGGCGAGGCTGCCGTCTTCAACCTCGAAGGCAATGCGACGACCGGGCCCGAAGGCCGACGCGCCGAGGCCCGGCTCGATCTCGTGCGCATCGACGAGTCAACGGCGTCGCTCGGCCTCGGCGCGGTACTCGATCTGGAGGCCGAGAGCATCGGCCTCGATCTGCAGGGCCGTGAGACCGGCGGGCTGATGGCGGCACTGACCGGCCGGCAAGAGGCTGGCGACCTCACGCTGAGCCTCACCGGCGACGGTCCGCTCACCGACTGGCAGGCCGAACTCAGATTCGCGATCGCGAACCTGGTCGAAGCCGATGCCGACTTGGCACTCGCCTATGGCGATAATCCCTCGCTCGATCTGGCCCTCGAGGTCCAGCCCGTGCCTGGCGCGTTGCCGCCGGATATCGAGGCGGTGCTCGGCGAGCGGCTGGAGCTGGCATTGGCGGGTGGGCAGCGGGCACCCGGCCATTTCGTCCTCGATCGGCTGAACCTGGAGAGTGGCATCGTCACCGCCACTGGCGCCCTCGAAGCACGGCTCGACGACGATCGGCTGGAGGGCCAGATCCGGGTGACGGCCGCCGATCTCGCGCGGGCGAGCGGCCTCGCCGGCCAGGATCTGGGCGGCCGGGTCGAGCTGACGCTCGATGCCTCGGGCAGCTTCACCGAACCGCGCTTCACCTTGAACCTCGCCGGTGACGCGATCACCGCCGATACGTTCGGCGTGGGTGACGTGGCACTGGCCTTCACCGCCGACCTGCTGGGCCCGTTGGATCAACCCTTCGCCGGCCTCGCCATCGACGGCGGTGGCCGCATCACGGGCCTCACCCAGGACGGCGAGCCGCTCAGGCCGGAAAGCGGCGTTACCCTCGATCTCGCCGCCACCGTGCCCATGGAGGGCGAGGCCCGGGTCGAGCGGCTGTCCGTCCAGGGTGAGCATGTGGCGATCGACGGCACGGCAACGGTGATGATGCCGGAACTCGCCGGCTCTGCCCGGCTGACCGGGCGGGTACCGTCGATCGAAGCGCTCCTGGCGGCGCTCGGCCCCGACGCCCCGCCCGATCTCGCCGCCCGCGGCTCGGTCGATCTGGTCGCCGACATCGACCTCGCGGCCGAACTCGAACGGATCACCGTCGACCTGGCACTGACCGGTGAGGAATTGGCCGGCCTGCCGCAGGATCTGGACGGGCTGATCGGCCCGACCCCGCGAGTGACCGGCCGCGTCATTCTGCGCCCCGACCAGGAGGTCGCGGTGCAGGGCCTGGAGGTCAGGACGGCCGCCATCGGGCTCACCGGTGACGTGGCGCTCGGGCTCGGCGAGACGCAGAGCCTGAGCGGCCAGATCGATCTCTCGCCCTTTGCGCTGGACACCCTGGAGGGCTTGATCGGCCAGCCGATCGAAGGCGAGGTCCGAAGCTCGATCCAGCTCGGCGGCTCGGTCCAGGAGCCGGGCCTGGATGCCGATCTCCGGATCGACAATCTCTTCATCGCCGAGCGCGGCTTCGATCGCATCGCCCTCACCGCGCAAGCTGGCGAAACCGCCGGCCGCTACGGCGGCAATCTGGTCCTCGGGGTCGAGCAGGCCGGCGACACGTTGCAACTGCGCAGCGACTTCGCCCTCGAGCAGCCTCGGCTCACCCTCTCGAACCTGCGCCTCAGCGGCCCTGCGACCGACATCGCGGGGGAGGCCGAGGTCGACCTCGAGGCACTGCTCGCGACCGGCAATCTCGGTGGGCGGATCGGCGATCTGGCGGCGCTCGAGCCGTGGTCCGGCCAGGACCTGCGCGGCTCGATCGATCTCGACGCGCGCTTCGACGCCAGCGCCGGCCGGCAGGACGTGAGCCTCGAGGTCGGCGCGGACGATGTCGCCGGCGATTTCGGGGCGCTACGCCAGGCCCGTGTCCAGGCGAACGTCGAGGACGTGATGGACCGGCTCGGCGTCGAGGCGACGATCACGGCCGCCGGCTTCAGGCAGCCCGAGCCCGGGGGCGTGGTGCTGGACGAGGCCACCGTCCGGGTGACCGGCGATCGCAGCCTCTACAACCTCGAAGCCACCGCCCAAGGCGACATGGATGGGCCGTTCAACGTGCGCACGCGGGCGCGGGCGGACGTCCTGGGAGACGCCCAGGCGGTCTATCTGGACGAGCTGGAAGGCGTTTTTCAGGCCCAGAGCATTCGTCTGTTGAGTCCTGCCACGATGCGGCTCGATGCCGGTGTGCTCGATATCGACCAGCTCGATCTCAGGATCGGCGATGCCCGCATTCAGGGCAATCTGAACCTCGACCAGCCGCGCGACCGGGCCTTGGCCAGCCTCGTCATCGACGAGTTCCCGATGGCCATGGCGGCCCAGTTCGGCGCCCCGGCACTGCTCGGCGATCTCACCGGCCGCATCGATCTGGAGGGCTCGCTTTCGGCACCGGTGATCGCGGGCGGCCTCGCGATCGACGGCCTACGGCTCGCCGATCGCGACCAATCCGCCGGCATGCCCGCCGACGTCACGTTCGAGCTGACGCTCGACGACGCCGGACTGGTGACGGCGACCCGGGTCGAAGGGCTCGGCGGCGGCCCGATCCTCGCCGATCTCCGTTTGCCGATGCGCCTTTCGCTGCAGCCATTCGCCGTCGATCTGCCGGAAACCGCGCCGCTCGACGGCAGGCTCACGGCGCAGAGCCGGCTCGAGCCCCTGGTGGCGCTGGCAGCTCTCGACGGCCAGCAGATCGAGGGCAATCTCGATCTCGATTTCAGGCTCGCCGGCACCGTGGCCTCGCCGATCGCCAGCGGCCAGCTCGACATCAGCAACGGCCGCATCACCGATGCCCTGAGCGGGATCATCCTGACCGACGTCGCCGTCCGCCTCGTCGGCGACGGCGATCGGCTCGAGGTCGAGCGCTTTCAGGCACGCGATCAGGCGGGCGGCCGGCTCGATCTCACCGGTGGCATGGCCATCGACCCGGACGCGGCCTTTCCCTACCGCTTCGAGCTCGCGACCCGCGATTTGCGCGTGCTCGACAGCGATCTCGGCCGGGCTGCCGTCACCGTCGACATCCTGATGGAGGGCTCGGCCCGGGGCGGCAAGACCAGCGGCCGGATCACCGTGCCCAGGGCGGATCTGCGCATCCCCTCCGGCGGTGGCATCCAGCCGGCCACCCTCGATGTCGAGGTACGTGGCGAACCACCGCGACCCGCGCCACCCGAACCGGCCGCGCCCGGCGAACGCTACGCCATGCTGCTCGACCTCGAGATCGACATGCCGGCCCGCATCTTCGTTCGCGGCCGTGGCCTCGACAGCGAATGGGGCGGCACTATCGAGGTTACCGGCTCGACCCGCGAGCCCGTCGTCTTGGGTTCGATCGACTACCGGCGCGGCTACGTCGATTTCCTCGATCGGCGGTTCGACATCCGCGAGGGTCGCGTGACCTTCACCGGCGCGACCCCGCCAGCGCCCGAGGTCTACATCGAAGCGGCGGCGACGACGCGCAGCATGACCGGCGTGTTGCGGGTGTCGGGCCCGGTCGAGGACCTCGACTTCGCACTCTCGAGCGAGCCCGAGCTGCCGCAGGACGAGGTGCTGGCACAACTCCTCTTCGACCGTGGCACCCAGGGTCTGACCCCGGTCCAGGGTGTCCGGCTCGCCAGCGCGGTGGCCAGGCTCGAGGGGGGCGGCGGGTTCGACGCCATGGAGGCCGTCCGCGACGTCACCGGGCTCGACGTGCTCGATTTCGGCAATGCCGAATTCGGCGACGAAGACGCCGAAACGACGGCGACGGCCGGCCGCTATGTCGCCGACAACGTCTTCATCGCGATCGACCAGGGCCTTTCGACAGGCGCCACGCGTGGTC
>JAABSG010000062.1 GCA_011390475.1 Geminicoccaceae bacterium | reverse complement strand
ATCGCCTCGATCATTTGCGTGTCGACCCGGAGCACCGGGTTCAAGGTCATCATCGGGTCCTGGAAGATCATCGCGATCTTCCGCCCGCGCTGCCGCCGCATCGCCTCTTCCGAGAGGCCGACGAGCTCGGTCCCGGCGAGCCGGATCGAACCCTCGACGATGCGCCCGGGCGGGTCGACCAGCCCGAGGAGGGAGAAGCCCGTGACGGTCTTGCCTGAGCCCGACTCGCCGACGAGGCCGAGGATTTCGCCGCGCTCGAGGCTGAAATCGACCCCGTCCACCGCCTTCACCACGCCGGCCCGAGTGAAGAAATGTGTTCTCAGGCCTTCGACCTCGAGGACGGCCGTCACCGGGCGAGCCTCGGGTTCAAGACGTCGCGCAAGCGGTCGCCCACGAGGTTGATGGCGCAGATGGTGAGGAGCAGGGCGATGCCCGGGAAGAAGGCGATCCAGTAGCGGCCGGAGAGCATGTAGTTGAAGCCGTTGGCGATCAGGAGGCCCAAGGACGGCTCGGTCGGCGGCAGGCCGACGCCGAGGAACGAGAGCGTGGCCTCGAGCGCAATCGCACTCGCCGTCTGCACGGTGCCGACGACGATCAAGGGGGCCAGGCAATTGGGCAGGATATGGCGAAAGATGATCCGCCCGCGGCTGAGGCCCAGGCAGATGGCGGCCTCGACATATTCCTTGCGGCGCTCGACCAGGGCCGAGGAGCGCACGGTCCGGGCGTAATAGGCCCATTGGGCGACGATGAGCGCGATGATGATCTTGTCGAGCCCCTTGCCGAGCACGGCCAAGAGGATGAGGGCGATCAAGACGGCCGGGATCGAGAGCTGGAGATCGACCACGCGCATCAAGACGTTCTCGGTCCGCCCGCCGACATAAGCGGCAAAGAGGCCGACGACCATGCCGATCAAGAGCGCGGCCATGCCCGAAAGGGCGCCCACGGTGAGCGAGATCCTGAGCCCGTAGAGGATGGCCGACCAGAGATCTCGCCCGGCCCCGTCGGTGCCGAGCCAGAAGGTGTAGCCGTCCATCGAGACCGCACCCGGCGGCAGACGGGAATCCATGACGGAAACCTGGGCGAGGTCGTAGGGGTTCTGCGGTGCAAGCCAAGGGGCGGCAATGGCAGCGCCGACGATCAAGACCAAGAGCACGAAGGCGAAGACGGCGAGCGGGCTTTCCACATAGGCCTGGACAAAGCGCCCGAACGGCGTCTCGGCCTGCGGCTGGAGCGGCACCGCGGCGTCGGCGGCTGGTTCGGCGCCGGGTAGTTCGGCCGTGCTCACCTGGACACCTCACCGAGGCGGACGCGGGGATCGAGCAAGGAATAGCAGATATCGACGAGCAGGTTGATCACGACGAAAAGCAGGACAATAATCATCAAATACGCCACGATGACCGGCCGATCGAGCCGCTGGATCGCCTCGATGAGGAGCTTGCCCATGCCCGGCCAGGCGAAGACCGTTTCGGTGACCACCGCAAAGGCGACGAGCGTGCCGAATTCGAGGCCGATCACGGTGATGATCGGGATCATGATGTTCTTGAGCAGGTGGACCAGGACGATCCGCCGCTGCGAGAGGCCCTTGGCCCGGGCGAACTTGATGTAGTCCTGGTGGATCGCCTCCATGGTGCCGGCCCGGGTCAGGCGGATGACCAGAGCGATCTTGGTCAAAGCCAGATTGAAGGCCGGCAGGATGATGTGGCGGAGGCCGTCGAGGGTGAAGAGGCTCGACGTGATGCCGAAATAGGTGGCCGTCTCGCCCCGGCCGGTGGACGGCAGCCAGCCGAGGATCACGGCAAAGACCATGATCAGCATGATGCCGACCCAGAAATTGGGCAGCGAGAAACCCACGATCGAGCCCGCCATGATGGTCCGCGAGCCGGCCCGCTCCGGGTTCAGTCCGGCATAGAGCCCCAAGGGGATGCCGAGCACGATCGCCATGACGAGGGCTGCCGTTGCGAGTTCCAGGGTCGCCGGCATGCGCGAGAGGATGAGCTTCAAGGCGGGCTCGCCGAAGACGAAGGAGCGGCCGAGATCGCCCTGCAGCGCCGACCACAAGAACCTCGCGAACTGCTCCCAGATCGGCCGGTCGAGCCCCAGGGAGGCGGTGACGGCGGCGATGTCGGCCTGGTTCATGTCCGGCGAGACGAACATCCAGACCGGGTCACCCACGAGATACACACCGAAGAAGACGAGGCAGGCCATCGCCAGGACGACGAGGACCGCCTGCATCAGCCGACGGAGTATGAAGACGGCCATCTACCCCTCCGCCAGCTGGGCCCCCGCCATCGCGTCCCGAGCGAGGGGCCGGCCGGTCGCTCGACCGCCGCCGCCTCGCCCGGCATTGCCACCTGACTAGGCGTCCAGCCCGGTCACTCGCCGGTGACGGTCATCGCCAAGGTCCACTCGTCGGTCCGGGGCACGTAGGTGAGCCCGGCCCGGGTCGCCCAGGTATTGACCTGGTAGTGGATCGGGATGATGCCGAGATCGCCGATCGCGAGCTCGGTCGCCTCGGCCAAGAGCTGATCGCGGCGGGCGTCGTCGACGGTGCCCAGCGCCTCCATCAGAATGGCGTCCATCTCCGGATTGGAGTAGCGGCCGCGATTGGAGGCGCCCATGCCGGCATCGGGGTCGTGGGTCGCCAGCAGTGAGCGGAGCGGCGAGGAGGCCTCGCCGGAGCCTGCCCCCCAGCCGACCAGGATGAAGGAGAACTCGGGCTCGCCCTCGGCGCCCGAGGACGCCCGGCTGAAGAAGACCGAGTTGGTCATCGTGTCGATCGACGTCTCGATCCCAACCCGGGTCAGCATCTGCGCGATGGCCTCGAGAATCCGCGCATCGTTGGTGTAGCGGTCGTTCGGCCCGTGCGCGACCATGCGAAAACCGTCCGGATAGCCGGCCTCGGCCAGGAGCGCCTTGGCGCCGTCCGGATCGTAGGCCTCGGCCTCGAGATTGGGCGACACGCCGAAGAAACCTTCGGGCAGCAACTGCCCCGCCGGGATCGACTGACCTTCCATCACCCGGTCACGAATGGCTTCCCGGTCGATCGCCTTGGAGATCGCGAGGCGCACCCGCTGGTCGCGCAAGGGATTGTCGATCGCCGAGCCGTCCTTGGCCGTGAGGTGCGGCGACTGCTCGCGCCAATGGTCGATGTGCATATAGATGACGCGATTCGACACACCGGTGTGCAGCGCTACTTCCGAGCGGCTCTCCAGCGTCTCGAGATCGGCCGTCGGCACGATGTTGATCATGTCGACATCGCCGGCCAAGAGCGCCGCGACGCGCGACGGATCGGAAGTGATCGGGCGTAACACCACCTCCTCGAACTCGGGGATATCGCCCCAGTAGTCGTCGTTGCGCTCGAGCACGATGCGGTCGCCCGGGGTGTACTGAACGAATTTGTAGGGCCCCGTGCCGAAGGTGGCAGCGCCCGAATTGTAGTCCTCGGTGGTCGCATCGCAGTGGGCCGCCGAGATGATCGGGATGGTCGAAACGTCGGTCGCCATCAACGGGTAGGGGTTCTCGGTCTTGATGTGGATGGTATAGTCGTCGACCTTCTCGACCGTCTTGCCGCGGATATAGGTGCCATAGCCCGAGGGCGAGTTCGGCACGTTGGGCGCGCGCTCGAAGGTGCAGACGATGTCGTCCGCCGAGAACGGTGTGCCGTCGTGGAAGGCCACACCCTCCCTGAGCTTGAACTCCCAGGTCAGATCGTCGATCGGCGCCCATTCCGTCGCCAGGGCCGGGACCAGTCGCTGCGCTTCGTCCTGGTTGATCAGATTGTCGAAGATGTGCTGCGCGATCTGGTTGTTGGGCGTCAGGTTGTGGAAATGCGGGTCCATCGACGTCGCCTCGGCGGCGAGGCCGATGGTCAGCGTCTCGGCCTGCGCTGCGGCGGCCAGCCCGAACCCGGCGATGGCGGTGGCGGCGACGAGCGCCGCCCGATGACGGCTCGGCATCCGATGACGGCTCATGGCGACGGACTCCCTCAGATTGTCGGTCTCTCGACCCATTTTCGGGGCGCGCACACCCCGGTGCTGGCTGGCAGCTTAGTGAGCCAATTCGGTGTGTCCATACCGTTGGCGCGTCCGCCGCTATCGATGCTGCGTCACCAATCCGGCGGCTGCCAATGCGTCTCGGGATCGAGCGGGAAGACCGGCCGAGGCAGCCCTTGCCAGGTGAAGCGCTCGAGCACCGGCGAGGTGAGCCCGGCCGTGTCCACCTCCAGCACCCGGTCTGCTCTGAAAAAAGGCGCGAACCCGGCGCGAAAATGGCCGCGCGACTTGACCACCACCGTCCTGGCGGCGCCGATGTCCAGCCCGAGCATCTCGAAGAAGACCGGATCGGCAGTCTGCGCCCGGCTGGAGATCACGACCACCGTGACGCCCCCGATCCGGAGCGCCGCCGTTGGTCCGAGCACGAGTCGCCGACCGGCGTAGAGCCCGAGCCTGCCGGTCACCTTGCCGTCGCCCAAGGCCAGGACCTCGGCCGCGGCGCTGAACGGTTGGTCGAAGGTGGTGCCGCCCTCGCTGTTGAACGTCACCTCCAGCACCGCGCCTATCCCGGCCGCGTGCGCCGCTTCGGCGATATCCGGTTCGAAGAAGCTCCCGTAGAGGACACCCTCGGCGCCCGCTTCGACCAGTGCTGCTAGCAGTTCGGTCGTTCGCCCCGACCCACCGCCACCCGGATTGTCGCCGGCATCGGAGTAGATCAGCGGTTCGCGATCCGGGGCCAAAGCCAGTGCAATCGCCTCGGGAATCGAGGTCAAGCGTCGGGTGAAGCCCTGCCGTTCGTCCCAGGCGATCGTGGCCAGATCGGCCGCGAGCCGGCGCGCCTCCGCCAAATGCGCCGGTGCACGGGCCGCGACCAACACGGCAATACCGTTGTGGGACGTGTCGCTGAAGACGAAGCTGCCGAAGATCGAGACGTTCAAGAGCCTCCCGCCGGCCTCGGCCAACCGCCGCTGGCCCCGATCGATCAACGTGCCATAGGGTGCCTCGGCCGTCAGCAGGGTCACCGAGGGTGGCGTCAGCGGCAGGCGCAGGAAGGCGGTCACGGGCGCCGCCTCGCCGGCCAGCATCAGCCGAAGCGCCAGAGCCGCCTCCTCGCCGCGAGCGGCCTGATCGACATGCGGATTGGTCCGGTAGCCGACGACGAGATCGGCGGCCGCCACCATCGCCTCGCTGACATTCGCGTGCAGATCGAGGGTCGCCACCACGCAGGCCGGCCGTGGGAGCAGCCGGCGCACGAGCGCCAGGATCGTCCCGTCCGGATCGTCGTCGCCCTCGGCCACCATGGCCCCGTGCAGGACGACATAGGCGGCGGCCAAAGCTCCTGCCGCCTCGAGGCCAGCTTCGATTTCACGCCGGAGATCACCGAACAGGCCGGCCGCCATCGGCCCCGCCGGGTAGAGGGCAGTGATCGCGATCGGTACCGGCTCCCAGTGGCCCGTCGCATCCATCGTCCGGATGAACGCTCGGGCCTCAGCCGGCAGCCGCTGGCCATCGCCGCGCGCATCGGTCAGGATAGGCTCTCCAGCCAGCCGACAGCCGCTCTCCAGGTCTGCCTCGGTCGCCAGCGGGGCGAACCGGTTCGATTCGAGCATGACGCCCAAAAGGGCCACCCGTGGTCCCGCCATTCCGCCCACTCCACTCGTTCGAGGTTAGCCGCATGACCCGGATCGACATCCCCAACGACTACCCGGTCGAGATCACCCCACCCGACATCAGTCCGTATCGCAAGGGCAATACCGGCATCGACTGGGTTCACCGCCTCGACAGCGGCCGGCCCGGACCGCATGTCGGCATTACCGCCATCGTCCACGGCAACGAGCCCTGCGGCGCCATCGCCCTCGACTGGCTGCTGCAATCGGACGTCCGCCCCTCGGTCGGCACGCTGACGCTGGCCTTCGCCAACACCGAGGCCTATGCGCGGTTCGATCCGGCCGATCCCAACGCCACGCGCTGGCTCGACGAGGACCTCAATCGCGTCTGGTCGACCGACGTGCTGGATGGTTCGCGGAACAGCACCGAATTGCGCCGGGCCCGGCAACTCCGCGCAGCGATCGACGACATCGATATCCTGCTCGACATCCACTCGATGCAGCACCCGACCGAACCTTTGATGCTCGCCGGCCCCCTGCCCAAGGGCCGGACGCTGGCCGCCAGCGTCGGCGTGCCCGCCGTCGTCGTCAGCGACGCCGGCCATGCCGCCGGCCGTCGCTTGCGGGACTATGACGGCTTCGCCGATCCGGCCTCGGCGAAAAACGCGCTCTTGGTCGAATGCGGCCAGCACTGGGAGGCCGAGGCCGGGCCACGGGCGATCGAGACGGCGCTGCGCTTTCTCTTGGCCACCGGCATCGTCGAGGCAGACGCTGGCGCCGACTTTCTCAGCCGCCGACCCACCCCACCACAGCAGCGGATGATCGAAGTGACCGAGGCTGTGACCATCGAGACCGATCGCTTCGCCTTCACCGAGCCGTATCGCGGCCTCGAGACAATTCCGGCCGCTGGAACCCCAATCGCCACCGACGGCGATCGTGCCGTCCGCACACCTTATGACAACTGTGTCCTGATCATGCCGTCGAAGCGCCTCTGGCCGGGCCAGACCGCCGTTCGCCTCGGTCGGCTGCTCGACTAGCGGCAGGAGAGCCCCCCGGAGTTTGCCCTGCCGGCGCACCGCGATGGGCCAGCACCAGAGGGGATCAGACCCCTCTGGGAAGTCGTTGTTGATCAAAAGGTCGGCACTTGCACGAGTGATGCGGTGCAACATCCGGAGGCGTGCGGTTGGGCGTACCAGGTAACTCTAACGACCGTTAACCACTCACCGTCCCGGACGCGTCGCCGATCCAAAGTACCGGTGGGGCGCGGGGAGGCTAGCCTCCCCGCAGGTCTTCCATTGATCGACGCAGCTGCCGGTCGTCACTGGCGCGCCCTCGATCGGCTCGGGAGCACGCCGTGTGGTCAGTTCAGGGCCTGGTCGGTCACCATGTGGGTCCAGGCGCCCTCGGGCTCCTTGGTGATCACCGGGTCGGAGCCGGCCGAGAGCAGGCTCTCGACCGTCCGCTGGTAGTCGGCGGGATCGAGTTCGCCCGTCGAGCCCTCGACCAGCAGCGCCACCTCGCCCATCATGCGGATCTGGTGGTGCTCCTGCTGGGCGCCGGTTTCGTCGTACTCGAGGACGATCATCGCCGCTTCCTCGGGGTTCTCGACGGCCCATTGCCAGCCCTGCATCGACGCCCGGACGAAGCGCGCCATGGTGTCGACGAAGGCCGGATCCTCGAGCCGCTCCTCGCGGACATAGAGCCCGTCCTCGAGGGTCGAGACACCCATGTCCTCGTACTTGAAGACGGTGAGATCGTCGTCGCTGAACCCGGCGTCGATGACCTGCCAGTACTCGTTATAGGTCATCGTGGAGATGCAGGCGGCCTGGTTCTGCAAGAGCGGATCGACGTTGAAGCCCTGGCGCAGCACGGTGACGCCGTCTTCCCCGCCCTCGGTCGAGAGGCCGAGCTTGGCCATCCAGGTGAGGAACGGGTACTCGTTGCCGAAGAACCAGACGCCCAGGGTCTCGCCGGGGAAGTCCTCGATCGTGGTGACGCCGGAATCGTTGCGGCAGGTCAGCATCATGCCCGAGCGCTTGTAGGGCTGGGCGATGTTGACCAGCGGCAGGCCGGCCTCACGCGCCGCCAGGGCGGCTGGCATCCATTCGACGATGACGTCGGCGCCGCCGCCGGCCAGGACCTGCGGCGGGGCGATGTCGGGTCCGCCCGGGCGGATCGTCACGTTGAGATCTTCGGCCTCGTAGAAGCCTTGGTCCAACGCCACGTAGTAACCGGCGAACTGCGCCTGGGTCACCCATTTGAGCTGCAGGGTGACGTCGTCGGCCGCCGCTGCGGAGCCTGCGGCGAAGAGCGCCACTGCCGAAGCTCCCAAAACCCACTGCTTCATCTCGTCGTCTCCTGTTGTTGAACCTTGCCGCGTCAGCGCCGCTGCCCCTAACGCCGCTGTGACGGATGCCAGAACGTGGCCGCCCGCTCCGCCAGGGCCACGAGGCCGTAGAATGCCGAGCCGACCAAAGCTGCGACGGCGATCTCGGCCCAGACCATGTCGAGCTGCAGCCGGCCCACCTCGGTCGAGATCCGAAATCCCATGCCGGCGGTGGGCGAGCCGAAGAACTCCGCGACGATGGCACCGATCAGCGCCAGTGTCGTGCAGATTTTCAAGCCGTTGAAGAGAAAAGGAGAAGCTGCCGGCAACCGCAACTTGAAGAGGCTCTGCCAATAGCTCGCCGCATAGGTGTGCAGCAGATCGCGCTGCAGGTGATCGGCGGCCAAAAGACCCTGAACGGTGTTCACCAGCATCGGAAAGAAGCACATCAAGACGACGACGGCGGCCTTGGATTGCCAGTCGAAGCCGAACCACATGACCATGATGGGCGCCATGCCGATGATCGGCAGCGCCGAGGCGAAGTTGCCGACCGGCAAGAGGCCGCGCCGCAGAAAGGGCAGCCGGTCGACGGCGACCGCGACGAGGATCGCACTGCCACAGCCGATCACGTAGCCGGTCAAGGCACCCTTGAAGAAGGTCTGGACGAGATCGGTCCAGAGGATCGGCAGGCTGGACGCGAACCGGCTGCCGATCGCCGACGGCGGCGGCAGGAGCACGGGGCTCACTTGAAAGCCGCGGACCAGGAGTTCCCAGAGGACGAGCAGGGTGGCCCCGAAAAGCAGCGGCTGCAGGAGCGCCGTCAGCCGGTTCTGCGGCAGCTTGGAAAGCCGAACGTTGAACCACCAAGCCATGGCCCAAAAGGTGAGCGCGCCCACGACCAGCGTATTCAAGGCCTAGCTCCCATGGCGCGCGCGGTCAGCCGCTCGGCGAGCCCGACGAGAGCCACGAGACTGGCGGCGAGGATCGAGGCCATCACGAGTGCGGACCAGATCTGTATCGTCTGGCCGTAATAGCTGCCGGAGAGCATTCGGGCTCCGAGGCCAGCCACCGCCCCGGTCGGCAATTCGCCGATGATGGCGCCGACCAGGCTGGCCGCGACCGCCACCTTCAAGGAGGCGAAAAGGTAGGGGAGGGCCGCCGGCCAGCGCAGCTTGACGAAGGTCTGGGTGCCACTCGCGTTCCAAGTGTGCATCTGGTCGAGGAGGATCCGATCCGGGCTGCGCAGGCCCTTTACCATGCCGACCGCGACCGGAAAGAACGAGAGATACATCGAAATCACCGCCTTGGGCAAAAGCCCGGTGAGGCCGAGGGAGGCGAGCACGACGATGATCATGGGGGCGATGGCGAGGATCGGGATGGTCTGGCTCGCGATCACCCAGGGCATGACGCTCGCATCCATCGCCCGATTGTGGACGATGCCGATGGCGAGCAGGATGCCGAGTGTCGCGCCCATGACGAAGCCCATGAGCGTCGCCGAGAGGGTGATCCAGGCGTGATGGACGAGACTGCGGCGCGAGGTGGGCGCCACCTCGATGGTGGTGTTCCAGAACTCCGTCGCGACCTGATGCGGTGCCGGGAGCCGCGGCCGATCCTGGCTCCAGGTGGCCGCGACCAGACCACCAAAGTCGAGCGTCACCCCCTGCCGGCCGGCCTGGTCGTACGCCCAGGGTGCATTGAGCACGACCGCCATGACGTACCAGAGGGCAATGATGAAGCCGACGATGGTGAGGATCGGCACGGTGCTGCCCGAGGCGAGCCGGCGGCGCATCGGCGATGGCCGCCGCGCCCCGTCCAGCGCTGGGCTGGCGGCGCTAGAGTTCATCGCCCAGCCCGGCCCGCAGGCCGTCGCGCACTCGGGCGGCGATCTCGAGGAAGTCGCGGCTTTCGCGGATGTGCAGCGGGCGGTCGTCGGGCGAGAGCGTGCTCTCGATCACGTCGGTGACGCGGCCGGGGCGCGGCGACATGACGACGATCCGGGTCGAGAGGAAGACCGCTTCCGGGATCGAATGGGTCACGAACCCGATCGTCTTCTCGGTCCGCCGCCAGAGGTCGAGGAGCTGCTCGTTGAGCTTGTCGCGGACGATCTCGTCGAGCGCGCCGAAGGGCTCGTCCATCAGGAGGATGTCGGCGTCGAAGGCCAGTGCCCGCGCGATCGAGGCGCGCTGCTGCATGCCGCCCGAGAGCTGCCAGGGGTACTTGCCCTCGAAGCCCTCCAGCTCGACCAGCTCCACCACCCGGCGGGCCCGCTCGCGCTGCTCGGCCTGGCCGTAGCCCATGATCTCCAGCGGCAGGCGGATATTCGCCTCGATCGTCCGCCAGGGAAACAGCCCGGCCGCCTGGAAGACATAGCCGTAGGCGCGCTTCTGCCGGGCCTCGGCCGGGCTCATGCCGTTGACCCGGATGCTGCCCGAGCTCGGCTGCTCGAGATCGGCCGCGACCCGAAGAAACGTCGTCTTGCCACAGCCGGACGGGCCGATGAACGAGACGAAATCGCCCTTGTCGACCCGAAGGTCGACATTGGAAAGGGCATGCACCGGCCCGTCATTGGTCTCGAAGGTGAGGGAGAGCCCCTGGGCCTCGATGACCGGCGTGCCGCCCGCCGCAACCGTCATGCGTGATCAGACACCCGACGGGATATTGGTCGGATCACGCTCGACCCGCCTGGGTGCCGTGAGCTCCTTCCACTTGGAAAGGGCTTGGTGCGGCGCCGGGAAGGCGGGCCGCGGCACGAAGCGGCCGCGGCCCGCCTGCGGCTGGCTGTTCTGCCCGTCCGCCCAGACGATCTCGCCGCGGCTGAGCGTGTAGCGCGGCAATGCCGTCACCTTCACCCCTTCGAAGACGTTGTAGTCGATGATCGACTTCTGCGAGGCGGCGGTGATGGTCTTCGAGAGCTTGGGGTCCCAGACCACGATGTCGGCATCCGCCCCTTCGACGATCGCCCCCTTCTTCGGATAGACGTTCAAGATCTTGGCGATATTGGTCGAGGTGACGGCGACGAACTCGTTGGGCGTGAGGCGCCCGGTCTCGACCCCGTTGGTCCAGAGCACGGCCAGCCGGTCCTCGAGTCCGCCGGTGCCGTTGGGGATCAGCGGAAAGCCCGAGAGGCCCATCTTCTTCTGCTCGGTCGAGAAGGCCGCGTGGTCGGTCGCCACCACTTGCAGGCTGCCGGACTGCAGCCCCGCCCAGAGGCTCTGCTGGTGATCCTTCGAGCGGAAGGGTGGCGACATCACCCGCCTTGCCGCGTGCTCCCAGGACTTGTCGAAATACTCGTGCTCGTCGAGCACCAGATGCTGGATCAGCGGCTCGCCATACACCCGCATGCCCTTGGCGCGGGCCCGGCGGATTGCCTCGTGCGCCTGCTCGCAGGAAACGTGCACGATGTAGAGCGGCACGCCGGCCGCATCGGCGATCATGATCGCCCGATTGGCGGCCTCGCCCTCGACCTCGGGCGGCCGGGAATAGGCGTGGCCCTCAGGCCCGGTGACGCCCAGCTCCATGTATTTCTTCTGCAGCTCCGCCACGATGTCGCCGTTTTCGGCGTGGACCAGTGGCAGGGCGCCGAGTTCGGCGCAACGCTTGAACGACGCGAACATCTCGTCGTCGTCCACCATCAGGGCCCCTTTGTAGGCCATGAAGTGCTTGAAGGTGTTCACACCGCGCTTCACCACCTCGGCCATCTCGTCGAAGATCTGCTCCGACCAGCCGGTGATGGCCATGTGGTAGCCGAGATCGACGCAGATCTGCGGCGCCGACTTCCGGTCCCACTCCTCGACCGCCTTGACGAGGCTGCCATCCGCACCCGGCAGGACGAAATCGACCAGCATGGTGGTGCCGCCCGAGGCCGCGGCGAAGGTGCCGCTCTCGAAGGTCTCGGCCGCGGTCGTGCCCATGAACGGCATTTCGAGATGGGTGTGCGGGTCGATCCCGCCCGGGATGACATAGGCATCCGTGGCATCGATCGTCTCGTCGCCTTTCAGGTCCTGGCCGATCGCTTTGATCGTCTCGCCTTCGATCAGGACATCGGCCTGAAAGCTCCGATCCGCCGTGACGATGGTCCCGCCCTTGATGACCTTGCTCATTGCCCTCTTCCAAAAAGAAACGTGGGGAAGATGATCTTCCCCACACCCCAACGGGACTTTGCGCCGTCGCCTCTCACGAGCACCGCCGCAAAATAACGGTGGGGCGCGGGGAGGCGCTGCCTCCCCGCATCTTCAAGCCATGATCTCCGCCGTCTCGACCACCGCATGCAGCAGCACGTTGGCCGACTTCTCGGCCCATTCGGGCGTGATCTCCTCGGCCTCGTTGTGCGAGAGGCCGTCCACGCAGGGGCACATCACCATGCAAGTCGGGGCCACGCGGTTGACCCAGCAGGCGTCGTGCCCGGCACCGGAAACGAGGTTCCTGTGGCTGTAGCCGAGCCGCTCGGCAGCGCGCCTGACGGCGGTCACGCAGTCTTCGTCGAAGGTCACCGGATCGAAATGCCCGGTCTGCTCGAACGCGATGCCGAGCTTCAGCTCCTCGGCGATCTTCTCGGCACCGGCCCGGAGCCGGGCGTCCATGTCCTTCAGCACCTCGATATCCGGCGAGCGGAAGTCGATGGTGAAGACCGTCCGGCCCGGAATGATGTTGCGGCTGTTGGGGTAGACCTCGACATGGCCGATCGCGCCCACCGCCTTGGGCTGGTGGCTCATCGCGATCTCGTGGACCAGATCGGTGATCCGGGCCATGCCGAGCCCGGCATTGCGGCGCATCGGCATCGGCGTCGAGCCCGTGTGACTCTCCCGCCCGGTGAGCGTCACCTGCAGCCAGTTCAGCCCCTGGCCGTGGGTCACGACGCCGATGTCGATGCCCTCGGCCTCGAGGATCGGCCCCTGCTCGATATGCAGCTCGAAATAGGCCTTCATCTTCCGCGCCCCGACCGGCTCGTCGCCGCACCAGCCGATCCGCTTCAGTTCGTCGCCGAAGCGCAGCCCCTTGGCGTCCTGCCGCGCGTAGATGAAGTCCAGCTCGTGCACCCCGGCGAAGACGCCCGACGCCATCATCGCCGGCGCAAAGCGGGTGCCCTCCTCGTTGGTCCAGTTGACGACGACGATCGGATGCTTCGTCTTGATCTCGAGGTCGTTGAGCGTGCGCACCAGCTCGAGCCCGGCGAGCACACCCAGCACGCCGTCATACTTGCCGCCGGTCGGCTGGGTGTCGAGGTGGCTGCCGACATAGACCGGCAGCGCCTCGGGGTCGGTGCCCTCGCGGCGCATGAACATCGTGCCCATCTGGTCGACGCCCATGGTGAGCCCCGCGGCCTCGCACCAGCGCTGGAACAGGGCCCTGCCGTCGGCGTCCTCGTCGGTCACGGTCTGGCGGTTGTTGCCGCCGGCGACACCCGGGCCGATCTTCGCCATCTGCATGATGGAGTCCCAGAGCCTGGCACCGTCGAGCTGCAGGTTGGCACGTGGTTCCGCCATGCTCCCTACCTCCTTCGCAAGGGCAGCCAGGGTCGACAGCGTCGTGGCTTTCGACGGCCAAGTGCCACCATGGTTGACGACCGAACTGGCCTGCGAAAAACGCTAACACTGCCCACCGGTCAGTCAAGGCGATTCGCGGCCGAGGACGGACGCGCGCAGCGCGGCGTCCTGCGGCGGCACCGGGGCGCGCAACCGACGCCGACATTGCGCGTCGACGACCGCCATGCTGCCTCGCAACGCGGCACCGCAAACGACAAGGTCGCCGACACTGCGCCAGACCTCGCATCGACCACCGCACGATGACCATCCCGGCGCGGCCCTCCGCGACCGCCCAGGCCCTCCGCGACCGCCCAGGCCCTCCGCGACCGCCCAGGCCCTCCGCGAGCGGACGCCATCGCCCGCAAACCGTCCTCTCGCTCGAGCGGTCGGATCCCCATCGCGGACACTCTGGACAATCGCATGTCCGGAAATCGTGTTGGTCGTTAACGCGTTATTCATCCTCTCCGACGAGACTAGGCACGTCATCAACGAGATGGCGTGTGCGGGATGGATGGTGACCGATTGCGCGATGATGATGCCTGCGACCAGCAATTGAGGCGCCGGGCTCGCGACGCGGCGGCGGCTCTCGCAGCCCGTGACCAGCGTCATGTCGCGTTGCCAGCTGGCGTGCGTTGCCGACGCTGCGGCAGCGACGCTGTTTGCCGCTGGGGGAAGAGGCAGGCGGCACAACGCTCGGCGAAGGTGCTGCAGCGCTGGCGTTGCCGCGGCTGTTGCCGCACGTTTTCCGCAACGACCGGCACCATCCTCGGCGGCATTCACGCGCCGGAGAAATTCCGGGCCGTGCTCGCCGACATGCTCGGTCCGGCACCGTCGTCGTGCCGGAATCTGGCCAGCCGGCTCGACCTGGACAAGACGACGGTCTGGGCCTGGCGCATGAAAGCCGCTGCAGCACTCGCGGCGAAGCGGCCCGCGATCCCGCCGGAGCAGGCCGCCGTCGGCGAGGTGGTCCTTCGCGAGTCGCGCAAGGCCTCGCGACAGTGGGTCGATCACGCGCGCGAGCCGCAGCGCTGCCCGCAACCGGACCGGTTGCGTTGGCTCGACTATCGGTTGCGCGGCATCATCCCGCCGGACCGGCTCCCGCAGTACCGGATTCCCGTCCGGTTTCTCGCTGACCACGACGGGGAGTGTTGCGCCGTCGTGCCGAGCGCGAACGATGCCGCCGACCGACTGCCGGACACGGACCGGCACCCGACCGCGGCTGCATGGTTGCCTCGCAACGAAGCGCCACGCAGCGGCGAAGCACCTCGCGCCGGACCCGGCCGGCCATCGCGATCGGCAAGCACGCAGGAGCCGAGGGGCTGCCGGCAACAGCGCCGCTCACGATCCCTGGACCCGATGCCCGCGAGTGCAGCCGCGACCGCGGTGACGGGCCATTTCCGCAGCTTCATTCGCCCGTTCCGCGGTCCGGCGACAAAGAATCTGGCGGCCTACGTCGCTTGGTTCACCGCCAGGCTCATGACTGGTCCGCCGATCGCAGTAGGGCGATAGTCCCATGAGCGGCGCGGGCCAACAAAATTTCCGGACATCAGCATGCGAAAGTGCGCGCCGACGGGCGGTCATTCGCGCCGTCTGGCCGGCACATTCGCCGAGCCGAGCTGCGCTGCGCCCTGTCGCCGCCCCGGAGGCAACCACGGCGGCAACGGCACCGCCGTTGCGGCCTACTCGGCCGCTTCGGCCATCGGATTGTTCGGATGCGTCGTCCAGTTGGCGTAACGCTGCTCGACGGTGCGCCCGGTGCGCGGGTCGACGGTCCCGGCTTCGAGCCGCTCCATCGTGATGCAAGTCTCGACCGGGCAGACATTGACGCAGAGATTGCAGGCCACGCACTCGGCGTCGATCACCTCGAACACCCGGCCGGGCCGAATCGCGATCGCCTGGTGCGAGGTGTCCTCGCAGGCCGCATAGCAGCGGCCGCACTTGATGCAGAGATCCTGGTCGATCCGGGCCTTCGTTACATAGTTGAGGTTGAGATACTGCCAGTCGGTGACGTTGGGCACCGCCCGCCCGGTGAAGGCGCCGAGATCGGCGTGGCCCTTCTCGTCCATCCACTGCCCGAGGCCCGAGATCATCTCCTCGACCACCTTGAAGCCGTAGGTCATGGCGGCCGTGCAGACCTGGACGTTGCCCGCACCCAGGGCCATGAACTCGGCGGCATCCCGCCAGGTGGTGATCCCGCCGATGCCGGAGATCGGCAGACCGCGGGTCTCCGGATCACGGGCGATCTCGGCCACCATGTTGAGCGCGATGGGCTTGACCGCCGGGCCGCAATAGCCGCCATGGCTGCCCTTGCCGTCGATCGAGGGCTCCGGGCTGAAGCTGTCGAGATCGACCGCGGTGATCGAACTCACCGTGTTGATCAAGGAGACGGCATCGGCACCGCCTTTCTTGGCCGCCCGCGCCGGATAGCGGATGTCGGTGATGTTGGGCGTGAGCTTGACGATCACCGGCATTCTGGTGTGCGCCTTGCACCAGCGGGCGACCATCTCGATGTATTCCGGGACCTGGCCCACGGCCGAACCCATGCCGCGCTCGCTCATCCCGTGTGGGCAGCCGAAATTGAGCTCGACCCCGTCGGCCCCGGTATCCTCCACCTTCTTCAGAATGAAGGCCCAGGACTCCTCGTCGCACGGCACCATCAGGCTGACCACCATGGCCCGGTCGGGAAAGTCCCGCTTGACCGCCTTGATCTCCTGCAGGTTCACCTCGAGCGGCCGGTCGGTGATCAACTCGATATTGTTGAGGCCCAAGAGCCGGCGATCCGCACCCCAGACCGCGCCGTAGCGCGGCCCGTTGACGTTCACGATATGCGGGTCGAGCCCCAGCGTCTTCCAGACCACGCCACCCCACCCCTGCGCGAAGGCACGACGGACATTGTACTCCTTGTCGGTCGGTGGCGCCGAGGCCAGCCAAAAGGGGTTCGGCGACTTGATGCCGACGAACTCACTGCGCAAATCGGCCATCTTCGACTCCCTGCCGCGGCGGCCGCATCAGCCGCCCATCAGTTGTGCGTGAATATCCATGGCGGCATCGCGTCCTTGGGCCACAGCGGTGACCGTCAGATCCTCGCCGCCATGCCGGCAATCACCGGCCGCCCAGACCCGCTCGAGCCCGGTGCGGCCGGCACCGTCCACCTCGATCTTGCCGGCCTCGAGCACCAGACCGGCCGGTACTTCCGCCAAGGTCTGACCGATGGCGAGAAACAGCTGATCGGCGGCCAGTGTGAACGTCTCTTCGCTGACCGCCAAGCCGGCCTCGGTCTCCATCGTATAAGCGAAAACCGCGCGCTCGATCCGGCCGTCACCCTCCAGCCTGATCGGCACCGCATGGTAGACGAGCCGCACGCCTGTGGTCGTCGCGTGCTCTTGCTCGTCGGCCGAGGCACTCATCCGCTCCTGGCCGCGGCGGTAGACGATCGTCACCTCCTCGGCCCCGAGCAGCTTCGATTGCACCGCCGCATCGATGGCGGTCATGCCACCGCCGATGACCACGACCCGCCGGCCGATCGGCAGACTGGACTTGTCGGCGGCCTGCCGCAGCTCGGCGATGAACTCGACTGCCGGCCGCACCCCCACGAGCTCGCGGCCCGGCACCTCCAGCTTGTGCACGTCACCGAGGCCGACACCCAGGAGCACCGCATCGTAGTCGGCCCGCAAGCCCTCGAGCGTCACCTCGCGGCCGAGCGCGTGGTCGTGGCGGATCTCGATCCCGCCGATCCGCAGCAGCCAGTCCACCTCGGCTCGGGCGAACTCGCCCACCGTCTTGTAGGCGGCGATGCCGTACTCGTTGAGCCCGCCGGGCTTGGGCCGGGCCTCGAAGACGGTGACGTCGTGGCCGAGCATCGCCAGACGATGGGCGCCGGCGAGCCCGGCAGGGCCGGCACCGATCACGGCGACCCGTTTGCCGGTCGCCGCCGCCCGGCTGAACGGATGCACCCCGGCCGCCATCAGCTTGTCGGTGGCGAAGCGCTGCAGCCGGCCGATCTCGACCGGCTTGCCCTCGGCCGCCTCGCGCACACAAGCCTCTTCGCAGAGCGTCTCTGTCGGACAGACCCGGGCACACATGCCCCCCATGATGTTCTGCGCGAAGATCGTCCTGGCAGCAGCCTCGGCCGTGCCTGTGGCGATCTGCCGAATGAAGAGCGGAATGTCGATCGCCGTGGGGCAAGCGGCGATGCAGGGCGCGTCGTAGCAGAAATAGCAACGATCGGCCGCGACCAGCGCCTCGTGCGCCGTCAAGGGCGGCGCGACATCCGAGAAATTGTCGGCCACCACCGCCGACGGCAGTCGCCCGGCAACGATCCCCGGTGTCTGCGGACTGGCTGTCATTCGGTGTTCTCCCAATCGCTCACCC
>JAABSG010000061.1 GCA_011390475.1 Geminicoccaceae bacterium | reverse complement strand
AACGCCGCCGATGAGCGAGACAGCTACCACAGCCCCCGCGAGCCTCCCAGATGTCGATGTCATGGGGCTGATGCGGCTGCTCCCCCATCGCTACCCGATGCTGCTGATCGACCGGCTGACCCGAATCAACCCGCCCGACCGGGCTGTCGGGATCAAGGCCGTCACCATCAACGAGCCGTTCTTCCCGGGGCATTTCCCGGGCGATCCCATCATGCCCGGGGTCTTGATCGTCGAGGCCATGGCGCAGACCGCTGCCGCCCTGGTCATCGTCAGCGAGGGCCGGGAAGGCAAGGGCGACATCGTCTATTTCCTGGGCATCGACCAGGCCAAGTTCCGCCGCCCGGTCCGCCCGGGCGACCGGCTGGAGATCGAGGTCGAGCGGCAGCGGAGCAAGCTCGGCATACACTGGTTCAAGGCCCGGGCCCTGGTCGACGGCAAGCTCTGCGCCGATGCCGTCGTCAGCGCCAAGGCCTGAACGCGCGAGCGGGCGCCGGCCGCGCCCTGCCTGCTAGCGGCGCTTGTCGATCGCCACGTACGGGCGCTGGGCGGCACCGGTATAGAGCTGGCGTGGCCGGCCGATCTTCTGCTCCGGGTCCTCCATCATCTCGTTCCACTGCGCCATCCAGCCGACGGTGCGGGCGAGCGCGAAGATGGCGGTGAACATCTTGGTCGGGATGCCCATCGCCTCGAGGATGATGCCGGAATAGAAGTCGACGTTGGGGAACAGCTTGCGGTCGCGGAAATAGTCGTCCTCGAGGGCGATTCGCTCGAGTTCCCTGGCGATCGCGAGCTTCGGGTTGTCGCCCTTGCCGAGCTCCTCGAGCACCTCGTCGGCACTCGACTTCAAGACGCCGGCCCGCGGGTCGTAGTTCTTGTAGACCCGGTGGCCGAAGCCCATCAGGCGGAAGGGATCGTCCTTGTCCTTGGCCCGGGCGATGAACTCGGGGATGCGTTCGACCGAGCCGATTTCGCCCAGCATGTTGACCACGGCCTCGTTGGCGCCGCCGTGTGCCGGGCCCCACAAGGACGCGATACCGGCCGAGATCGCGGCATAGGGGCTGGCACCGGTGGAGCCGACGAGCCGGACCGTCGAGGTCGACGCGTTCTGCTCGTGGTCGGCGTGGAGGATGAAGATCTTCTCCAAGGCCTTGGAGAGCGTCGGCTTTTCCTGCCAAGGCTCGCACGGCACGCCGAACATCATGTAGAGGAAGTTCTCGGGATAGCTGAGATCGTTCCGCGGATACATGAAGGGCTGGCCGACCGAGTACTTGTAGGCCATGGCCGCGATCGTCGGGATCTTGGCAACCAGGCGATAGCTCGCGATCAGCCGGTGGTGCGGGTCGTTGGTGTCCAGATCCTCGTGGTAGAAGGCCGACAAGGCGCCGACCACCGCGACCATCACCGCCATCGGGTGCGCGTCACGGCGAAAGCCGCGATAGAGATAGTTGATCTGGTCGTGGATCATGGTGTGGTAGGTCACACCACTCATGAAATTGCTGTACTCGTCGGCGGTCGGCAATTCGCCGAAGAGGATCAGGTACGCCGTCTCGAGAAAGCTGCTGTGCTCGGCCAGATCCTCGATCCGGTAGCCGCGATGCAGGAGGATGCCCTCGTCACCGTCGATATAGGTGATCTTCGAGCGGCAGGCGGCGGTCGAGGTGAAGCCCGGATCGTAGGTGAACAGCCCGGTTTCGCCGTAGAGCTTGCGGATATCGATGACATCGGGGCCGACCGTGCCCGAGAGCACCGGAAACGCCGCATTCGAGCCAGGACCACCAATGGTCACCGACTTCTTTGGCGTGTTCTCCGTCATCCTCTCGCTCCTTGTTGCTGTGGCGGGCCCTGCTCGGTGCCGCGCCCGACAGGCTGTCGGGCCCGGCGGTGCCGTGGCCGTTGTCGTGGCGCATCGGCGCCGAGTCGAGGTCTCGCTGCCGACCTTTAGGGAAATTCGAGCTTACCCGTACAGGCCGCTCGCATCAATCGTTCTGCTGCAGTGCGGGATTGCGGCCAGATGCAGCATCCTCCAGCCGTCCGACGACTTCCTCGCGGCCGAGCCCGACCATCACTTCGAACAGCCCGGGCGAGACGGTCCGCCCGGTCAGCGCCGCCCGAAGTGGCTGGGCGAGCTTGCCGAAGCCGACCCCCTGGGCCTCGGCCGCCGCCCGCGCCGCTGCTTCCAGCGCTTCCTCGGTGAAGGGCTCGACCGCGGCCAGGGCCGGCAAGGCGGCCGCGAGCCGGGCCTTGGCATCCGCGTCGAGGAGCTTGGCTGCCTTGGCATCGAGCGGCAGCGGCCGTGCCTGGACGTAGAAGGCGGCGCTTTGGGCGAGATCGACCAGGGTGCGCGCCCGCTGCTTCAAGCCCGGCATGGCCTGCACGAGCCGCGCGCGTTCGGCCTCGCCGAGCTCGTGCCCCGCGGCTTCGAGCAAGGGCGCGGCCAGCGCCACGAGATCGGCGTCCGGGCGGAGGCGGAGATAATGCGCGTTGACCGAATCGAGCTTTTGGAAGTCGAAGCGGGCAGGGGAGCGGCCGATGGCATCGAGCTCGAACCACTGCACCGCCTGCTCGGTCGAGATGATCTCCTCGTCGCCGTGCGCCCAGCCGAGGCGCAACAGGTAGTTGCGCATGGCCTCCGGCAGATAGCCGAGATCGCGGTAGGCATCGACGCCCAAGGCGCCGTGTCGCTTGGAGAGCTTGGCCCCGTCCGGCCCGTGGATCAGCGGGATATGCGCGAAGACCGGCGGCTCGTGGCCCAGGGCCTGGAAGAGATTGGCGTGCCGGGCCGCGTTGTTGAGGTGGTCGTCGCCGCGGATGATGTGGGTGATGCCCATGTCGATATCGTCGACGACGACCGAGAGCATGTAGGTCGGCGTGCCGTCGGCGCGAAGCAGGACCATGTCGTCGAGCTGGCTGTTCTGGAAGGTGACCCGGCCCTGCACTCGGTCCTCGATCACCGTCACGCCGTCGAGTGGTGCCTTGAAACGGATGACCGGCGGCACGCCGGCGGGTGCCTCTGCCGGATCGCGATCGCGCCAGGTGCCGTCGTAGCGGATCGGCCGCTTTTCGGCCTTGGCCAAGGCCCGCATCGCCTCGAGCTCGTCGGGACTAGAATAGCAGGGATAAGCGAGGCCCGCCTCGACCAGCCGCTGCGCTGCCGCTTGGTGCGCTTCGATGCGCTCGGCCTGATAGACCACCTCGCCGTCCCACTCCAGGCCGAGCCAGGTCAGCCCGTCGAGGATGGCGGCGATCGCCGCGTCGGTCGAGCGCTGCCGATCGGTATCCTCGATGCGCAAGCGAAACTGGCCGCCGTGATGCCGGGCATAGAGCCAGTTGAAGAGGGCGGTCCTGGCGCCGCCGATGTGGAGATAGCCCGTAGGTGAAGGGGCGAACCTGACAATTACACTCATGGTTGATTTTGCGCCGCGTTTCGCAGAGGATCGGGACGGTCTCCTATCACGTTCGGAGCAGACGTGCAGCAGCCGGCCGCCATCCTCGCCGCCTGGCGCCGCCGCGGCCTTTCCCAGTTCGCCGCCTGGGCAGGCAGTGGGGCCGGGGCCTGGAGCGATGCCCGGACCCGCGCCCGGTGGCCCGTGCCGATGGACTTCGTGCGCCTCGGCCGGGCCTTGGCCCTCGGGCTCATGGCCGAGCGCGAGCGCTGGGCGCTCTGGGCGCCGGTCGGCTTCGGTTTCGGCATCGTCGTCTATTTTGCCCTGCCGCGCGAGCCGTCGCCGTTGCTGCTGGCGGTCCTGGCCTTGGGCGTCGCCGGCGCCGTCGGTGCTGCCGGCAAGCGCCGCTCTGGCCTCGGCCGGCTCGGCTGGCTCGCCCTGGCGTTCTGCCTCGCCGGGTTCGCCGCCGCCCAGTTGCGCACGCTCTCGGTCGACGCCCCGGTCCTGCCTCGCGCTTCGGTCTACACCGTGGAGGGCACCATTCGCACGGCCGAGCCCCGCGCTTCCGGCCAGCGGCTGCTGCTCGAGGACTTGGTGATCGAGCGGATCGACCGGCAGTCGACGCCCGAACGCGTGCGGCTGACCATCCGCGCCATGGATCCGCCGCTGCTTCCCGGCCAGCGGATTGCTGTGCGCGCCCGGCTGCAGCCGCCCTCGGGCGCTTTGATCCCGGGCGGCTTCGACTTCGCCCAGCGGGCGTTTTTCGAGCAGCTGGGCGGGGTCGGCTTCGCCTACGGCTATCCCGAGCTGCTCGGCGGTGCCCCTGGGCTCGGCACGCGGCCCGTGGCCAATCTCCGCTACGCCATCGCGCAGCGCGCCGAGAGCGTCATCGGCGGTGCCGAGGGCGCCGTTGCCGCGGCGCTCCTGACCGGCCTTCGCGCCTCGATCCCGCAGGACGTCTGGCGGCACATGCAGGTCGCCGGTCTCGCCCATCTCCTGGCCATTTCCGGCCTGCACATGACGCTCGTCGCCGGCACCGTCTTCGTCAGCTGCCGCTTTCTCTTCTCCCTGTTTCCGGCCTTGGCCTTGCGTATCGTGCCGAAGAAGCCGGCCGCCTGCGTGGCGCTGGTCGCAGCCTTCGCCTACCTGCTGCTGGCCGGGGCCACGGTGCCGACGCAGCGCGCCTTCATGATGGCGGGCGTGGCGCTGATTGCCGTGCTGGTCGACCGCAACCCGCTCTCGCTCCGGCTTTTGGCCTATGCGGCGTTGGCCGTCCTCGTGATGATGCCGGAGAGCCTGCTCGGCCCCTCCTTCCAGATGAGCTTTGCCGCCGTCGTCGGGCTCATCGCCTTTTACGAGTGGCACCGCCGGCAGCGTCGGCAGACGCCGCCCGAGGCGGATCGCTTCGTGCTGCGCAGCGTCGTCGGTCTCTATTTCCTGGGCATTCTGCTCACCACCCTGATCGCCAGCGTCGCGACCACACCCTTCGCCGCCTACCACTTCCAGCGGATCGCCACCTATGGCGCGCTGGCCAACCTGGTAGCCGTGCCCTTGACGGCCTTCTGGATCATGCCGACCGGGCTCCTGGCGGTGATCCTGATGCCCTTCGGCCTGGACGCTCTGGCCTTGACCCTCATGGGCCAGGGCATCGGCATCGTCCTGGTGATCGCCGCCTTCATGACCGACCTGCCGGGTGCCGCCATCGACATCACCCCCTGGCCGCCGGCTGCCCTCCTCTTGATGGTCGCCGGCATGCTCTGGCTCTGCCTCTGGCAGACGCGCTGGCGGCGCTGGGGCTTCGTCCTGATCGCCGCTGGCATCCTCGTCACCCTCCTGGCCCGACCCGCCGATCTCCTGATCGACCGCCGCGGCGACTTCATCGCCTTTCGGGTCGACCGCGGCGAGGCCCATTTGCTCGAGCGCAACCGCGACAACTGGCTCCGGCGGCAGATGCTGCAGGGAGCCGGCGTGGCCGAGGGCCTGCCGTTCGCAACCCGGGACGATGGCCGGCTACGCTGCGATCCCTTGGGCTGTGTGATCGATACCGGCGGTCGGCGGCCGCTCGCGATCTCGCTGACCGCCGAGGCCGTGGCGGACGATTGCCGGGCCGCCGCCTTCGTCGTCATCCTGGCCGGCCCCGAAACCTGCCCCGATGGCACGCCCAGTCTCGGCAGTCGAGCACTCTGGCGAACCGCCGGCGCCGCCTTCTGGCTGAACGGCGAGACGGTCCGGATCAGTCGGGTCAGCGATCTGAACGGGCAGCGGCCCTGGACACGGTGAAAGGATTTCGCGCGAATAGGTTGAATTAGATTCAATCTGTGATAGAAAGTGATCGGATCATGGCGTTGTTTACGGGATCAAGCGCAATGCGATCCGGCCCATCTTTGCGGCGCGCGCTCGAGCGCGCCGCAGCCACCTTCAAGCGAGAAGCCGCTTGGCGGCGCCGCGGTTTCGGCCGACCGATCGCGGCCATCCTCGTCCTCGCCTCGGTCGGTGGGGCAGTGACGATGGCGCGCTCGCTCCTCGACCTGCGCGAGACGGGCTTCGGCGGGGCGCAGGGTGGCTGGCCCACGGCGGTCGCCGGCGGGTTCCAGGCTGGGGAGGTCGGACCCGCCTTCGCCTTGCCGCGACGTGGCGCGGGTTTGCCGGATGGCGAGCTCGAGGCGTTGCTGACCGGCCTCAAGGACGGCGCGTTCGGTGTCGCGTTCGAAGCGGTGCCGATCGACCGGCAGGACGGCGACCGCAAGGCCATCGACGCTCGGGCCATCGACCCACGGGCCGTCGACCCGAGGGCCACCGATCCGGCTAGCCCCGAGGCGGAAGGCGCCTTCGCCCCGGTCGTGCTGATCGACGCCGACCGGCCGCCCTTGCGCATCGACATCATGGGCTTGAATGCGGCGGGCCGGGCGCGTGGCGACGAGGCCTCGGCGCCGTGAGCCGCCTCGATGGCCGCCCCGATGCGCAATACGGGTCCGCTGGGGAGCCGCCGCCTCGGCCCGGCCGCCGTCAGGCCCAGCCCGCGGCCGAACTCTCGCTCCTCGACCTCCTGGCGGTGCTGCGCCGCTACACGCTCTTGCTCGTCGGCTGCCTCGGCATCGGCGCCGGGCTCGCGGTCCTCACCCTCGCTTGGCTGGAGCCGGTCTATGTCGCGACCGCCCAGTTGATGATCGAGCCCGGTCGTGGCGGCGCCGAGGACAGCGTGCTGGCACCGGCGAGCATCGCCGACGATCAGGCGGCGCTCGAGAGCCAGGTCAGGCTCCTGGCCTCGCGCAGCATGGCGCGCGACGTGATCGAGGCGCTCGGTCTCGAGGACGAACCCGAACTGCACCGCTCGCTCGACCCGAGCGACCGGCTGGTGTCCGGGCTCGGCATCGGCCCGGCGGCGGCCGAGGCGAGCGATCCAGCGGTCGTCGTCGACCGGTTTCTCGAACGGCTCAGGGTTGATCGCATCGGCCAGACGCATGTCATCGCCATCGCCTTTCAGAGTGGCGATGGCAATATCGCAGCGCGGATCGCCAATGGCGTGGCGGAGCGCTATATCGCGTCCCGCAACGACGAAAAGGCCAGCCTCGCCGGTGGCGCCAGCGCCTGGCTCGAGCAGGCTCTGATGCAAAGCCGGGCGGCGCTCGAGCTGGCCGAGGCCGAGCTCGCAGCGGCCCGCACCAGCCTCGTCGACGACCCGGCCGGTGGCCTCGCCCTCGACAGCCTGGCGCTCGCCAACCTGCGCCGCGACATCGCCGCTGCCGCCGGCGAGCGCGCCGCCCGCGAGGCCCGGCTGCAACGGGTGCGGGCGGTGCTGGGCCGGCCGGGCGACGACCTCGCCTTCGAGGAGCTGGGCGGCTCGGCCGTGCTGCAGAACCTCTATGCCCTGAAGAACCAGACCACCCGGCGGGAGGCCGAGCTCGCCACCCGCTTCGGCGACCGCCATCCGCAGATCCTCGATGTCCGCGCCGAGCGCCAGGAGCTCGAGCGGCGCATTCAGGCGGAGCAACGCGCCCTGCTCGGTACCGTCGAGGCCGAGATCGTCGCCGCCCGGGCGCGCGAGGCGACACTTCTGCGCGAGCTCGAGACGGTCAAGTCCGAGAGTGTGGTGCAGAGTGCCGGCGAGGCCGAGATCAGGCGCCGCGAGCAGGTGGTCGAGCACGCCCGCCTGCAGCACGAGAGCTATCTCGCCCGCCAGCGCGAGCTGGTCGACACGGTCGGCACCCAGCGTCCGGACGTCCGGCTGATCTCCGAGGCCACATCGCCGAGCCGGCCGAGCTTCCCCCTGCCCTCCATCGTCTTCGGTCTCTTCACCGCGGCCTCGCTCGGCACCGGCCTGCTCATGGTCTTCTTCCTCGAGCAGCTCGACCGCGGCTTTCGCACCCAGCGCGCGGCCGAGCAGGGGCTCGGCCAGCGCTGCATCGGCTGTCTGCCGCTGGTTCGCCGCGGCCGCCGGGTGACGGTGCCGGTAATCGATCTGCCGCTCGAGCGGCCCTGCTCGCGCTTCGCCGAGGCGCTGCGCACGCTCGTGGCCGAGCTCAGCTTCGAGCCCAAGGGAGAGGGCGGCCGGGTGGTGCTGTTGACCTCGGCGGTGCCGGGCGAGGGCAAATCGACGACCACGCTGGCCCTGGCGCGGCTCGCCGCCGCCGAGGGGCTGAAGGTGCTCTTGATCGACGCCGATCTCCGTCGTCCCAAGTTGGCCCAGCTGCTCGATCTCGAGGCGCCGGAGGGCCTGGTCGAGATTCTCAAGGGCGAGCGCGAGGCCGAGGACGTGCTCGGCCGCGATCCGCTCTCCGGCCTCGACTTCATCCCCGGCAGTGCCCGGGTCAGCCAGCCGACACGGCTGTTGGGCCCGCAGGCCATGGGCGTGCTGCTGGAGGAAGCGAGGCGGCATTTCGACCTCGTGCTGATCGACAGCCCGCCGGTCCTGGCGGTCACCGATGCCCGGGTCATGGCGCCGCTGTGCGACGGCATTCTCTTTCTCGTCCGCTGGAACGCGACCCAGCGGGCCGTCGCGGCGCACGCCCTGGCGCAGCTCGACGGGGTGGCCGAGAAGCTGCTCGGCACCGTTCTCACCATGGCCGATCCGGCGATCGCCGTGCCGATGGGCGCTGCCGACTCCCGACTGGTGCGCCGCGAGCTGAGCAAGTATTACGCCGAGGGCTGACACCCCCCAAGCCCTACTATGGCCCATTGGCGTCTTCATGCTCCCTCTGCTCCGCTTCGCCCCGAGCCCGACCGGCCGGCTGCATCTCGGCAATGCCCGAACCGCCCTCGTCAACTGGCTCTTTGCCCGCCATCACGGCGGCCGGCTGATCCTGCGCCTCGACGACACCGACCGGGAGCGCTCGACCGCGGCTTTCGCGGCCGGGATCGAGGACGATCTCCGCTGGCTCGGTCTCGACTGGGACGCCCATTACCGGCAGAGCGAGCGTGGGGCGGTCTATGCAGCGGCCTTCGCCCGGCTGCAGGCTGGAGGGGCGGTTTATCCGGCCTATGAGACGGCGGACGAGCTGCAGGCCAAGCGGGCGGCGCAGCGTGCCAAGGGTCTGCCGCCGGTTTATGATCGTGCGGCCCTCCAGCTCGGCCCGGCGGAGCGGAGCGCGCTCGAGGCCAAGGGCCGCCAGCCGCATTGGCGCTTTCGGCTGTCCGGTGCCTCGGTCGGCTGGTCCGACCTGGTGCAAGGCGATATCGTCGTTCCCGGCGGCTCGCTCAGCGATCCGATCCTGCGCAAGGCGGATGGCGGCTGGACCTACACCCTGGCCTCGGTCGTCGACGACGTCGACCTCGCGGTGAGTCACATCATCCGCGGCGACGACCACCGCACCAACACCGCCGTGCAGGTCGAACTCTTCCGCGCCTTGGGGGCCGAGCAGCCGGCCTTCGCCCACCTGCCGCTACTGACCGGTCCCGGCGGGGCGCCGCTCTCCAAGCGCAGCGGCGACGGCAGTGTCCACGACTATCGCGAGCAGGGGATCGAGCCGCACGCGATCCGCCTGGTGCTCGCCTCGATCGGCACCGACCGGCAGGCCGCACCCGAGACCAGCCTCGAAGACCTCGTCGAGACCTTCGATCTCGCCCGCTTCGGCCGCACCAGCGCCGTCCTCGATCCGGACGCGCTGACCCGCATCAGTGCGGCCGTCTTTCAGTCGCTGCCGCTCGAGGTGGTGAAGCAGCAGTCGGGCCTTGCCGATCTCACCGTGGCGGAATGGCGGGTGCTCCAGCAGAATGCCCGGACTCCGGGCGAGCTTCGGGCCTGGCATCGGCTGCTGCGCGAACCGCTGGCCCCGGTGATCGAGGACCGGGCGCTGCTGGAGACCGCGGCCGATCTCTTGCCGGAGCCGCTGCCGGATGCCGAAACGGCGGCAGCCTGGCTCGATGCCGTCAAGCAGGCCACCGGGGCCAAGGGTCGCGCCTTGATGCACCCGATCCGCCTGGCGCTGACCGCCCGTGACGATGGACCGAAACTGGCCGATCTGCTACCGCTCCTCGGCCGCGAGCGCGCCCTTCGCCGTTTGCGCGGCGAAACCGCCTGACCGCAACCCATCTGTCACCGACTGGCACACCCTTGCCCTTGTTGCTGCACAATACGCTCACCCGCAAAAAAGAGCCGTTCACGCCGATCGAGCCGGACCATGTCCGCGTCTATGTCTGCGGGCCCACGGTCTATCAGCGCATCCATATCGGCAATGCGCGCCCGCTGATCGTCTTCGACGTGCTCTTCCGTCTGCTGCGGCACCTTTATCCGAACGTCACCTATGTGCGGAACATCACCGACGTCGACGACAAGATCATCGCCCAGGCGAAAGAGAACGGCGAGCCGATCGAGGCGCTGACCGGGCGTACCACGACGGCCTTTCAGGCGGACGCCCTGGCTTTGGGCTGCCTCGCCCCGACCCTCGAGCCCAAGGCCACGCACCATATCTTGGAGATGGTGGCGTTGATCGAGCAGCTGGTCGAGACTGGTAACGCTTATGCGGCCGAGGGGCACGTCCTCTTCCACACCCCCTCGATGCCGCGCTATGGTAGCCTTTCCGGCCGCAGCCGCGACGACCAGGTCGCCGGGGCCCGGGTCGAGGTCGCCCCCTACAAGCGCGACGCTGCCGACTTCGTCTTGTGGAAGCCGGCCGCCGACGACGAGCCCGGCTGGGACAGTCCTTGGGGCCGTGGCCGCCCGGGCTGGCACATCGAATGCTCGGCCATGGCGGAGAAGCACCTCGGTGTGCCCTTCGACATCCATGGCGGTGGCCAGGACCTGATCTTCCCGCACCACGAGAACGAGATGGCCCAGACCTGCTGCGCGCATGGGCTGGCGACGATGGCGAATTTCTGGCTGCACAACGGCTTCGTCGACATGCGCGGCCAGAAGATGTCGAAGTCGCTGGGCAACGTGCTGCGGCTCGACGAGGCCCTCGCCGCCGTGCCGGGCGAGGCGATCCGGCTCTGGATGCTGGGCGCCCATTACCGCGCGCCCATCGACTGCAGCGAGCAGGGCTTCGAGGAGGCCAAAACCCAGCTGGACCGCTTCTACGGCGCCCTCGAGCGAGCCGGCGAAGGCGGCAAGGCCGATCCGGAGCCGGCCCTGGTCGAGGCCCTCGAGGACGACCTCAACACGCCCAAGGCGATCGCTGTGCTGCACGACCTCTTGGGGCAACTGAACCGCGCCAAGCACGGCGAGGCCCCGACAATCGCCAGCCGCCTGAAGGCCTCAGGCGCGCTTTTGGGGCTGTTGCAGGCAGCACCCACGACCTGGTTGCACGGTACCGCCGGTGCGGCCGACCAGAAGATCGAAGCGCTGATCGAGGAACGCCTCGCCGCGCGCAAGCGCAAGGACTTCGCCCGCGCCGATGCGATCCGCGATCAGCTCGCCGCCGAGGGCATCATCCTCGAGGACGGGCCGGGCGGCACCACTTGGCGCAAGAGTTGAGGATCGGGCGAAAAAGCTGATGGCCGAGCGTATCTACCTCTACGACACGACGCTGCGCGACGGGGCGCAGACCCAGGGCATCTCATTCAGCCCTGCCGACAAGCGCGCCATCGCCGCCGACCTCGATGCCATGGGCCTCGACTACATCGAAGGCGGCTGGCCGGGCGCCAATCCCACCGACGACGCCTTCTTCAGTGATCGGCCGACCTTCTCGACCGCCCGCTTCTGCGCCTTCGGCATGACCAGGCGGGCCGGCCGCTCGGCCGCCAACGACCCGGGCCTGCAGCCGCTCTTCCAGGCCGGTTGCGACGTCATCACGCTGGTCGGCAAGAGCTCGAGGCTGCATGCCGAGGGAGCGCTCGGCGTCGATGGCGACGAGAACCTGCGGATGATCACCGACAGCATCGCCGAGAGCCTGAAGCACAGTCCCGAGGTGATGCTCGACGCCGAGCACTTCTTCGACGGCTACAAGGCCGATTCGGCCTACGCCATGGCCTGTCTCGAAGCGGCGCTCGAGGGCGGTGCCCAATGGGTGGTATTGTGCGACACCAATGGCGGCACCCTGCCACACGAGGTGGCGAGGATCGTCAAGGATGTCGCCCGCGTCGTGCCCATCGAAAAGCTCGGCATCCACACCCACGACGACACCGAAAACGCGGTCGCCAACACGCTGCTTGCCGTCCGCGAGGGGGCGCGGCAGGTCCAGGGCACGCTCAATGGCTTGGGTGAGCGCTGCGGCAACGCCAATCTGGTCTCCTTGATCCCGACCTTGAAACTCAAGCTCGGCTTCGATGTCGGCGTCACCGACGCTGCGATGGCCAGGCTCACCGCCTTGAGCCGCGGCTTCGACGAGCGCTTGAACCGCACGCCCGACCGGGGGGCCGCCTATGTCGGCGCCAATGCCTTCGCGCACAAGGGCGGGCTCCATGCCTCGGCCGTGCTGAAGGACCCGGGCTTCTACGAGCACGTCGATCCCACCCTCGTCGGCAATGCCCGCGACGTCCTCGTCTCCGACCAGGCCGGCCGCGCCAATCTGCAGCAGCGCTTTGCCGAGATGGGGCTCGAGATCGAGCCGTCGCGGGAAGCGGTGGCGGAGCTGCTCGCCACGATCAAGACGCGCGAAGCCAGGGGCTTCACCTATGACGGCGCGTCCGCGAGCTTCGAGCTGCTGGTTCGCCGCGGGCTCGGGCAGATCGAGGACGCTTTCGCGCTCTTGAGCTTTCGGGTCATCGACGAGCGCCGCTTCAATGCGGTGGGCGACCTCGTCACCCAATCGGAGGCCACGATCAAGGTGAAGGTCCAGGGCCAGGACTTCTACACCGTGGCCGACGGCAACGGTCCGGTGAACGCCCTCGACCACGCGCTCCGGCAGGCCCTCGCCCCCACCTACCCCTCGCTCGAGCACATGGAGCTGGTCGACTACAAGGTGCGCATCCTCTCGCCCGAATCGGGCACCGCGGCGGTCACCCGGGTGATCATCGAATCCGCCGACGACAAGGGCCGGGTCTGGCAAACCATCGGTGTGTCGGCCAACATCATCGACGCCTCCTACGATGCCCTCTTCGATGCCATCACCTACAAGCTCTTCCTCGACGGCGTGTTCGATCGGCCCGAAGTCGTTGCCGGCTGAACCGGCCCGGGCCCCGGCCCCAAGGCCAGCCCCAGGGGCAGCCCCAGGACCAGGGATGAAGCGCACCAAGGCGGCGCGGGGCGGCATCGACCAGCTGCCGCCGGCACCGGTCGTCATCCTGGTCCGCCCGCAGCTCGCCGAGAACGTCGGCACGGCCGCACGCGCCATGCTCAATTTCGGGCTCTCCGATCTGCGCCTGGTCGCCCCCGATTTCGGCTGGCCCAGTGCCAAGGCGGTGGCGGCCGCCTCGGGTGCCGCCGAAATTCTCAACCGCATGACCATCCTGCCGACCACGGCCGACGCCATCGCCGATCTCCACCACCTCTACGCCACGACCGCCCGCGGCCGCGAGCTGCAAAAAGAGATCGTCGACCCGGCCGGCATGGCCGCGGCCGCCGGCCAGCAGCTCGCCGCTGGCTTGAAGGTCGGGCTGATGTTCGGGCCCGAGCGCACGGGCCTCGACAACGAGGACCTGATCCAGGCCGATCGTCTGGTGCGGATCGCCGTCAACCCGCTGTTTCCCTCGCTCAATTTGGCGCAAGCCGTCCTCCTTTGCGGCTATGAATGGCATCGCCGGACCGCACCCCCACCACCCAGCGGCCTCGGCGATCCACCGGCGACCAAGGGCGAGGTCGCCGACCTTTTGGCACATTTGCTGACCGAGCTCGACGCCGTGGGCTTTTTTCGCGCCGCCGATCGGCGGGTCTCCTTGAGCCGCACCATCAAGGCCATGGTCGAGCGCATGGCCCTCTCCGGTCCCGAGGTCCAGCTCATGCGCGGCATCGTCAAGGAGCTCCGCCGCGGCCCGCTCCAGACCGACGAGAGCGCACGGCTCGACAAGAAGACGAAGCCGGCGTCCGAATCGGCCGATAAGTAACGGAATCTTCAGACTATGCGCCGATAACCCTACGTGGATCGAGTCACGTCGGGGGATTGGGCAGGTGTCGCTTTGCGTTCTGAGCTGGCAGTGATGGAACGGACGTCGGGCGGCGACGGCGGTGCTCCGCCGCGACGCGCTACCGGCCGCGGACTGATCGACGACTTGCCGTGCCCGGTTCTGACGCTGGCGAAGGACGGCCGGTTGCGCTTTGCCAATGCGGCTGCGACAGCACTGCTCGGCCTGTCGGCGGCGGATGTCGGCCGAAACCTGCTGGAGCGGCTCGGTGTCGACGCCGCCGATCGGCGTCGGATCGAGCGCCGGTCGGCGCTGCTCACCGCCCGGCGCGCCGTCACCGTCCGCATCTGGCTCGCTACCGCCGACGCCGGCCGGCGGGTGCTGGTCTGGCGGGTCGGTTGCCGATACGATAGGCGCGGTCGGCTGATCGGCTTCATGGCGCTCGGCGACGCCGATTCGATGCGGCGTGGTCCGGAGCGCCGATCGAGCCTCGCCGAGCAGCGGCTCGCGCACGTCGCCCCGCCGCCGGATTGGTTCTGGCGGAGCGATCGAGGCCACCGTTTCGATTGTCCGAGCGAACGGATCGAGGCACTGACCGGCGTGCCTCGCGCCGGTCTCTCGGGGCGGATGCATCCCCCGGTCATGACCGCCGGCCTGCCGCCCGAGATCGTCGCCCGGCAGCGGCTGGTCCGGGTAAGCGGTCGACCCGTCTTTGCCGAGGACGGCGGATTCCTCGGCTATCGCGGGGTCGGCTGGGAGGGGGACGGGCAGGAAGCAGCGGCCGAGCGGGTGCGGTTCCTCGTCCGCCACGACCCGCTGACCGGCCTCGTCAACCGCCAGGCGCTGGGCGAAAGCCTCGCGGCGGCGCTGGAAGCGGCCAAGCAGGGCGGCGGCGGAGTCGCCCTCTTCGCGCTCGATCTCGAGGATTTCAAGCGGGTCAACGACAGCTACGGCCATCGCATCGGTGATCTCTTGCTGCAGCAGGCGGCCGCCCGGCTCGGCCGCTGCGTTGCCGGGCACGATACCGTGGCGCGCCTCGGCGGCGACGAGTTCGCCGTGGTAATGCCGCTCGCCAAGCCCACCAAGGCCATCGCCCTCGCCGCCGGCGAGCGCATCGCCGAGCGGCTCAGGGAGCCCTTCGGCATCGACGGTCACGAAATCCATTGCGGCGTGCGTATCGGCATCACCTTGAGCCCCTTGCACGGCCACAAGGTCGAAGCCCTGCTGCATCAGGCCGATCTGGCGCTGCACGAGGCGAAGCGGCACGACCAGCGGCACTGCATGTTCGGGGTCGAGCTCAGCGCCGCGACCCAGCGGCGTAAGTCGATCGAGGATGCGCTGAGGCGTGCTTTGGAGCGGGACGAGATGTCGCTCGTGCTGCAGCCGCAATTCGCGGTGCGCAGCCAGCGCCTGATCGGTTGCGAGGCATTGCTGCGCTGGCGGCATGGCCGGCCGGACGAGATCGGCCCCGGCGTCTTCGTGCCGATCGCCGAGGAGACCGGCCTCATCGTCGCCTTCGGCAGCTGGATCCTCGAGGCGGCCTGCAGGCTGGCCGCCGGTTGGTGGCGGGGCGGAACGGGGCCCCGGATCGCGGTCAACCTCTCGCCCGTTCAGTTCTGGAACCGCGATCTCTGTCGCGAGGTCGAGCAGGCGCTGGCGGCGGCGAAGCTGCCGCCTCGCGCGCTCGAGCTCGAGATCACCGAAGGTGTCTTGATGCGCGACACGCAGAGCGCGGCCGAGACCTTGAACAAATTGAACGAGCTCGGCGTCGCCATCGCCCTCGACGATTTCGGCACCGGCTACTCGTCGCTCTCCTATCTCAAGCGCTTTCCGATCCACCGGCTGAAGATCGACCAGACCTTCATCCGCGATCTGGATCACGACGCCGACGACCGGCAGATCGCCAAGGCGATCATCGGCCTCGGTCACAGCCTCAACCTCGAGGTGGTGGCGGAAGGCGTGGAGACCGAGCGCCATCTGGCTTTCCTCGACGATCTCGACTGCGACGTGGCGCAGGGCTACTTCTTCTCGCCGCCGATTCGCGTCGAGGCCTTCAAGGCCGCACTCGACAGCGGCCAGTGGCGGGGGCGCGAGCCCGCCCGCCCGTGCGGGTCGTTCGCCGCGTCGGCCCCGGCCCATTGCCAGTCGGACACGCCGATGCGCGCCAACGGTCACGGCTCTTGACGACGCGCGCCTCGACAGCGAGCCCGTCGCCGATACCACGCTCGAGCCCTGGTCAGGGTTTGCCCGGAGTGATCGGGGTTGACGTCAACCTGCGGCTGCGGCCACACAACGGCTGCCTCTTGCGTTGCTTTTTGGAGAACTCGATGCGCCCGATATGTCTCGCGGTACCTGCCCTGGCACTCGTCCTCGGGCCACTGGCGCCGTCGACGGCCAGTGCCGACGCCATCCGCGAGCAGCTGGAACTCGCGATCGAACTCTACGACGAGGGCGACTATGCCGGCACGGTCACCGAGCTGCAATTCGCCATCGGCGAGATCAAGGCGCTGCTCGGTGGCGCCTTCGCCCGGACCTTCCCGCCGGCGCCCGCGGGCTGGACCGCCGCCGAGGCCACCCAGGAGGCTGCCGCCGGCTTCATGGGCGGTGGGACCATCGTCAACCGCAGCTACAGCGAGGACGGCGGATCCGGTTCGATGGAGGCGCAGTTGATCATCGACAACCCGATGATCCAGGGTATGGCGGCGTTGTTCAACAACCCGGCGATGCTCGCCGCCAACCCGAACATGCAGCGGGTGCGGATGGGCCGCGAGAACGCGATCCTCGAGTTCGACGAGGCCGCCGGACGCGGCGAGATCACCTTCATGGCCGGCGGCGGGCGCGCCATGCTCAAGGTCGAGGGACGGAACCTCGCCGGGCCCGACCAGCTGGTCGATCTGCTCAAGGCCTGGGACATGGAGGGCCTGCGCGCCGCCGCCGGCCTTTGACGGCGGCCGAGTGGCCGCGCGCGACGGGCAGCGACGGTCGGCCGTGCTGAGCGACCCGGCGTTTTATCTCGTCGCCATACCGGCCGTCTTGATCTTCGGCATCTCGAAGGGTGGCTTCGGCGGCGGGCTCGGCATCGCCGCCGTGCCGCTGATGGCGCTCGCCGTCTCGCCGGCGGTCGCCGCCGGCATTCTGTTACCGCTCTTGATGCTGATGGACGCGATCGGGGTCTGGGCTTATCGCCGCCGCTTCGACCGTCGCATCGTTCAGGCGATGCTGCCGGGGGCGCTGGCGGGCATCGTGCTGGCGAGCCTCGCCTTCCGCTATCTCGACGACGATCTGGTCCGCGTCCTTTTGGGTCTGATCGCCGCCGGCTTCGCCGCCGACTATTTCCTCCGCGACAAGGGCTCGGCCCCGGCGCGGTCGCACGCGCCCGGGCGGGCCGCCTTCTGGGGCGGTATTGCCGGGTTCACCAGCACGGTGGCGCATTCCGGCGGACCACCGGCGAACATCTATTTGTTGCCGCTCAAGCTCGACAAGACCATCTTCGTCGGCTCGATGATCGTGCTCTTCGCCCTGATCAACGCCGCCAAGGTCATCCCCTATTGGCTGCTGGGCCTCTTCAGTCCGGCCAATCTCTGGGCTTCGCTGCTCCTTGCACCGGTGGCGGCTTTCGGCATGCTCGCCGGCATCTGGCTGCACGACAAGGTCGACCAGAGGCTGTTCTACCGACTCTGCTACATCTTCGTGCTGATCACCGGCCTGAAGCTCGTCCACGACGGGCTCGCTTGACGACTTTCGGCGAACACTCCCACCCATTTTCGAGATGGTTTTCGAGCGGAGAGGGAGGGGTTGGAGGTGGTGCCTGATCCGCGCCTGACACGGGCGACGTCGAGGTGGTGGTCGGTGCGGCCATCGAGTTGCTTGCGCGCTCGCTCGAGCTGCTGGTTGGCGAGGCGCCATGGTCAGGGGCGGATGCGTGCAACGAGCGTGGCGATGTGGGCGCTGGCGGTTCCGCTGGTCGCGGCCGCGAGCGGGACGGGCGAGCGTCGTCTCGCGAACACGCGCGGCCTCGTCCGGCCTCGGCACGGCTTCTGGGAGGTCGAGCAGCCGCCGGGGTCTCCGTTCGCTCCTGCTG
>JAABSG010000060.1 GCA_011390475.1 Geminicoccaceae bacterium | reverse complement strand
GGCGGGCGCGGCGGTGGGGTGCCGAACGATCCCGAGCGCCGGCTTGACCGCTGCGGTGTTATCGGCTATTATTCCTATATCGTGGCGAGGAGCTGGAGGTGGCCGGCGAGCCACATGCCGGCGATGGCGGCGAGGTAGAGGCCGGCGGTGCCGAGGCTCATGATGCAGAGGCGCTGGCCCACCGGGACGAGCGGCAGGAGCGCGAAGACGACCGCGCCGAGGATGCCGAACGGGATGGTGATCATCGGCAGCTGGCCGACGGCGCCGCCGGAGAGGACGATCGCGGCAACGAGCCCGACCGTGTAGCCGAACGGCAGGACGAAGAGGAGGCAGCCCGAGAAAGCCAGAACGCCCAAGCCGCTCTCTCCAAACCCACCGGTGATCGGCGTGATTCTAGTCTGGCGGCCATGGAGGGCGTGCGGTCATGGCCGCTAGGGCGCATGATATTGCGCCGGTTATGCGCTGGAGCGGTGACGTGGTCGCGAGCTGGCCCTGGTCGTCTGGCCTCGTGCCGAACCCGTCAGGGCGCATTGCGCTCCGACGGATCACGGTTGAAGGCCCCGGGCCGCTCGGCGGGTTCGGCGCGTCGGCGTTTGGCGGCTTCGGCCCACCAGCCGAGTTGGGCGAAGGTCCGATCGAGATAGGTGGACCAGCGTTCCGCATCGACGCCGGCCGCGTAGCTGCCGTCCTCGTCCAGGATCTCCTGGGCCTTGGGGACGTGGATCATGGCGGAGACGGGGAGGCAGCCGAGTTCGCCGAGGAAGGTGCGCATGCCGACGGCTGCCCGGGTGCCGCCCCATTGGCCGGCCGAGTAGGTGACGATGGCGCTGGGTTTGTAGGCGTAGAGCGAGCTGCCGAAGTGGTTGAGCAGGTCGGCGAGGGCCGGGCTCATGGAGTGGTTGTATTCGGGGCTGACCATGACGTAGCCGTCGGCGGCCTCGATTTGTCGGGCCAGTGCCTCGAGGTCGGCCGGCGCCTTGCCCTCGGCGAAGGCAAACTGCGGCTTGAACGGTCGTGGCAGATCGATCGTCAGGGGATCGATCAGCGTCGCCGCCACGCCCTTGCCCGCCAAGTGCTGCTGGCAGGCCAGCGCCACGCGCTGGCCCAGCCGCGCCGGACGAGGCGGCGTCGACTCCCGCACCGACCCCAAAAACACCAACAGATCCAGCGCCATACCGACCCTCCTGTGCTGTTGCAAAAGACCGGAGGGGCGCGGGGAGGCGCTGCCTCCCGGAATTTCTCCTGCCGAGACCCTACCCTGCGGCCACGAACCACGTCGAGGCGTAGCTGTCACCGTATCGATCGAAGACCGCGATTTCCCGGCGCATGATTGCGATCACCTCGGCAAGCGCGCCCGTCGCCGTCGGGGCGAGCGTGTCGAGGCGTCGGCGTAGCGGGTCGTAATAGGCTCGCCAGTCGCTGCGGGGCGCGGTGAGTTGGTCGGTGAGGGTGAAGCCGGTGGCGTCGAGGTCGGCGATGATCGCTTCGGGCGTGGCCATCGCCGGGTATTCGCCAGCCCAGAAGGCTTCGGCCTCGGCGGGTGGGGATGGGGTTGTCCAGGTGACGTCGCTGAAGGCCACGAGGCCCTCGGGGCGGAGAAGAGGCCGCCAGGCGTCGAGGGCCGGCCTCCGCCCGATGCTGTAGATGGCGCTCTCGCACCAGACGAGATCGAGGCTCGACGGTGGCAGCGGTGGGGCTGCCATGTCGGCGCAGATCGCGGTAATGCGCTCGCCCTGCAGTGCCTCGATGAAGCCATGGTGGTTGTCGAGGGCGGTGATGTGAGCGGTGGGCAGGTGGGCCGCCAGGTCGAGAGCAGCGATACCCTTGCCACAGCCCATGTCGGCGATCTCGGGCATGGCCGGCAGGCGCGACTGGACGAGAGCCAGCACCGCCTCGCGGGTTGCGGTGGAGCCGGGCCCGAGTTGGTCCAAGCCCTCGAAGAGGGTAGCGTAGGCCTGGACGATCTCGGGCGGCGGCTCGCTCACCGGCTCAACCGCGGAAGCTGCCGACCCACTGGCCCAAGGCGTCGAGCATGCCGCGGCCGGTCTCCAGCGGGCGGCTGGGGTCGAAGGTCCAGCCGACCATGGAGGCGTCGTAGAGCCTGACGTTCTCGACCTCGAGGACTTGGGAGAGGACGAACCAGTTGGTCGCGGCCCAGTGGCCGGTGTTGCAGTAGCTGACGACGGTGTCGACCTCGCCGTTGGTCACCCGATCGGGGACGATGGCGGCGATCTCTTCCCTGGGACGGATCTGCCCGTCGGCAGTGAAGAAAAGGCCCTGGTCGAGGCCGAGCGAATCCGGGATGCGGCCCGGGGTCTTGGCGGGGCCGGCCTTCTCCGCGCCGAAATACTGCTCGGCCGGCCGGGCGTCGAGCCGGAGCACGCTCGGATCGTCGAGCGAGGCCTCGACGTCGCCCGTCTCGATCAAGAGATCGGGGCGGGGCGCGGCCGCGAAGATCGCCGGCTCGGGCGTGGTGTTGCCGGATGTCGTGGGCAGGCCCGCCTCGCTCCAGCCGCGAAAGCCGCCGTCGAGAATGCTCACCGCGTCGTGGCCGAGATAGTTGAAGGTCCAGTAGACCCGGGCGGCGCTGCCGAAATCGCTGGCGTTGACGCCACCGTGGACGATGACGACGTGGCTGTCATTGTCGATGCCGAGGCTGCCGACGAGGGCTTCGAGCGAGCCGATGTCGGGGGTCATGCCGACCACGCCGTCGCGTTCGGTACGCCAGCCGGCTTCCTGGTAGTTGGCATAGATGGCGCCCGGAACATGCGCCTCGGTATAGGCCTCGTAGGAACCGCCATCGATGCCGTTCCTGATGTCGAGAATGACGAGGTCAGCCGCATCCAGATGCGCCTCGAGCCAGTCGGCGTCGACCAGCGGACCCGGATTGTCGATGGCGTGAGCCGGGATCGAGAGGGCGAGCGTGCCGGTGAGAACGACGGTAGCGGCGAAGCGAGGCATGGCGAAACTCCGGACTGCGACAACTAATTGCACAATTAGTCTCAGCGCAATTCCATTCAATACAAATTATCGCTGTCAATTTGGCGCTCAAGCCGGGGCGTCGGCCATCCAGCCGTTGATCGCTTCCTGGTAGACGTCGAGGTGCTGCTCTGCCCAGTGGTCGAGATGCCAGGGCTCACCCGAGGGTCGCATCATCGCCACGTGGTCGAGCGGGAGGAAGACCCAGGCGGCAACCGACCTGCCGACAGCCAGGACGGTGAGTCGGCAGGCCCGGTATTCCTCGTCCTCGAAGTGGTTGATCCGCATGATGCAGCGCCAGGTAGGCCGGTGCAGGAGGCGGCCTTCGACCGTAGCCGTGCTGTCCTCGACGAGGACGGGATAGCTCGCGGCGGCGGCCCGCTCGCGACGATAGCCACGCAGCAGCGCCGCGGTCGTCTCGTGCGAGGCGACCGGCCGGTCGAGGACGCTCTCGAGCACCGCGTCGTGCATCAGCGTGCCGAAGAAAAAGAGCGGGTCCCGGCCGGCGGCGGTCGGCGGGATCAGGTCGGCGTAAGCGGCCGGGGCGGCCGTGGTGAGGCCGGTCACTGGCGGTCTTCCTTCGGCTGAACGGCGACGGCCATTAGCAGGGTCGGGCGATCTTGTGAATGCCCGGAGCGCTCAAAAGAGCTGCTGCCGCAGACCGAGCTTGGCACGGGCGAGGGCCATGAGGTCGCCGTCGTTGATCTGGCGGTCGACCGAGAAGCGGCGGGCAGCGACCAGGGCGCCTTCGGCATCGAGGACAGCGGTCATGCCCCAGAGCCCGGTCAGCGCCGACCCCGGAAAGCCGAAGCGCAGGTCGTAGAGGCGGAGTTCCTGGCCGTCCTTTGGATTACCGACATGCGGGGTCAGTTCGGCATGGATCGGGCCGTTGGCGAAGTTGGTGTAGATCCTGGCCTCTTCCGTGCCGTCGAGCTCGGCCTTCGCGGCCTCGGCCAGGGGCTCCCGCTGCACCTCGATCCAATCGATCGGCTGCGGCCTCAGCGTCGAGACGAAGCCCACGAGGTGGGCGTCCGGCGTCACGGCGACGAGGCGGCGCAGCCAAGGGGAGAAGATGGTGGTGTAGGCGTGGACCTCGCCGGCCACGATCTGCTTCGCTTCTAGATCGGCCGAAGCGAGCCGTTCCGCCTTGAGATGCTGGCCCCAGCCCAGACCGATATAGAGTGTCGAGAGGGCAAGAGCCCCGAGGACGAGATGCCGGGCGGGACCGCTCCTGGCCCCCTTGATCATTGCTGCGACCAGGGCTGCAACCAGGATCAGCGTATAGACCGGGTCGATCACCGGGATGGCCGGCACGCCGTAGCGGGTGTCCGTGAGCGGGGCGAAGAAGGCCGTGCCCCAGTGGGTGGCGAGGTCGAGGATCGGGTGGGTGACGAGGATCAGGCTCCAGAAGAGGTACCAGAGGCCGAACGATGTGGGCGTACCCTCGCGCCAGCGCTGGACGGCGAGCGACAGGGCCGCCAAGGGCAGGCCGACCACGGGGCCGAAGAAGAGCGAATGGGTGATGCCGCGGTGGTAGTGCCAGTAGTCGAGACTCTGGCTGTCCTGCACCAGAAAGATGTCGAGATCGGGCACGAGGCCACCGACGAAGCCCAAGACCATGGCCTTGGCACCGATCCGCCGGCCGAGCACGGCATGCCCGACCGCAGCACCCAACACCCCTTGTGTCACGATATCCAAATCGACTACCCCACGCTGGCCTCGACCAGAGATAGGGAGCGGCGCCGGTATTGCGATGGTGCCTAGAAGATGCCGGCCTCCAGCCCGGCTGCCATGAAGCTGCCGAGGTCTCGGGCCTGATCCACGAAGGCCGGGTCCCACTGGCCGCGGCAGACCACCGGCGCGTGGACCTCTTTCCAGCGCAGGCCGGAGGTGATGCTCGCCACCGCCCGGCAGGTGCCGGTGCCGTCGTGGCCGGCACGGACCACGAGGGCCATGGGCAGGGCGTCGGTCCGGTCGAGCAGCGGGTAGTAGCAGCGGTCGAAGAAGTCCTTCATGGCGCCACTCATGTAGCCGAGATTCTCGGTCGTGAGCAGCAGCACGGCATCCGCCGCGAGGACATGGTCGGGGCCGGTGTCGAAAGGGCTCCGTGCTGTCGTCGCGACCCCTTCGATCTCCTCCAGCCCAGCCCCCTCGAGCACGGCGTCACGCAAGCGCGCCGTGTTGGGCGAGGGGGCGTGGGCGATGACGAGGAGCCGTTTCAGCCCGTGATCTCGATCGCGGCGAAGAAGAAGGCGATCTCGATCGCCGCGTTCTCCGCGCTGTCCGAGCCGTGCACCGAATTGGCCTCGATGTTCTCGGCGAAGTCCTTGCGGATGGTCCCGGCATCGGCCTTGGCGGGGTCGGTCGCCCCCATCACCTCGCGGTTGCGGGCGACGGCACCCTCGCCCTCGAGCACCTGCGCCACCACCGGGCCCGAGGTCATGAAGGCCACCAGATCCTTGAAGAACGGCCGCTCGCGGTGGACGCCGTAGAAGGCCTCGGCCTGCGCCTGGGTCAGCTGCAGGCGCTTTTGCGCGATGATCCTGAGGCCGGCTTCCTCGAAGCGCTGGTTGATCGCCCCCGTCAGATTGCGGCGGGTGGCATCGGGCTTGATGATCGAGAGCGTGCGCTCTGCGGCCATGGGGCGAACTCCTGTATGGTCGGATGAGAAGAGAGAAAGCAGACTGCGGGGCTCTTAGCAGTCGGCCGGCCGGTTAGGAAGATGCCGCACGCTGCCAGCCACCGCGTTCGTTCTGCTGCCAGTAGACGCGGGTCAGGCCCTGGCTCTCGGCCCAGCGCCAGCGGTCGCGGGCGGCGGCCACGGCATCGGGGTCGCGGCCGTCGAAGAGCTCCAGCACCCGCTCGAATTGGGCGGCGTCGCTGGCCTCGGCACCGTCGACCACGACCAGGATGGTGGCCGCGTTGGGCCGGTCCATGCCTGTCGTCAGCCAAATCGGCTGGCGTTCGGCGTTGCCGTCGGCCGAGCCGCCATGCGGCAAGAAGGCGTCGTTCCGATAGGTCCAGAGCAACCGATCGAGATGGTCCTGGCGCTCGGGCTCGCCCGAGCGGAGGATCACCCGGGCCCCGCTGCCGTGCGCCTTCTCCAGCAGCCGGGGCAGCGCCTGATCGAGGCCGCTCTTGGTCAGATGATAGAAGCCGTATTCGGTCAAGCGCGAGCCTTGTTCGCCTCACAGGTCAGCCGGACCACCTCGTCGAGCAGCCGCACGCCGAAGCCCGTAGCACCCTTCGGCGCCAATGGCAGATCACGGCTCGACCAGGTGACGCCGGCGATATCGAGATGTGCCCAGGGGACGTCGCCGACGAATTCCTGGACGAAGACGGCCCCGGCCGAGGCGCCGGCCTCGCGGCCGCGACCGACGTTCTTGATGTCGGCGATTTGCGACTTGATGTGCTTGGAATAGGCCTTGCCGAGCGGCAGCCGCCAGAGCCCCTCGCCGACGCTTTTCGCGGCTTCCAGCAGCTTCGAGGCCAGCTCCTCGTCGGTCGCGAACATGCCGCCGTTCTCGTGGCCCAAGGCCACCACGACGGCTCCCGTCAAGGTGGCGAGATCGATCATCGCCCGGGGCTTCAGCTCTTCCTTGGTGTAGTGGAGGAGGTCGGCCAGGACCAGGCGCCCCTCGGCGTCGGTGTTGACCACCTCGATGGTCTTGCCGGACATGGCGGTGATGACGTCACCGGGCCGCATGGCGTTGCCCGACGGCATGTTCTCGACCAGGCCGATCACGCCCACGACATGCGCCCGGGCCTTCCGGCCAGCGAGGCTGTGCATCGCGCCCACGACGGCCGCCGCCCCGCCCATGTCCCACTTCATCTCCTCCATGCCCGCCGCGGGCTTGAGCGAGATACCGCCGGTATCGAAGCAGACGCCCTTGCCGACCAGGGCAATCGGCTTCTCGTCCTCGCTGCCGCGCCAGCGCATGACGACGACATAAGGCGGGCGCACGCTGCCCTGCCCCACCGCCAGGATCGCCCGCATGCCGAGCCGCTCCAGTTCGGCCGGGCTCATGATCCGCACCTCGCAGCCGAGCTTCTCGAGCTCGAGGCAGCGTTTGGCGAAGCTTTCGGGATAGAGCATGTTGGCGGGCTCGGTCACCAAGTCGCGGGCGCGCTCGACCGCGGCTACGGCGTTCTCGATGGCGCCGAGATAGGCGTCGTCCGGAGCCTCGGCGAGTTGCAGCGTCAACTGCTCGAAGCGCGTCTCCTCCTCGGGCTCCGGCCGCTGGTATTGGCGAAACGAATAGGTGGCGAGCGCAGCACCCCGGGCGATGTCGGCGGCTGCCTCGGCCGGCGCGGCGCCGAGTTCCAGGCCACCGAGCTCGGCGAGCACCGCCTCCTTGACCCCTAGCCCCTGCAGCTTGCGCGCGAGACCGGCGCCCAGCTCCTCGCGATCGAGCCGCTCCAGGCCCTCGGGCTTGCCCACGCCCAAGAGGATCAGCCGGGCATGAGGCAGCCCACGCGGCAGGACGAGATCGACCACCTTGCCCTGCTTGAGCGGCCCCGCCGCTTCCAGCGCCTTGCTCAGCGTGCCACCGCTGGTCTGGTCGAGAGTGGCGGCCGCACTACCGAGCTTCGCCGGTACGCCCACGGCGACGACGACGGTTCCACTCTCGGGCAGCGCCCCGGTCAGCAGGCTCACTTCGATCAACGCTTTTTCTCCTCTTGCGCGGGACGCTGTGGTAGCAGGCCGCAGGGGTGGTCTGGCGGCGATACGGGTACGGGCGAACGCGGCGCGCCGAGCCGTCGACGGCAAGCGGTCGGCAGCAGGATCCGTGTTCGTACGCCCGTGCCGACCAAATGGCTTTCAAAAGCAGCGAGCGCAAGCGTGCAGGTCGATGGCAATCGAAAGGGACAGGCGAAGCCGGCGGCACGGTCGACCGAGCCGGCAGAGCGCGGCCTGGGCGCCGGGTTGATCGGGGCGGCGACGGCGGGCTGGCTCGTCGCCACCCCGCCGGCCATGGCGCAGCCGGCGGACATCGCCTCGACCCCCGTCCTCTTGACCGCCGACCAGATCGAGTTCGCGGCCGAGGCCAACCTCGTGACCGCCCGCGGCAATGTCGAATTCGCCCAGGACGGCCGCACCCTCTTGACCGACCTCATCGCCTACGACATCGAGGCGGGCACGGTGACGGCCTTGGGCAACATCATCCTGATCGAGCCCTCGGGCGATGCGATCTTCGCCGACGAGCTGGCCCTCGACGAGGAACTTCGCGACGGCTTCGTCGACGGCATCGCTGTCCTCTTGAGCGACGGCTCGCGGCTGGCGGCGGTCAAGGGGCTGCGCAGTGACGGCGAGCGCACCACGCTCGATCGGGCGGTCTACAGCCCGTGCGAGATCTGCGAGGATGGCGGCGACCCGCTCTGGCAGATCAAGGCCGAGCGCGTCGTCCACGATACGGCCAGTGGCACCGTCGCCTACCGCAACGCCCGGCTCGAGCTCTTCGGCGTGCCGGTCGCCTACACCCCCTATTTCTACCACCCGGACCCGACCATCGAGCGCCGCACCGGTTTTTTGACACCCTCTTTCGGTACGGACTCCGAGCTGGGCTTCACGGTCGAGACGCCCTTCTTCATCGACCTCGCCCCCAACCGCGATCTCGTCTTGAGCCCGATGTTCACCTCGGGCGCCGGCGTGCTCTTGGGCGCCGAGTACAGCGAGCTGCAACGCTTCGGCCTGACCGAGGTCGAGGCGGCGGTGTCCTATACGGATGCCGCCGGCAAGCGGGATGCGGACGGCGATCTCCGGCCGCGCGACGGCAACGAGGTGCGAGGCCATATCGACGCCCAGGGTCGCTATGCGCTGAACGCGCAGGATCGCGCCGGCTTCGACCTCAGGCTGGCGAGCGACGACAGCTTTCTGCGCCGCTACGACATCTCGAACGACGATGTTCTGGAGAACCGCGTCTATGTCGAGCGGTTCGGCCAGCGCCATTATGTCGGCATCAACGCCTACGGTTTTCAGAGCCTGCGCGAGACCGATGACCAGGACGAGATCCCGGTGGTCATGCCGTTGGCCGAGGCCCGGGTCTTCGGCCCGCGTGACCGATTCGGCGGCCAGGCCGACTGGCAGACCAGCATCCTGGGCCTCAGCCGTAGCGACGGCCTCGATACGCGGCGCTTCTCGAGCGAGATCGCCTGGCAACTGCCGCAGATCGGGGTGTTGGGCGACGTCCGTTCGTTGCGCGTCGCGCTCAGAGGCGACCTCTACAATACCAGCGGCGATCCCGAGACCCGCGGGCCTGACGGCGACAGCAATACCACGGGCCGCCTCGTCCCCAACGTGAGCGCCGACTGGGGCCTGCCGCTGGTCGGCGAGACCGGCAGCTGGTCGCACGTGATCGAGCCCAGGGTCGCCTTCAGCTATACGCCGGGCAATCTCAACAAGAGCGCGATTCCCAACGAGGACAGCCTGGTCTTCGAATTCGACGAGACCAACCTCTTCGAGGCCAATCGTTTCACCGGCCTCGATCGGGTGGAGAGTGGCGCCAACCTCGCCTACGGGCTCGACTTCGATTCGGTCGGGCCCGCGGCCTGGCGAGTGGCGGGCTTGGTCGGCCAGAGCATCAGAAGCGGTCCGGACGGACTTTTCCCGGAAGGCTCCGGGCTCGAGAACGAGCTTTCCGACGTCGTCGGCAGGGTCGATCTCAGGCCCTTGGAGCTCTTGGACGTGGGCTACCGCTTTCGGATCGACAAGGATTCGCTGACCTTCCGGCGCAGCGACCTCACCCTCGCCTTCGGCCCGCCGCGGCTCCGCTTCGATATCCAGTATCTGCGGATCAGCGACGAGCTCCCCGAGCAGGACCTGCGCCGGCGGCAGGAGCTCGTCGCCGGCGTACGGCTGCAAATGCTCGACAGTCTCGCCGTCGGCGTCCGCACGCGCCGCGACCTCGAGGAGGATCGCACCGTGGCGACACAGTATGGTCTGATCTATACCAATCCCTGCCTGGTGCTGGTCGCCGGCCTCGAGCAGAGCTTCAACCGCCGCGGCGAGCTTGATGACGAGGTCAGCTTCAATGTAAGGGTGACGTTCCGCGGCCTCGGCGATCTCGAGGCCGCGACGGATGTGTTTTGACCGTCCGAGCCGGTGAGCCTCCGCTCGCGGTCTCGGCCTTTGCGAACGGGTGAATGGTGCGCCTTTCGATCCTTGCTGTCCTCTCGCTGCTCGCCGGCATCCTCGCGGTGCCGGGCTTCCCGCCATCGGCCGAGGCGCAGACCCAATCGGCGAGCCGCATTGCCGCTGTCGTGAACGACGACATCGTCTCGACCCAGGATTTGCGCGACCGGCTTCGTCTGGCGATCCTGTTCTCGGGCCTGCCGAGCGACGTCGAGACGCAGCGCCGCATCGCGCCGCAGGTGCTGCGCCGGATCATCGACGAGCGGCTGCAGCTGCAGGAAGGACGGCGCGTCGGCGTCACCGTCCAACGGCAAGAGGTCTTGGGGGCGGTGCAGAACGCGGCCTCGGCCAACAATATGACACCCAACCAGCTGCTCGGCTTTCTCGCCGAGCAGGGCGTCGATCCCGCTGCCTTCGAGCGACAGATCGAGGCCGAGCTGACGTGGTTGCGGCTCGTGCAGCGCCAGTTCGGCGATCGCGTCGTGGTCACCGACCAGCAGGTCGACCTCGCGCTCGATGTCGCCTCCAGCGGTGGCCAGGTCGAGGTGCTGCTCGCCGAAATCGTCCTGCCGATCTACGATCCGGCCGAGACCGAAGCGGTCATGGCCGAAGCCGACGACCTGCGCGCCGCCATCGCCGAAGGTGGCGATTTCGCGGCGATCGCCCGGCAGGTCTCCGCCTCGGGCAGTCGCAATGACGGGGGCGATCTCGGCTGGGTCCCGATCAATGCGGTGCAGGCCTCGCTCCGCCCGGTGCTCGACGAGCTGGCGCCTGGTGAAGTCTCCGAGCCCGTGATCACGCCGTCGGGTGTCCAGCTCTTCTTCGTTCGTGACCGCCGTGCCGCCGGCCAGAATACCTCGACCGACCTTCGCCAAGTGGCCCAGCTGCTGTTTCCACTCGAGCCGGGCGCACCAGAGGCGACGGTCGCCAATGTGCTCGCCGAAGCCAGGGAGGCGACTGCCGGGATCGTCGATTGCCGCGACATGGATCGGATCGCCCGGCAGCGAGCCTTGCCGAGCTCTGGCGAGATGGGCTGGATCAGGCCCGGCGACCTGCCAGCCGAGATGGTCCAGGCGGTCCGCACCCTGCCGCTCCGCACCTTGAGCCAGCCGATCCGCAGCGGCACGGGCCTGCATTTCGTCATGGTTTGCGCCGATGGCCGCAGCTCGGGCGCGGAAGCGCGGCGCGCCGATCTGCGTCGCGACCTCGAGAACGAGCAGCTCGAGCGGCTGGCCGGCCGCTATTTGCGCGATCTGCGCAAGGACGCCTTCATCGACGTCAGGGTCGGCGGCTGAGCGAGCCCCGCGATCCGGCGTCGCCGGGGGCGGCCCCGGTGGAGGCAGTGCCCCGCCTGAAGGAGACGATTCGAGCGTTCGGTCTCGACCCGGACAAACGGCTGGGCCAGCATTTCCTGCTCGATCCAGCCATCCTGGATCGTATCGCCAGCGCTCCGGGCGACCTTCTCGGCCGCCAGGTGCTGGAGATCGGCCCGGGCCCCGGCGGGCTGACCCGGGCACTGCTCGACCAGGGTGCCCGGGTCGTGGCGATCGAGCGCGATCGCCGCTGCGTTCAGGCCCTGGCCGAGCTTCGCGCCACGGCCGGCGAGCGCCTGACAGTGATCGAGGCCGATGCGCTCGCCGTCGATATCGAAGCCCTCCGCCGCAGCCTCGACAGCGACGCCCGCTGGGTGATCGTCGCCAATCTTCCCTACAATATCGGCACCGAGCTTCTCGTCCGTTGGCTGCACCGCCTCGATGCGGTGGCCTCCATGCATCTGCTGCTGCAGAAGGAGGTGGTGGAGCGGATCACAGCGAGCCCCGGCAGCACGGGCTTCGGTCGGCTCGCCGTGCTCTGCCAGTCGCTCTGCACCGTGCGCCGCTGCTTCGATCTCCAGCCGGGCGCCTTTCACCCGCCGCCCAAGGTGACCTCGAGCCTGGTCGAGCTGATCCCCAGAGCACCCGGCGAGCGGCCGACCGGCGCCCGGCTAGAGGCCCTGGAGGCGGTGAGCCGGGCTGCCTTCGGTCAGCGGCGCAAGATGTTGCGCTCGAGCCTGAAGGCCCTGACCAACGATCCGCTCCAACTCCTGGGCGCAACCGACATTGCCCCGGACCGGCGCCCAGAAACCTTGAGCCTCGGCGAGTTCGCGAGCTTGGCCGATGCCTGGCGCACCCTCAGGCGGAACCGCGGAACTGCTTGACGAACTCGCCGAGCCCCGGCTGGCGAACCCGGCGCAACCGCTCGGCGGCGAGGATGGCGCGTACCGCCGCCACGCTATTGTCGAGGTCCTGATTGATCAGCACGTAGTCGTATTCGGGCCAATGGGTGACGTCGTTGGCGATCTGTGCCAAGCGATAGCGGACGGTGTCCTCACTGTCCTGGGCGCGGGTCCTGAGCCGGGCCGCGAGCTCGCCGGTCGAAGGCGGCAGGATGAAGATGCCGACCATGTCGTCGCCGGCAGCCTCGCGGAGCTGTTGGGCACCCTGCCAGTCGATGTCGAAGAGCACGTCCCGGCCCTCGGCCAGGGCCGCCTCGACAGGGGCCCTCGGCGTACCGTAGGCATTGCCGTAGACATTGGCGTGCTCGAGCAGCTCGCCGGCCTCGACCATCGCCTGGAACCGCTCCGTCGTGATGAAGTGGTAGTCGCGGCCGTCCACCTCCGCCGGCCGCCTGGTTCGCGTCGTCACCGAGACCGACATCCGGATCTCCGGCTCCTCGCCCATCACCGCTCGCGAGATCGAGGTCTTGCCTGCCCCGGACGGCGAGGACATGACCAGCATCAGGCCGCGGCGGCGACCCGGGATCAAACGGTCGAGGGCGATCATCGAAAGGTCCAGAAGGCAGCCAGGAGGAGGAAATGAGCGTCGATCCGCGGCATGTGCTGATCACTGGAGCAAGTAGCGGCATCGGTGCTGCCCTGGCAAGGCGCCTTGCCGAGCCCGACCGTCGGCTGACCCTGCTCGGCCGCGACACCGCCCGCCTCCTGGCCGTGGCCCGAGATTGCGCCGGCATCGTGGAGACAATCTCCGTCGACGTCTGTGACGAGCACGCCATGGCCGAGGTGATCGAGGGCGCTTTCGCAGCAAGCCCGGTCGATCTCGTCATCGCCAATGCCGGCGTCTCGGGCGGCGACGCGCGGACGCTGATGGCGATCAATGTCCAGGGCGTGGTCAACACGGTCGAGCCCGCCATCCCACTGCTGCGCGCCGCGGGCCGTGGCCAGCTCGCCCTGATGAGCTCCCTCGCCGGCTTTCGCGGCCTGCCCAATGCGCCGGCCTACTGCGCCAGCAAGGCCGCCGTGCGCCTCTACGGCGAGGGGCTGCGCGGCAAGCTGGGCCAGATCGGCATTCGCGTCAGCGTCATCTGTCCGGGCTTCATCGCGACCCCCCTGACCGCCAACAACCCCTTCCCGATGCCGTTCTTGATGTCCCCCGAAGCCGCCGCCGACCGCATCGTCGCGGGCCTCGCCCAGAATCGCGCCCGCATCGCCTTTCCCCGCCGCCTCTACTGGCCCACCCTCGCCGGCACGCTGCTCCCGCAGACGCTGACCGACCCGATCTACCTCCGCTTCGGCTTGAAGGAGTGAGCGACCGACCCGCGAAATGCCGACTGCATCACCTTTCGGTCGGGACGACCGCGTTGATCGCGTCGTGCACGGAGCGGACGCTGGGAGCCGCGGGTTTGTGGACAGTTTGGTAGAGGGCCTCGTACTGGGCGGTCGTGGCCTGGTCCGGGGCGATCTCCCGTTCGCTGCCGCGCATGGCGGCGGTGGCGGCGGCCTGCGTCGGGTGGACCCCGGCGGCGAGGGATGCCAGGAGGGCGGCACCCGCAGCGACGCTATCGGGGAGGTCGACCACGGTGATCTGGCGGCCGTGCATGGCGGCCTTGATCGTCATGTAGAGCGTGTTCTTGGTGATCCCGCCGATGACGCGGATGGCGTCTGGTGGGGCGGTGCCGAGAAGCTCGATCATGGCGTCCGAGCAGTGGCGCGAATCGGCGGCGATGCCTTCGAGCACCGCGCGGAAGAGGTCGCCTCGGGTGATGTCGGTGCTCAAGCCCAAGAATGCGCCCTTGGCATGGGCGTTGGGGCGCGGCGCCGTGCCGAGCCGGAGGTGGGGGAGGAAAACCGCGCCCTGGCTGCCCGGGGGGGCAGCTGTCGCTTCGTCGATCAGGGTCTCGTAGGCGGCACCGCCGGCGACGTTCTGGCGGAACCAGTCGATCGAGGCCCCGGCGGTGAAGAGGCCGCCCATGGTGAACCAGACCGGGGTTTCGACGTAGCAGATGCCCTGCACGTAGCCGGCGCGGCCGAGCGCCGGGTTCAGGCTCGGTCGATCGGTACCCATGACGCTGGCCTCGGTCGTGCCGGTCGACTGCAGCAGCACACCCTGGCGCATGGCGTCGGCGGCGACCGCGCCGATGACGTGGTCGTGGCCGCCGGCGGCGACCACGCAGTGGCGCGGCAGGCCGGTGGCCGCAGCCCCGGCTTCGCTCACCCGGCCGACCGCAGCCCCGCTCTGCACCAGGGGCGCCATGAGATCGGGGGCGACGTCCACGGCGCCCAAGATTTCCTCGGACCAGGTGAGGTTCGCGAGATCGAGGGCGAACGTGCGACAGGCCAGGCTGTAGTCGGTCGCCATCTCGCCCGAGAGGCGAAAGGCGAGGTAGTCGGCGGTGTTCAGCCATTTGGTGGTGGCAGAGAAGGCTTCGGCTCTGTGGCGCTGGTGCCAGAGGAGCTTGCAGAGGCCGAAAATGGGCTCGGGTGCGAGGCCGGAGATGGCAAAAAGGCGGTCCTGGCCGACGCGCTCGACGATGTCTGCCACCTCGGCCCGGGCGCGCTTGTCGAACCAGGCGATGGCCGGACCGGTCGGGCTGCCGTCACGGGCGACCGGCACCGCCGTCTCGCCCATGCTGGCAAACGCGATGCCCTGGATGCGGCCGGGATCGTCGAGCTGAGCCGAGGCCGTGCGGATGGCGTCGGCCGCCGTCGTCCAGAGGCTTTCGGCCTCGTATTCGGCCCATTCGGGCCGAGGGTAGTCGATGGGCGTGGGCGCGCTCGCCTGGGCCACGACCCGGCCTTCGGCGGTGAAGACGACGGCCTTGGTGTTGCTCGTGCCCGCGTCCACGCCGACGAGCAGCGGCTCGTCTGCCTTTGTCATTGATCCTCCCCGGAGATGTCTCGGCTAGTCGACGAGGTCGATCGTGTAGCTTTCGATCACCGGGTTGGCGAGGAGCTTCTCGCACATGTCCCTGGCCCGGGCGATGGCCGCGTCCCTGTCCGTCATGGCGAGGTCGAGCTCGATGACCTTGTACTTGCGCAAGCCCTCGACCTCGGCGAAGCCCAGGCCTTGGAGCGAGCGCTGGATGGCGCGCGCCTCGGGGTCGAGCACGCCCGCCTTGAAGCCGATGGTGACCTTCGCCTGCATCGATCTACCTACTGAATGGTCTCGGGACCGCGCATGTCGCGGGGGCCGGCTTCGGGCAGGATGCCGAGGCGGCGGGCGATTTCCTGGTAGCCCTCCTCGACCTTGCCCAGATCCTGCCGGAAGCGGTCCTTGTCCAGGCGCTCGTTGGTCTTGACGTCCCAGAGCCGGCAATTGTCCGGACTGATCTCGTCGGCGAGGATGATCCGCATGTCCTCGTCCTCCCAGAGCCGGCCGAATTCGAGCTTGAAGTCGACGAGCTTGAGGCCGACGCCCAAAAAGAGGCCCGAGAGGAAGTCGTTGACCCGAAGGGCCATGCTCATGATCTCGTCGATTTCCTGGTACGAGGCCCAGCCGAAGGCGGTGATGTGCTCCTCGGTGATCATCGGATCGCCCAGCTCGTCCGACTTGAGGTAGTACTCGACGATCGAGCGGGGCAGCATGGTGCCCTCCTCGATGCCGAGCCGCTTGCTCATCGAGCCTGCCGCGATGTTGCGGATGACGACCTCGATCGGAATGATCTCGACCTCGCGGATCAGCTGCTCGCGCATGTTGAGGCGGCGGACGAAGTGGGTCGGGATGCCCACGTCCTGCAGCTTGAGCATGAGGTATTCGGAGATCCGGTTGTTGAGCACGCCCTTGCCGGTGATCACCGCGTGCTTCTTGTTGTTGAAGGCGGTGGCGTCGTCCTTGAAATACTGGATCAGCGTCCCGGATTCGGGGCCCTCGAAGAGGATCTTGGCTTTGCCCTCGTAGACCTGTTTGCGCCGGGCCATGCTTTCCGCCTGTGATGTCTTGAACCGAAAACGGCGCCCGGTTGCGAGCGCCGTTCCCTTCGTTCGTTACCGTCGTCTATAGCCGAGCCCGGCGCTTCCCACAACAAAGTGGAAGGCCCCGGTTCGCCGGCGGCTCAGTCGGCGAGGCGGGCGTCGATGTCGAGCATCTCGATCGGCACCCATTGGCGGATCGAATCGACGTCGTCGAGCGTGCGAAGCTCGGTATAGACCACCTTTTCGATCTCGTCCTCGCGGCCCTGATAGTGCGCGATCAGGGCGTTGGCCGAGTTCGCCCCCATGCTGCGCGGATCGCGGAAGACGGCGACGCCGATCTTGCCCCGGGCCACCATTTCGAGCTCGTCGGGCTGGCCGCCCATGCCGGTGACCAGGACGTCGTCGAGCTTGCCGTCGGCTTCCAAGGCCGACATGGTGCCCAGGCCCATCACCGAGTTCATGGCGACGATGGCCTCGACTTCCGGGTAGGCGATCAGCAGCCGTTCGGTCTCGGCATAAGCGAGCTCGCGCTGGAAGTCGCCGTAGCCTTCGTAGATGACGTCGGCGGTGACGCCCTCGACGCTCTCGATCCCGGCGAGGACACCGTTGCCGCGGTCCTGGCTGATCTCCGACGCGATCGGTCCCCACATCATCACGATCTTGGGGTTCGCGTTGCCGCGCTCCTTGAAGTAGTTACCGATCCACTGCCCCGTGGTCTCGCCCATCTGGTAGTGGTTGTAGACCGACCAGTTGAGGACGGCGTCCTCGAAGGGGAAGCTCTCGTCCTCGTCGGGCTCGTAGTCGACCATGAGTAGCTTGACCCCCGCATCGGCCACGGTGACGAGGCCCGTGGTGTTCTGCTCGAGCGAGCTCGGGCCGAAGAGCAGGTAGTCGAGGTTCAGGTTCGCCATGTTCTCGAGGATGTTGAGCATCTCGTCGTGGCGGTTGGAGGCGGTGGGGGCGGCCTGGAAGAGCTCGTACTCGATGCCGGCCTCGTCGAGGGCCTCCCTGAAGCCGATCTCGAGCTGGCCGAAGAGGTCGGTGATGTCGTGCTGGTGCGAGACGAAGCCGATGCGCACGGGGTGGCTGTCGGCGAAGGCCGGGCGATTGAGATCGGCAACGGTGAGGCCGGCCACGGCCAGGACCGCGAGGCTGGCCCCCACTAGCGTTCTTCTCTGCATGGTTCCTGCTCCCTGTTGGTTATGGGGTCGTCAGCGCCGCCTGAGCTGCAGCGCCACGGCGGCGATGATCAGAAGGCCGAGGATGATCCGCTGGATGAAGAAGCCGGCCCCAGTCTGAATCAGGCCGTTCTCCAGCATGCCGATGAGGTAGACGCCCAAGACCGTGCCGACCATCGTGCTGCGGCCGCCGAAGAGGAAGGTGCCGCCGAGGACCACGGCCGCGATGATGTGCAGCTCCAGGCCCTCGCCCATGGCCGAGGAGGCGCTGGCTAGCCGGCCCATCAGCACCAGGGCAGCGAGGCCAGCCAAGGCACCTTGGATGACGTAGGTGCTGGCGGTGACCATCTTGACGTTGATGCGGGTGGCCTCGGCTGCCCTGGGGTTGCTGCCGATGGCGGTGAGCCAGCGGCCGTAGGTGGTCTTGGCCAAAA
>JAABSG010000059.1 GCA_011390475.1 Geminicoccaceae bacterium | reverse complement strand
CGAGATCGACCAGGATGGCGACCCCGGCCGGCGACCAGGCTTGCTCGATGCCGGCCAGAATGCTCGCCGCATCGATGCCGAGCCCGCCATCCGCATTGCCGCCGACGCCTACGCAGACGACGTCGTCGCCGACCATCTGCCGCACCATGTCGACCGTCCCCTCCGCCACCTTGGGCGAATGCGAGACGACCAGAATCCCGACCTTGTCCGTCACTTGTCCTCACCTGTCTTGGCCACCTCACCAGTCCTGCCACCGGTTTCGCCCGCGAAGCCGATCGCCTTGAAGGCCTCGACCCGGGCCACCAAAGCCTGCTCGGTCGGCAGGCGCTCCATGGATGACGCACCGTAGAAGCCGTGGCAATGCTTCGTCCGGGCCAGGACATGGGCCGCGTCCTCGGGCGTGGCGATCGGCCCGCCATGACAGAGCACGAGAAGGTCGGGGTTAGCCTCGAACGCCGCTTCGGCCCAGGCGTCGATAAGGGCCGGGCAATCCTCGAGGCGAAGCGCCGTCTCGGCGCCGATCGTCCCGCCCGTGGTGAGCCCCATATGCGGCACGATGATGTCGGCTCCGGCCGCGGCCATGGCGACCGCCTCCGCGGCCGAGAAGACATAAGGCGTGGTCAAGAGGTCGTGCGCGCGGGCCGCTCGAACGAGGTCGACCTCGAGGCCGTAGCCCATGCCGGTCTCCTCTAGATTGGCGCGAAACGTGCCATCGAAGAGACCGACGGTCGGGAAGTTCTGGATGCCCGAGAAGCCCATCTCGGCCAGATCGCGCAGGAACTTGTCCCGGAGCATGAAGGGATCGGTGCCGTTGACCCCGGCGAGCACCGGCGTGTTTTGCACCACCGGCAGCACCTCACGGGCCATCTCGACCACGATGTCGTTGGCATTGCCATAGGCCAAGAGCCCGGCGAGCGAGCCGCGCCCGGCCATCCGGTAGCGGCCGGAATTGTAGATCACGATGAGGTCGATCCCGCCGGCCTCTTCGCATTTGGCGGAAAGCCCGGTGCCGGCGCCACCGCCGATGATCGGCACGCGTCGCCGTTTCATGTCGTTGAATGTGGCCAGCAGGTCCTGGCGGGCGAAACGGGGCATTCAGGCGGCTCCTGGCATGATCTCGTCGAAGGCGTCGACCACGGCCAGGGCGAAGGCCGGATCATTGATGGCGTGTGGCAGGCGGACCAGCTGTCGCGCCGCGGTGGGCTCGAACGCGGCCTCGATCGCGGCGAAGAGCGCGGCGTCGGCCAGGGGATCGTGGAACGGTTGGCCCGGCACGTCGATCGCCGAGATGCCACCCAGTGGCAGGAGCAGGCGCACCGGGCCGGTCATCCGGTTGAGCTTGGCAGCCAACCACTGGCCGAAGCCGGCATTCTCCTCGGGCGTGGTGCGCATCAGCGTGACGTTGGCGTTGTGGACGTAGAGCTTTCGCCCCTTGAACTGCTCCGGCACGCTGTCGAGGGCGCCGAAATTGACCATGTCGAGGGCGCCCACCGAGCCGACATAGGGGATGCCCGTCTCGATCACGGCCTCGAGCCGGGCCTCGGTCGCCGGCAGGACGCCGCCGACCAGAAGATCGGCGATCTCGGTCGTGGTCAAATCGAGCATCGCCTCGACCAGGCCGCTCGCCACCAGCTTCTCGAGCGCCTGGCCACCCGTGCCGGTCGCATGAAAGACGAGGCAGTCAAACTCTGCCTCGAGGGCGCGGGTCACCGCCTGAACGCAGGGCGTGGTGACCCCGAACATGCTGAGGCCGATGGCTTTCTTGGGTGCCGCTCCGGAAGGCGGGATGGCGTTCAGCATCATGCCGGCCAGGGCATGGGCCGCATTGCCGAGCACCCGGCGGGTGATCGCGTTGAGCCCCTGCACGTCGGCTACGCTGTGCAGCATCATGATGTCGGCTGGACCCACATAAGGGGCGACATTGCCCGAAGCCAGGGTCGAGACCAGCACCTTGGGCAGGCCCACCGGCAACGCCTGCATGGCAGGCGCCACGAGCGCGCTGTTGCCCGACCCACCGGCGCCGATGATCCCGGCCACATCGTCCCGGGCGAGGACGAAGCGGCGAAACGCCTCGGCCATGGCGGTGACCGCGGTACCGCGATCGCCGGTGAAGACGGCAGCGGCGCCGTCCGGGTGGCAGCTCGCGACCTCGGCCGCCGTCACGTCGGCGGGGTTTGCGGCGGCCGCTGTCGCATCCGACGCCGCGGCCCGGCCGCTGGTGCCGAGATCGACGAGGCAGGTCGCCACCCCCGCGACCTCCAGGCAGTCACGGAGATAGCCGAGCTCGATCCCTTTGCTGTCCAAAGTGCCGGCGACATAGGCCCTGGCCATGCACCCTCCCGTCAGTGGCATCGCCGCAGCATGGCCATGGGAATCGGCAGCGCGCAAGTGTCGTGCGCGCCCCGATCAGCCGATCCCCGGCCGCTTCGCCAACCTTCGGGCGGCAGCGAGCCCGAGCAGGGCCACGACCGCCAAGACCGGGATCACCAGATGCGCATTGGCCAGACCGACGCGATCGGCGACGGCGCCCAAGAGGAAGGGGGCAATGAGGATGGCCAGGCCTACGGCGAACATGAAGCGCGCACTCGCGGCCGCCCCGCGCGGGCCCGCGGCTTCGAGCGCGAGGCCGAGGCTCAAGGGATAGAGCAGGGCGACGCCGAGGCCGATGACCGCGAGCCCCGGCACCGCGATCCAGGGCGAACCACCGCCCCAATAGAGCCCGAAGCCGAGGATCGTCACGACCAGCGAGACGGCGTAGAGCTTGGCCGGTGGAATGCGGCCGACCAGCGCACTGCCGGCGAGCCGGCCGGCCAGCATGGCGAGCGCAAAGACCGCAGCCGTGCTCGCGGCCGTGGCCGGTGCCAAGCCCACGACCCGCTCGAGAAAAGCCGGCGCCCAGAGCAGCACGCAGAACTCGATGGCGACGACGAGGGCCAAGAGCAGCCAGTAGGCCCAGTAGGCGGCGGGCAGGCGACCGGCCGCTGTGGGCCCCGTCGGCGCGTCCGGGATCGCCGCCCTACGGCCGATCACGAGGATCGAGAGGCCGATGACGACGCCGGCGAGCACCGCACCGCGCCAGCCGAGACCGAGCGCCAGCGACGCCCCCATGGCGAGTGGGGCCATGACCGCGAAGACGTAGCAGGCGGCCGACAGCTCGGCCAAGGCCCGGTCGCGATGGCGCCCATGGATATCGGCCAGCATGGCGGGCACCACCGATGGGATCAGGCTGCCGGCCAGCCCCAGGAGGAAACAGGCGCCGATGCTCGCCCAGGCGGCTGGCGCCAGACAGAGGAGGAGGGCACCCGCCGCCGCCCCGATGCCACCGATGGCGAGTGTCGGACGCTGGCCGAGCCGGCCGATCACCCGCTCGCCCGTGAGGCCCGTGATGATCATCCCGGCCGCGATCGCCGAGGAATGAAGCGCCACGAGTCCGTAGCTCAAGGCCAGCTCGCGCTGCAGGAAGGGGAGGATGTTGCCCTGGATGTTGAGCAGGAAGGTGAAGAAGGCGAGCAGCAGATAGCCGTACCACGTGGCCGCATCGCGCCGCATGGCAATTGGCCCGGCCGCGACGGCAGCCCCCGATCCGTTCATCGCTCGCGCGTCCCTCGATCCGATTGCCCGGGCCTCGACCCCACTGCCGGGGCGCGGATCGCCGTGCCGGACCCACGCTGCTTCGGATACGCCCGAGCCCCATCGGGCGCAAGCGCCAGGAGGCCGTCCTCACCCCGAGGCGAGCCGCGCCGCCACCGCCTCCATGGGCGTCCAGCCGAAGCGTGGCCGCCGCGTGTCACCGGCGAAGGCCATGACACTGCCGCCTCGCTTCTGGTCGAAGCGGCGGTCGATGGCGACCCCGGCCAGCCGGCAAAAGAGCAACGTGCCGACCGCCCCGTGGCCGACCAGGAGCAAGGGCACTTCTGGATCGTGGCCCGCCAGCACGGCCTCGACCTCGGCCACGATGCGCGCTTGCGCGTCCACCGCCCGCTCCCAGCCGCGCACCGCGCGGTCCGGTTCGGCGAAGAACCGGTCCGCCACCCGCTCGAACTCGGCCGGCGGCAAAAAGCCCGTGGCGGTACGATCGTTCTCGTGCATGGCGGGCCGCACCTCGACCACTGCCGCGGTCACCTCGGCGACGATTTCGGCCGTCTCCACCGCCTTCTGCTCGGCGCTCGTCACGAGACGCCGACAAGGCCTGAGCCACGCGGCGTCGCGCACCGCCAGGAGTCGCGCCCGGCCGACCGCCGACAGCCCCCATTGCGGCACCGGCACGGCCGGATCGATCGTCACCTCGGGATGCGAGAGATAGAAAATGGTGGTCAAGACCGTCGCCTCCCGTTGCCGCCGCCCAGCAGTTCAGGCGAGCGGCGCTCCGTCTTCGATCTCGAAGCCGATGCGCTCCTGGCCCTGCCAGGTGTCGCGGCGCAGCCGGCCGACGAGGCGAAGCGGGGTGCCGTCCAGGAGCGCCCGGTCGAGCCCGCTCTCGGCGGCACGAAAGGCGATGCCGCGAATGGCTCGACCTGCCGGCGGGGCCAAGAGGCAGGAGACATGGCCGCGCCCCACCGTGCGGGCCTGCAGGATCCGCTCGGCTGCAACCACGAAGCGTGGCTCGGCATGGCCGGCGCCGAAGGGGCCGAGCTGCTCCAGCTTTTTGGCGAGGTCCAGGTTCAGGGCGTTCAGGCTCAGTGCACCGTCGAGGCGAAGCTCGGCCTGGCCGGGCGTGAAGCCGGCAGTGGTCGGCCATCGGCAGAGAAAACGGTGCAGCGCCTCGATCTGGCGTTCCTCGACGGTGAGCCCGGCCGCCATCGGATGACCGCCGCCGGCCTCGAGCAGGCCCGCCTGGCGAGCCGCGATCACGGCAGCCCCCAGATCATAGCCGGGCCGCGAGCGCCCAGAACCCTTGCCCATGCTGCCCTTGCCGATGCCGCCATCGAGGCCGATCACCAGAGCCGGCCTGGCGAAGCGCTCGACCAGACGAGCGGCGACGATGCCGACGATGCCCTGATGCCAGCCGGCACCGGCCGCGACCAGGACCGGGGCGTCGTCCTGGACTTGCGGCTCGACGGCGGCGATGGCCCCCTCGAGCGTGCCTCGCTCCAACGCCTGCCGTTCGGCGTTGAGATCGTGCAGGCGGGTTGCGACCTCCATCGCCCGTGCCGGGTCGGCGGTGGCCAGAAGCTCGGCGGCGAGCCCGCTCTGGCCCAGCCGGCCGCCGGCATTGAGCCTCGGGCCCAGGACGAAGCCCAGCTTCCTGGCATTGTCGATCACCTCGATATCGGCGGCGGTGGCCAAGGCGTTGAGCCCGAGATTACCGCCCTTGCTCGCCACCTTCAGGCCCTGGACGACGAAGGCGCGGTTGAGGCCCGAGAGCGGCACGACGTCGCAAACGGTGCCCAGGGCCACGAGATCGAGGCTGGCCAGGAGATCGGGCTCGGGCATGGTGACGAAATGGCCCGCTACCCGGAGCGCCCGGTTCAAGGCCACGAGCAGCACGAAGCTGACACCCACGGCTGCCAGATCACCCAAGGGGCCGGCCTGGTCCTGGCGGTTGGGGTTGATAACGGCCAGGGCCGTGGGAAGGACCGGCTCGGCGCTGTGATGGTCGACCACGATCACTTCGAGACCCATCGCCTCGGCCGCGGCCAAGGGCGCGAAGGCGGTGGTGCCGGCATCGAGGCAGAGAACGAGCCTACAGCCCGCTGCCTCGAGGCTCGCGAAGGCCGCTTCGTTGGGCCCGTAGCCGTCGGCCAGGCGGTCGGGTATGCGGACATGAACCGGAGACCCCACCGCTTCGAGCCAGCGGCGCACGAGGGCCGTCGAGCTGGCGCCGTCGACGTCGTAGTCGCCGATCAGCCCGATGGGCTCGCCGGCCCGCACGGCCGCCACCAGCCGGTCCACCGCCCGGTCGAGATCGAGGAGGTGCGAGGGGTCGGGCAGCCAGTCGCGCAGCCGCGGCTCGAGGAAGTGCGGCACTGCCGCAAGCTCCAGCCCGCGGGATGCCAGCACCCGGCCGACGATCTCCGGCAGACCGTGCAGCTGCGAGATCGTCCGGGCGATCTCGGGTCGTTCGGCCGCCAGCCGCCAACGCCGGCCGGTGAGCGAGCGCTCGACCAGGATCTCGCCCGCGAACGATGGTGCCGAATCCGCTTCGCGGGCCGAAAGGGCGGTCGCGGCCAAAACCGCCGCTCAGTGGCTGAAGTGCGGAACGACGGCGCTCTTGCGCACCAAATTGTGCTCGGCCTCGATCAGCCGCACCGTGCCACTCTTCGAGCGCATCACGATCGATTCGGTGAACAGGCGATCGCCGACCCGGCGCACGCCCTTGAGCATCGTGCCGTCGGTGACGCCGGTGGCCGTGAAGGTGACGTCACCGCGCGCCAGATCCTCGATATGGTAGATCCGCTCGAGGTCCTCGATGCCGAGCCGCCGTGCCCTGGCCTTCTCCTCCTCGTTGCGGAAGATCAGCCGTCCCTGGAACTGACCGCCGATGCAGCGCAGCGCCGCGGCCGCGAGCACCCCCTCGGGCGAGCCGCCCGAGCCCATGTAGATGTCGATGCCGCTGCCGGGCCTCGACGTCGCGATCACGCCTGCGACATCGCCGTCGCCGATCAGCCGGATCCGCGCCCCCGTCGCCCTGACATCGGCGATCAATTGCTCGTGCCTGGGGCGGTCGAGAACGCAGACCACGAGGTCCTCGACCGCGACGCCCTTGGCCTCGGCGAGGCGTGCCAGATTGGCCTCGGGCGGGTCGGTAATGTCGATGATGCCGGCAGGCAGGCCGCCGCCCACGGCGATCTTCGTCATGTAGATGTCGGGCGCGTTCAGAAAGCCGCCGCGCGGGCCCATGGCGAGGCAGGCGATGGCGTTGGGGCCTCCCTTGGCGGTGATCGTGGTACCTTCGAGCGGATCGAGAGCGATGTCGAGCTTCGGGCCTTTGCCGGTGCCGACCACCTCGCCGATATAAAGCATCGGCGCCTCGTCGCGCTCGCCCTCGCCGATCACCACCACGCCGTCGATGTCGAGTACGTTGAGAGCCTGACGCATGGCGTCCACGGCTGCCTGATCGGCCGCCTTCTCGTCGCCACGACCCATCCAGCGGGCCGAAGCCAGGGCCGCGGCCTCGCTGACCCTGACCGAATCCAAGGCCAGATTGCGGTCCTCGCTCTGATACTCGCTCATCGTCTCACTTTCCTCGAATGACTTGCCCGAAGCCCACTATGCCGTCGTAATGAGCGGGCTCCGGTTCAATCCTGCTCGATCCTGATCATGTGCGGCGGCTCGAGAACGCTAGCAAAGGCGCCGATCGCGGCCAAGGCCGCGGTCATCCGGGCCTCCACCGTCTCGTGGCTGGTCAAGACGATGGGCACCGGCTGGTTGGGGTTGCGGGCGCGTTGGATCAAGGCCTCGATCGAGACGTCCTGGTCGCGCAACACCGCCGCCACATCCGCCAGGACACCCGGCTGATCGAGCACCATGAGGCGGATATAGTAGCAGCCCCGATGCGCGCTCATCGGGGCTACCGGGTGGTCGGCGAGCGCGCTGCTCGGCACGCCGAAGGTGGCGAGGCGATTGCCGCGGGCGAGATCGATGAGATCGGCGACCACGGCGGATGCGGTGGGCCCACCGCCGGCGCCACGGCCTTCGTGCATCACCAGACCCACGGGCTCGGCATCGACGCCGACCGCATTGAACACGCCGTCGACCCGGGCGATGGGCGCGGCCTTCTTGATCATCGTCGGGTGCAGGCGCTGCTCGAGGCCGGCGGGCGTCAGCCGGGCGGAACCCAGAAGCTTGATCCGATAGCCGAGTTCCTCGGCGAACTCGATGTCGAGCGCGCTGACCCGGCGAATCCCCTCGATATGAATGGCATCGAAGCGGGGCTTGCCGCCGAAGGCGATGGACGCCAGCAGGGCCAGCTTGTGCGCGGCATCGATGCCGTCGACATCGAAGCTCGGATCGGCCTCGGCATAGCCCAGGGCCTGCGCCTCGGCCAGGACATCGACGAAATCGCGGCCCGTCTCGCGCATCACCGACAAGATGTAGTTGCAGGTGCCGTTCAGGATGCCGAAGACGCGCTCGACCCGGTCACCGGCGAGCCCTTCCTTCAGGCTCTTCACGATCGGAATGCCACCCGCGACCGCGGCCTCGAAGGCCAGGGCCACATCGTGCATCTCGGCGGCGGCGGCGAGCTCCGCGCCGTGATGGGCGAGCATCGCCTTGTTGGCCGTGACCACCGACTTGCCACGGCGAAGCGCTTCTCGGGTGAGCTCGAGGGCGATGCCGTCCGACCCGCCGATCAGCTCGACCACGACATCGACATCATCGGCACGAGCGAGCTCGAGTGGGTCGTCGGACCAGGCATAACCGCCGAGATCGATGCCGCGGTCTCGCCCGCGGTCCCGCGCGCTGACCCTGGTGATCGAGATTGGTCGGCCGGCGCGCTGCGCGAGCCTCGCCGGATCGGCCTGGAGCAACGAGACGGTCCCGGCACCGACCGTGCCGAGCCCGGCGATCCCGATCCTGAGTGGCGCCGCCTCACTCATGCCACGGGCTCCGCCAGCTTGGCGGCCTGGACCCCGCGCTTGGCGAGAAAGGCCCGGATATTGCGGACTGCCTGGCGCAGCCGGTGCTTGTTCTCGACCAGCGCCAGGCGCACATGGCCGTCGCCGTATTCGCCGAAGCCGATCCCGGGCGAGACCGCGACGTCGGCCTCCTCCAAGAGCAGCTTGGCGAAGGCGAGCGAGCCCATTTCCCGGCACGGCTCGGGCAACGGCGCCCAGGCGAACATGGTCGCGGTCGGCCGCGGCACCGCCCAGCCGGCCTTGGCCAGACCGTCGATGAGAATGTCGCGTCGCTCACGATAGAGGGTGCGGGCCGCCTCCACACAGTCCTGCGGCCCGTTGAGGGCGGCGGTGGCCGCTACTTGAATCGGCGTGAAGGCGCCGTAGTCGAGATAGGACTTGATCCGCGTCAGGGCCGCGACCAGCTCGCGATTGCCGGCGGCGAAGCCGATCCGCCAGCCCGGCATCGAATAGGTCTTGGAGAGCGACGAGAACTCGACCGCGCAGTCGAAGGCCCCCTCGACCTCGAGAATCGACGGCGGCGGCGTGTCGAAATAGATTTCCGCGTAGGCGATGTCGGAGAGGATGAACATGCCGCGCGATTTGGCGAGGGCCACCGCCTCCCGATAGAAGTCGCGATCGACCTGAAGGGCTGTCGGGTTGGAGGGGAAGTTGAGGATCATCGCCGTCGGGGCCGGCACCGAATGCTCGGCCGAGCGCGCCAGATCACGGATCAGATCACGGCCCGGCGCCAGCTCGACATGGCGGATCGCCGCACCCGCGATGATGAAGCCATAAGGGTGGATCGGGTAGGACGGGTTGGGGGTGAGGATGGTGTCGCCCGGGGCGGTGATCGCCTGGGCGAGGTTGGCCAGACCTTCTTTCGAGCCGAGCGTGACGCAGACCTCGGCCTCGGGGTCGAGGCGGACATCGAAGCGGCGGGCGTAATAGCCGGCCAACGCCCTGCGCAGGCCCGGGATGCCACGGCTGGTCGAGTAGCGGTGAGTGCGGCCGTCCCGCACCGTCTCCACCAGCTTGTCGACGATATGCTGTGGCGTCGGCTGGTCCGGGTTGCCCATGCCGAGATCGATGATGTCGCGACCGGCCGCTCGCGCCTTCGCCTTCATCGCGTTGACCTCGGCGAAGACGTAAGGCGGCAAGCGGCGGATGCGGTGGAACTCGCTCTTGCTCATCGGCATGAGCCTTTTTCGGGCAAAATGGTGAAAATCCGGTAAAGCGCGGCTGCGGACCCGAGGTCCCAGCGACCCCGGCCCGATGCCGGCGGTGCTGCCTCAGGCGTCGGCTTCGTATACGACGACGACGTCGCTATCGCCACCCATCTCGATCGCGATCCGGGCGGGCGGAATGCCGCCATTGACGAGCATGGCGGCCACCCGCCGAGCCCGCTCCATCGCCAGCCCGGCCCGCTCGCCGCCGCCACTGACGACGACGGTGAAGGCGTCGCCGGCCAGCTGCAGGGCCAGACTCTGCAGTTGGGCCCGCGTTTCGCCGGTCAGCTCGACCCGCTCGGGATCGAAGACGATGGCGAGCGGCAAGGTCGCGACGGTCGACGCTGGCGGCGCGGCCGGGACCGCAGCCGGCGCCATCTCGATGGGTGCCATCTCGATGGGGCCCACCTCGGCCGAGGTGGGCCCGGTCGGGGAGGGCTCGGCTGGCGCAGACTCGGCTGGCTCGGCCTCGACTGGCGCAGCGCTCGCAATCGCCGGCTCGACCAGTGGGGCCACCACTGCGGCGGCCGGGGCGTCGCCGGAGGACCCGGGGAAGGCCTCTGCCGGCTGCTCGGCCACCGCCACTGCCGGCTCGGCGGTCGGGTCCGGCACCGGGTCGCTCGCCGCCTCGGGCTCGGGCTCGGGTTCCGAAACCACCGCCGCCGCCTCGTCCTCTTGCGGTGCCGGCTCCAGCGGTGCCGGCAGATCGGCGGGCGGAGGCGGGCTCGGCCGCGCCTCGGCGCTCGCCGGCGGGCGCCGCTCGAGCCGGTCGAGGAAGTCGCCGAGCGAGCCGTCGTCCGAGTCGCGGGCGAGCGCGTCCTCGATATAGGCGAGCGTCAGATCGCCCTCGGGATCGACAGTCGAGCTCGCCACGTCAGGCTGCGGCAACGGCGGCAACGGCGGCGCCGTATCGGGCTGGACCGGCCGGTCGAGATCCCGGCGCAGCGCGTCGCCGGCATAGCGTGCATTGGCCCGGTCGGCCACCAGCCCCTGGGCTATCTCCCGGCGCTGCTCGAGGGTGTAGGTGAGCTGCGGTCGCGCTGGCACGGACGCCAGACTCGGGTAGTCGGCCTCGGCAATCGTCGGGTCGTCGCTCGCCGCCGGTCGCGACGGGATGTTGTCGAGAAAGTCGCCACAGCCGACCAGCAGCAGCGCGGCCAGCGGCAGGCCGGGGCCCAGTACCCGCCGCTGGATCAGCGGCCACGGTGGTTGGCCCGGCATCCGGCACCGGCTCTTTCGGCTCATCGACATCGCTCCCGGCACCCCCATGCGTGTTTTGTCGCGACAGCGGCGGTTGGCGCCATCAGGCAGTTCGGCTACACCCGAGCCTGCGATGGCGTGGCACCGGCGCTGGCTGGTCCCGCGAGCGCCCCGGCGCACCATCGTTTCGACCGACAGGTGCGACGACCGGTGAGTCCGTGCCCCGCGCGGGCGCGACCAGGACAAGATAGGGTATCTCCGAATGGCGAAGCAACAGCAAGCAGATCAGGCCGCGACCGAGGCTGGCGCCAGCCCGGAGGAAATCGCCCAGATCATGAGCGAAATCGCCGAGCGCAGCCGCGGCATCGTCGAGGACTTCCTGCGCCGCCAGGGCGGCGCCGAGGGGCACAGCGCCGCCTCGGCCAATATCGGGCAGACCTTCTTCGAGCTGACCCAGCGGATGATGACCAACCCGAACGCCATCATGGAGGCGCAATTCGGGCTCTGGCAGGACTACATGCGGCTCTGGCAGACCACCGCGCAAAAGATGATGGGCCAGGAGCCGGAGCCGGTGATCGCCCCGGAGAAGGGCGACCGGCGCTTTCGCGATGCCGCCTGGAACGACAACGTCCTCTTCGACTTCATCAAGCAGTCCTACCTGCTCTCCTCGCGCTACGTGCTGGAGACCGCGAGCCGTGACCACGGCATGGACCCGAAGGAACAGCAGAAGGTCGAGTTCTACACCCGCCAGTTCGTCGATGCCCTGGCCCCGTCGAACTTCGTCATGACCAACCCGGAGGTTCTGCGCGCCACCCTCGACAGTCGCGGCGAAAACCTGCTGCGCGGCCTCAACAACATGCTCGAAGACCTCGATCGCGGCAAAGGACGGCTGTCGATCCGCATGACCGATCTCGACGCCTTCGAGGTCGGTCGGAACATCGCCACCACGCCCGGCAAGGTCGTCTTCCAGAACGACCTGATGCAACTGATCCAGTACACGCCCACGACCGAGACGGTGCACAAGCGGCCGTTGCTGATCATCCCGCCCTGGATCAACAAGTTCTACATCCTCGACCTGCAGCCGAAGAACAGCTTCATCCGCTTCGCCATCGACCAGGGCTTCACCGTCTTCGTCGTCTCCTGGGTCAATCCGGACGAGGAGTTGAGCCACAAGACCTTCGAAAGCTACATGCTGGAGGGCCCGTTGGCCGCGCTCGACGCCATCGAGCAGGCGACCGGCGAAAAGGACATCACCGCGATCGGCTACTGCCTCGGCGGCACGCTGCTTTCGGCGACGCTCTCCTACATGGCGGCGAAGAAGAACAATCGGATCAAGGCTGCCACCCTCTTCACCACGCTGCTCGACTTCAGCGACCCGGGCGAGCTCGGCGTCTTCATCGACGAGGAGCAGCTCGCCGCCATCGAGGACAAGATGGCCAAGCGCGGCTTTCTCGACGGGGCCGAAATGGCCGGCACCTTCAACATGCTGCGCGCCAACGACCTGATCTGGTCGTTCGTCGTCAACAATTACCTCCTGGGCAAGGAACCCTTTCCCTTCGATCTGCTCTACTGGAACAGCGACAGCACCCGCATGCCGGCGGCGATGCACAATTTCTATCTCCGCCGCTTCTATCACGAGAATCTGCTGGTCGAGCCGGGCGGCATCGAGCTCGGCGGCGTGCCGATCGATCTCCGCCGGCTGCGCCTGCCGGTCTATTGGGTCTCGACCAAGGAAGACCACATCGCGCCCTGGAAGGCGACCTACCAGGCAACGCAGATTCTCAAGGGGCAAAAGCGCTTCGTCTTGGCCGGCTCGGGCCACATCGCCGGCGTCATCAACCCGCCGGCCTCCGGCAAATACGGCTATTGGCTGAACGACGAGCTGCCGGCGAGCCCCGACGACTGGTTCGCCAAGGCCGAGCATCACGAGGGCTCGTGGTGGGAGGACTGGTCCGCCTGGAACGGCGCCAAATCCGGTCCCGGGGCCAAGGTGCCGGCCCGCCAGCCCGGCGACGGTGCGCTCGAGGTGATCGAGGACGCCCCCGGCAGCTACGTCACCGTCAAGGCCAGCTGAACCGGATCGGGCGTCAGCCGAGCCGCAGCTCGACCAGGCGGAGCGCCACGTCCCCGGCATTGACGAGGCGATGCGCGGCGCCGGCCTCGGCCGCAACGCTGGCGCCCGCCGAATAGCGCCGCTCTCGGCCATCGCCGACGGAAAGTTCCAGGGTGCCGTCGACGACGGTCCAATGCGCGCCGGCACAATCGGCTGCCGACAGCTCGACCGCGGCCCCCGCATCGATCAGCAGCTCGCGCAAGGCATAACCCGGCCGCTCGACCAGGCGGGTGAGAACGCCCCAGAGCAAGGGCTCGTGGCGATGCCGTATCGCCTCCGGCCGCCCCTCGGCCAAGAGCCCGCCGACCAGCGCCTTGACCGTCTCGGAGTCCTCGCGGCGGGCGACCAGCACGGCATCCGCGGTCTCGATCACCGCCAGATCGTCGACCCCCGCCAGGGCCACCAGCCGGCTCTCGCTCTTGACCAGATTGCCCCGCCCGCCGATCACCCGCGCGTCGCCGCCGAGCGCATTGCTGTCCGCGTCCTTGCTCTCGATTTCCCAGATCGCATGCCAGGAGCCGACATCCGACCAGCCGGGCGCGCACGGCACCACGGCGACCGCCGCCGAGCGCTCCATCACCGCCTTGTCGATCGGCTCGGCCGGCACCGCCGCGAACGCCGCCGGATCGAGGACCGAGGTGCCGTGGCACACCGGCCCCATGGCGCCGCGCACGGCCGCCAGAATCGCCGGCGCATGCGCCTCCAACTCCGCCAGGATGGCCGAGGCGCGCAGCAGGAACATGCCGCTGTTCCAGGAATAGCCGCCCTGCTCGAGCATCGACTGGGCCACCTCGAGCACCGGCTTTTCGACGAACGACCTGGCCTCGAGCACGCCCGGTGCCTCGGCGAGCGGCGGGCCGGCCGCGATATAGCCGTAGCCGGTCTCCGGGCGGGTGGCGGTGATGCCGAAGGTGACCAGACGGCCGGCCCGGGCGGCCACGGCGCCAGCGGCGACCGCCGCGTAGAGTGGCTCGGGCGCGGTCACCAGATGGTCGGAGGGACACACCCAAAGCAGCGCCTCGGGGCCCCAGACCTCGGCCACGTAGAGCGCCGCCAGAGCCACGGCGGCCGCGGTGTTGCGGCCCTCGGGCTCGAGCACGAGATGCGCTGCCAGCGCCGGCTCCAGGCTCGCCAGCTGACGGCGGACGAGAGCACCCTGGCCGGCCGCCGCCACGGTGAGCAGGCGGCCCGCTGGTGCGATCGCCGTGATTCGCCGGGCCGTCGTCTGTAACAGCGACTGTGCGCCGAAGAGATCGACCAGGTGCTTGGGCAGGCTGGCCCGGCTGGCGGGCCAGAGCCGGGTACCGGAGCCGCCGGCGAGAATGACCGGCACGAGATCGGCGATGGGCGCTGGCGGCAAGGCGGCACTCCGCTGGGCGTGGTGGCTGGGAACGTCCAGGCTCTTAGCACGCGAGCCGCTCCGGGCCAGCCGCGGAATCTGCCCGGCTCGGGTCGTTTTCTCGTTCGATCGCCGCCGCTGTTAACCGTTCCGACATCTTTACCGACTAGCTTGTGGCTCGTGGGGACGAGGAAATCGATGCGGGAAGATGCGATGGACGACGAGTCGACGGTGAGGGCCAGTCGGTTGGCAGAGCAGGCGTTGATGGCGATGCAGGCGCGCGGCATCCCGCCGACGCCCGAGAACTTCGCCATCTGGTACCTTCACCAGAGCGGCGGCAACCCCGCTCTCGGACGTGCCATCGCCGCCATCGACAAGAGCGAGGCGGGCTTCACCCCCGCGCGCTCGGCCGAGCTCTGCCGAACCTATACCGCGGGCACCGACCATTCCCGGCAGATCCAACAGGTGAGCGATCGGGTCAGCGGTCTCGTCGACGAGGTGACCTCGAAGCTGGGCCTAGCCACCTCGCAGACGCGCGACTACAGCGAGCGGCTGTCCTCCCTGGGCAGCGGCATCAGCTCGGTCATCGACCCGGGCGAACTCGTGGGACTGGTCCGCGAACTCGAGAACCAGACCGAGCTGATGCGTCAACGCGCCGGCAAGCTCGAGGTCGAGCTCGAGCGCAACAGCCGGGAGATCAACGACCTGAAAGGCGATTTGGCGAACGCGCGACGGGCCGCCACCACCGACCCCCTGACCGGCCTCGGTAATCGCAAGCTCTTCGACGATGTCTTCGCCGAGGAGGCCCTGGAGGCGACGGCCACGGGCGCTCCTTTGTCGCTACTGGTCACCGATATCGACCACTTCAAGCTCTTCAACGACCGCCACGGTCACCAGATCGGCGATGCCGTGCTCAAGCTGGTCGCCGACAAGCTCAAGCGCTCGGTCAAGGGTCGGGACACGGTCGCCCGCTTCGGCGGCGAGGAGTTCGTCGTCCTCCTGCCACAGACCGACGAGGTAGCGGCAGCCAAGCTCGCCGATCAGCTGCGCGGCGAGATCGCGAAAAGCCGCCTCGTGGTGCGCAATCGCGGCCAGGACCTCGGCAAGGTGACGATCTCGATCGGCGTTGCCGAACTGCAGCCCGGCGAGACCCCCGACACCTGCTTCAGACGCGCCGACCAAGCCCTCTACAGCGCCAAGCATGCCGGCCGCAACAAGGTGATGGCCGCCTCCATCGTCGCCGCGGAAGTCCCCGAGGTCGCGGCAGCCTGAACCGCGCGTTGCAACGCTCTAGGTTCGCCGTCGCGACCGAGGTCACGGCAAGTCCCGACCACCTTCGCCGCCCGACCCGGCCAGAATTGTCGGGGGCGGCCGAAGTGGCTACCGCTTGGTCCAAAACAGGTATCAAAAAATAAAGACAAAACAGACAGATCAGGGGGATCTCATGACCTGTTTCGATCGCGGTCCGTACAGCCGCCAGGTGACGACAGCGTCAGCGGACGCGCAGCTCTGGTTCGATCGCGGCCTCGACTGGCTCTTCGGCTTCAATCACGGCGAGGCGATCGAGTGCTTCCAGCAGGCGCTCGGACATGATCCGACCTCCGCGATGGCGCAATGGGGGTAAAGCTACGCCCTGGCGCCGAACCACAACCTGCCCTGGCATCTCTGCGACCCGCACGGCCGGCAGCTGGCGGCGGCGCATGGCGCCATGCAGGGAACGCTCGCGCATGCCGAACAGGCGAGCCCGGTCGAGCAGGCGATGCTCCGCGCCCTGCAGGATCGCTCTCCCCAGGCCCTGGCGATCGAGCACATGGCGCCCTGGGACAAGGCCTTCACCAGCGAGATGCGCGAGGTCTTCGCGGCCTACCCCGATGATCTCGAGGTCCGTGCGGTGTTCGCCGAGGCGATCATGACCGAGACGCCCTGGAAGATGTGGGATCTGTCGACCGGCAGGCCCGCCGCGGACACCGGCACCGAGGAGGTCATGACGGTCCTGGAGAGTGCCTTCGACAATACCGCAGCGGCGTGGGACCATCCGGGGCTGCTGCATCTCTCGTCTACAACCAAAAAAAGCGCTGGTGCCCGACCGCCGAATCCTCGCCTGTGCGGACGTTCCGGGCGTCTACCTGATCTACGTGATCCACGACGTCCACTTCGCCATCGATGGTCCCTTGTTCCTGGGCCAGTACACGCCAGCGATCGCGGCGGTGGCGGAACTGATTACCTCGGTGCCCGAGGCCGTGCTGCGCATCGAATCGCCGCCGATGGCGGATTTTCTGGAAGCCTGTCTCACGATGCAGCAGCACGTTCTGGTGCGCTTCGGCAAATGGCAGGCGATCATCGCCCAGGAGCTCTACTGCTCGAACGTGGCCATGCTGCACTATGCCGAGGCGGTAGCGCATTCGGCCCTCGGCAATGTCGAGGCCGCCGAGACCGAAAAAGCGTTGTTCATGACGGCGACGTCCCGCGTGCCCGACAGCCGCCACATCCACGACAACGCCGTCGTCGACCTCCTGGCCGTCGCCGAGGCGATGCTCGACGGCGAGCTGGAGTATGGCGGCCGAATAGCCGAAGTCCGCGCTCGCCGGCCGGCGGCTCAATCCACCGACATCGCCAGGATCTGCGAGAGATGGGCCTGCGGCTTGCCGGTCTCGATCTGCCAGGCATTGAAGGCCGCCTGCAGCCGGGCGAGCTCGGATTTGCTCGTCGGCTTGCCGCTGCAGACGTCCCAATGCTTCAGCGCACGGACGACACTGTCGGTCGGAATCGGCGTATCCTTGCCGATCATCCGCAGGAAGGTGGGTGCGGAGTTGCCACCGAGCTGCTTCATGCGCTTGGCCAAGAATGCCCAGAGTCCGGTGACGTCCGTCGCCGGCCAAGCCGCGACGAACCGGGCGAAGCTGCCGTGCTCTCCGGCGATCGCCAGCATTTCTTTCGCGTTGTGGCGGGTCGCGAGAATTTTGCCCATGTGCCGGATCAGGCTCTTGTTCTCGAGCATGGCCTCGAGGTCTTCGTCGTGCAGGCCGGCCACGGCCGCCGGCTCGAAGCCCGCGAAGGCCGCCTCGAAGGCCGGCCATTTCTCGTCGACCAGTGCGTGCTTCAGTCCCGCCTGAAAAATGCGGCGGGTCATGGTCGAAAGACAGCGATCGTCCGGGATGGCGGCGAGTTCGGCCGGGCTCCGGTGCCGTGGCAGACGCTCGGCGAGGGCGGCGCTGCCGTGGCGCAGCAGGGCCGCCTCCTCGATGACTTGGAAGGTGACGGGGAACGTGACGGCGAACGTGTCGGAGCGCATCTCACCTCCCGGTCGGTAGCGTCGATGTGACGATCGTGACCTTTCCGCGTTGGTGACGATCGGGACGGTCCTTGCAACGTCTACCTTTATGCCGGCAGTCTGGCGACATGCTCGACCGACGCCACTTCCTTCTTGCCGCGGCCTCGGCTTTCGCCGTCCGCCCGGCGCTGGCTTCCTCTGCCGGCATCGTCGAGGCCGCCTATTGGAGTCCGAGTCTCGGCCGCTCGCTGCCCTACCTCACCATTGCCGTCGGGGCGCCGGGATCCGGGGCGCCCGTGGTCTATCTGCTGCAC
>JAABSG010000058.1 GCA_011390475.1 Geminicoccaceae bacterium | reverse complement strand
GTAGACGAGCCCGTTTCTGCAGCATCGATAGCGTATCGGACGGGGCGAAGCCTATCGAGCGGCGGTTGCGGCCTATGCCGACGACGTCGTCGTCGCAGAAGCTTGTCCGGGAACTTTTCCGGGTCTTTCAAAGGCTTGCGATCGACAGTCCTTGCTGCGCTGCGCGCAGCCCGACGCAGCGCATCGGGCGAGCCATGTTCCGAAGCCGGCGCCGATCGCAAACCGACCCGTGGCGTCGAACCCGGCAGTGACACCTGCTTCGTCCTCGAGCGGCCGACGATGCGCTGCCTCCATGGGGTTACCGGGAGGCCACGGCGCCGCGAGAGACGGCCGATCGCGTCTCCTCGCCTCCACTCGCTGCCGAGCTCGTGCAGTGCCAAAAGAACGTTGCAGACAGGCTCCGAGCCGCGGACCTGCAGCGGAGGCCCCGGCGTCGACATGCCGGGTCATGCCGCAGCCGGGGATTGCCCGGAACGAGACCAAGACGTCGATCAGAGCGTTTTCGGGTCGACCGGAGACGAGGCAGGCCCAAGGTCACCAAGGGGGCGATCGGCCCGGAGCCTACTGAAACAGACGAGCATCGATCGTCCGTGGCCTGACGAAGACGGATACTCTAGGGATGCCCGGTGCGAGCGCTCCGACGTCCTTGCTGACAGCTTCGGGCCGCGCCGCTTTTGCCAGGATGGCTACGGGCCCGTGGAAGCGAGCCCAACAAAGCCGAGCCTCCAGCGGCTGCAGGCGAAGCTGCGCGACCTCCTGGTGCCCGCTCGTCAGCGTATCTGGCCCCAGGCGCGTGATCAAACGACCCGTTTGTCCTGCAGTCGAGGCGTCTATTGCAGCTGTGGCAGGTCGCTACCCATTTCGGGCGATCGACAACCCCGTCCAGGCGCGGGGGTCGCGGCAGCTTCGTGTCGACCTCACGGGGGTGCCAGCGCAAGCCACCCACCACTTCGCTGCGGAAAGCGGTGTGCGGCGCGCTCGGGGTGTCGCAGTTCCGGCGCGCCCATCTCGGCGCCCGCGTCATGGGCCTTGCCGCGAAGCCGGTCGGAGAGCCGGATGCGGGAAATCAGAACGTCCGGTTCGATGAGCGGGTGAGGGAATACGCTGCGATGCCGGAAGATCCGAGCCACCGGCCCGTCCTCGACACTACCGAAGGCAAGTCGGCGTCTGCGGTCGGGCGGTCGGGCGTGCGGGAGTGCGGTGCTCGGCTTGCGGTTTCGGCCTCGGATCGGGGGCGCTCGGGGAGAGACGGAACGGGGTTCGATCACGGACCTGTCGCCCGGTTGATCAGGGCGGCAGGGTGAAGACGCGGTCGGCGAAGCGGGTGAAGCCTCGCTTGCGGGGATAGATCGACGGCAGCGAACCCGCGAGCGGGTGACCACTTCGGTGCCACCGGCAGCGACCTCGCCGCAGGCGGAGCGCTTGCGGTCGCCGTTGCGCTGCACCGGATGGTGCGGACTGGCCTTGCTGGAGGCCTCACCCGTCTCGTCGCCGACGTCCAGCTCCCTCGATGGGTAGCGGCGCCGCCCGGGCCACGTGGCGGCAAAGCGAAACGTCTCACACCACTGATCGGCCTCGGCCGTATCCTCTAACCGGCACGGCAAGGACCGGCATCGCATCCGTCATCCGCCGGCAGGGTCGGCTCGCCCGGTCTCCTGCCGCGATCGGCTCGCAGGCCGCCCGGTCTTCGATCGATCCTTCGATTGCGCTCGGTCGTCAGGAGCCGACCCGAACCGGAGAACCGCCGGTGACAACCGTCAACTACACATCCTTCAAGGCGAGGGCGCGCGGCTGCAACGTGCACGCGCTGTTCGCGCAACGAGGTGTATCCATCGGCTGCCGGTCCAGAAAGCTGACGAGCACTGTCGACAGATCGTGTGTCGCCCGACGAGCAGTTGGTCGCCGGTGAGGCGGAGCTATGGTCAATCTTGGTGTACGGGGTCAGGCGGCGGCTTTTTCCTCGGCGTCTCGAGCGGGCTCGCCATTGCGAAACTCGACGCCCTGGATCAGCTGGCCGAGACGGTTGGCGCCGTTGCGCTTGCGCCAGTGACGCTCGGCCGACTTGGCGAGCTTGACAACCCGCAAAGGCCAGAAGGCCTTTGCGCCGATCTCCGGAGGAGACAGGGCCAGCAGGCCCTGGAGAGGCGAGCGCGGTGTCGCGTGACAGGCAGCCTTTGGTCTTGTCGGTCCGCAGCCGCACGGTGGCGAAGGTGCTCTCGATGGGATTCGAGGTGTGCACATGCTTCCATCAAAGGCCAGGAGGCCTTTGATCCGATCCATGAAAGGGACGGGGCCTTGCAGGCCCCGGAGGGCAGCGTTGCTGCCGGGTTTTGGGCCAGATCTCGTGCAGCGCCTTCCAGAACCCCAGGCCGCCATCGCCGGTGGCGAGCTCGGGATCCACCTTCAGGCCGTTCTCGTCGCGCAGTCGGAGCAGCGACTCGCGCCAGCTCTGCGTGCTCTCTCGGTAGCCGTCCTCGATGGCCAGCAGCTCCCCTCTGCGGCGAAGATGGGGGTTGCCGTGGGCATCGGCGCCGATGACGACCAGCAGGCACTGGCGATCATGGTCGAGCCGTGGCCTGAAATAGACACCGTCGGCCCAGACGTAGACGAAGCGCCGCCCAGATAGATCGCGACGCTGCCAGCGCTCGTGTTCCTGCTGCCAGGCCGCCACCAGGCGGCGCACGGTCGACGCCGAAAGACCAGGCGTGTCGGGGCCCAGGAGCGCCGTCAGCGCCTCGTCGAACTGGCCGGTCGAGACGCCCTTCAAATAGAGCCAGGGGAGCAACTCCTCGATGTTCCGGGTCCGCCGAAGGAACGGCGGCAGGACCTTCGAGGTGCAGCGGATGCGCTCGCCGCCCGTACCGTCGCCGCGGTCGCGGAGCTTCGGCCGGCGCACCGCGATCGGGCCGATCCCGGTCTGGACCTCGCGTTCGGGGGCGTGCCCGTTGCGGACGATACGCCGCCGGCCATGCGCATCCTCGAGCTCGGCGTGCGCCCCGAGAAACGCTACGACCTCGGCCTCGATCACCTGCTGCAGCATCCGCCGCGCCCCGTCCCGCAGCACCAGCAGCAGCGGATCATCGGCGACACCCGACCCTGGCCGTGCCAAACGAACAACGGTATCCCTCTCCCCTCCGGGGCCTGCTGGCCCTGTCTCCTCCGGAGATCGGATCAAAGGCCTCCTGGCCTTTGATGGCGTATCCTTCCGAGTGACTTCGAACATCACCGAGGATACGCCGCCTCAGCTCTCATCCACCAAATTCGAGCATAGCTCGTGCTGGCCTGACGATTGTCGAACAGCATGGAGGTCGAGTTCTGCCTCGAGGCGCTCGAGGAGGCCCTCTCGAGGATGCCATGGGGCCCGATATGGTCGCCCGGAGATCTTCAACACCGACCCCTCCGCGGCCTGCTGGCTGCGTCTCCTTCGGAGATCGGATCGAAGGCCTCCTGGCCTTCGATGGCAGCCAGTTCACCAGCCCCCGCTTCGCCGAGCTGTTGATCGGCGCCGGCGTGAAGGTATCGATGGACGGTCGCGGCCGCTGGCTCGACAATGTCTTCATCGAACGGCTCTGGCGGTCATTGACGTACGAATGCGTCTACCTCGACGCCTTCGAAACCGGCACCGAAGCTCGAACCGGGATCGGCAATTGGCTGACCTACGACAACGCCGAACGCCCGCACTCGGCACTCGGCGGCAGAACACCCGACGAGGCCCACGCGGGCCACAGCGGCATCAGATTGGCGGCGTAACGGAACCCTGAACCAAGCTTATTCGAGCCGCCAACCTTACCGGGGCAACGGGGACCACCTCCATAAACCTGCGTGAGCACCGATCGTCCGCAGCCTGACGAAGTATACGGTCAGCATGAAACTGCTCTAACGCATGTAGACAGCCAATCCGGAACACACGCCTGACCCCTCGATCGCTCATGGCGTCTCGTTGAATAGCATGGAAGTGTAAAGAACCGGTTAAAGGGCCGGATTTTTTTGAAACGCGACCGCAAGCTGCCGACAATTCCCAAGGTCAACCATTTGCCACACCCTTCAGCCGCCGCGCCAGCCGCTGCGGCTCGAGCGCTTCGCACTCCCACACCACGACGACGCGCAGCCCCAGCTGCCGCAACAGCCTGATCTTCGCCGCGTCCCGCTTCCGGTTGGCGGCGAACTTTTCCAGCCAAAAGGCGCGATTGCGCGTCGGAATGGTCCCCCGCGGGCAGCCTTTGTGATGGTGCCAGAAGCAGCCGTTGACGAAGATCGCCCAGCCGCGCCGCTGGTTGGCGAAGTCCGGGCTCCCGGGGAGACGTCGCACGTTGCGCCGGTAGTGCCGGCCGAGGTCGCGAAGGACGGCGGCGACCAGGTCCTCGGGCTTGGTCCGCCGCTGTCGCACCCGCTGCATCAGCGCCCGTCGCACCGGATCGGTCGGCAGCAAGGGACCCGGCACGAGCTTCAGCCGCTGCCGAGCGCCAGGCCTGCTGGACCCCGCACCGTCGCCGGGGCTGCCGAATTGCCGAGCATGGTCTCCAGGTGTCGCTGGACGCGGTCGAGAAAGCCCGGCTCGAAACGCAGCCGGCTCGCCTTTGCCCGCGCGAGAAAGCCGGCCGTCGCGCGCAAGGAAAGCGGCTTGCCGGGATGGCGCAGGAAATCCGTCAAGGGCTGGCGTGGCCGCCAGACGGGAAACGAGCCGATCTCGACGGTGACCCGACGCCGACCGTCCGACCTCGCAGCCTTTGGCCAGGAATCTCGCGCGACCTCCGCTCGATCGCGACTGCGATCGTAGCGGCCAGGCTCCCGCAGGCGCTGCCCGATCCAGGCGGCCACCGGCACACTGACCGCGTTGCCGACCAGCGACCAGCGCAGCGAGGCCTTGCCGGCGGTCTCGGCCGGACCGGTCCAATCCGCGGCGAACCCCTGCAGGCGTTCGGCATCGCGAATGTCGGGCTGGATCACCCGGCCGTCCGGCAGGAGGATCGCCGGCGGGGAGGGGATGCCGATGGTCGACCCGTTCTTCAGTGTCGGGACGGCATCCCTGGCCCAGCCGAGGCCGCGCGTACCCTCGGTCCAGTAGAAGCCGTGCGCGTGCGTGGCGAGCCCGGTCGCGACGGTCGACGGCTCGACCGCGTCGGTCATCAGGATGTCGGCCGGGTCCGCCACGCGGCTCGCCAGAAAGAAGACCCGCTCGCGCCGTTGCGGCAAGAACGCCAGCGAATTCACGACGCGGTAGGCCCAACGATAGCCGCGCTCCTCGAAGGCGCGGACGAGGCGTTCCATCGCTCGCCCCCTATCGAGATGAAGCATGAAGGAGACGTTTTCGAGCAGCACCCAAGGCACCCGTGCCCCGTCGAGTAGCCGAAACACATGATCGACGAGGCTGGAGCGCGAGCCGCCTATCCCGACGGTCTTGCCGGCCTGGCTGAGGTCCTGGCAGGGAAAGCCGGCGGTGACCAGATCGATGCCGCCGGGCAGGTCCGGCAGCGTCGTCACGTCGGGATGGCTGGGCACGAGCCCAAACCGCTCCCTCAAGACCGCCTGCGCCGGCGGCCAACTCTCACATGTCAGGACGGTCGCGTGCCCGGCCGAATCCAACCCGACCTCGAGACCACCAATACCGGCAAAAAGCCCAGCAATTCTCATGAACACCCTCTACCTGTCGCGATCAATCTGCCCACCACCCACCAGATAGGCAAGCGCGACCCCGCCCGACCATCCATCACAGGAAAATTCCGGTGGGGCTCTCTTATCGCTACGTCACGGTCAAGCCCTTTCTTTCTTCCTGCCACGTCTCACCATGGCGACGGTCGGTTTCGGGCTGGCCTGGGGTCCGGGTTCTCTTCGCGGTCGGGCAGATGCGCGCCGCAACATGATTTGCGATCGATCGGCGGCCGAAATGGGCGGGATGCGATCCACAGTAGGCAATCAGGGTCGCAGCCCCATCGAAGCGGTCTCGTCGATCGGCGCCCCCCTTGTCCAGCTGGCGGCCTGCCCGCTGACCCGGCCGCGCTCGGCGCTGGTGGCGGGGCTCGCGGGAGCTCGGTTCAGGCGGCGGCTGCCGTCGCCTGGATGGTCTCGTCGAAGTCGCGGCCGTGGACCAGCCATGGCGTGCAGGATCACCGCGCGCTTTCGGGCGAGCGCGACCAGCGCTTTCTTGCGGCAGATCCTTGCGGCGAGCGCTTCGAACCAGGCTTTCAGCGCGGGTGCCTTGGCGCTGCGAAACGCCGGGCATTGTGCCGCCTCGAAGAGCAGCGAGCGCATGAAGCCGTCGTCGGCGCGCGAGATCTTGCCGATGTGGTCAAACTTCCCCGATTGATAGCGGCTCGGCGTGAGGCCGAAATAGGCGCCGACGGCCCGGCTGTCGCGAAAGCGGGACGGGTCGTCGATGGCGCTCGTGAAAGCCAAGGCCCATGCGGGGCCGCGGGGTCCCCGCAGCCCCACGGGGGATCGGGCCGACGCCATCGAAGGCCAGGAGGCCATTGATCCGATCCCTGGAAGGGACGCGGCCAGCAGGCCCTGGAGGGGCATGGTCATCAACCGACAACAGTCGACATCGGCCCTGGCCATCGCGCGCAATTGGCGATGCATCGCGGCGGCCGCTTCGCGGGTGGCTTGCCAGACCCTGAGCAGGGGCTCGATCGAGGCGCGCAGCGACGGCCGGCTTTCGAGCGCGTCTTCGACCAGCACTGCAAACCGCCCGCCCGCTCCCTTGGCCTGGACCAAGCCGAAGGTCTCGAGCAGACCGCGAATCGTGTTCTGTAGTGTCCGCCGCTGGGCCACTAGGCTGTAGCGGGCCTTCAGCATGGCCCGCACCTCGTGCGCCGCATAGCTCTTGACGTAGAGCGGATGATGAAAGCCGCACCGCAACAAGTCGGCCAAACTCGAGGCATCGGTCCGGTCGGTCTTGTTTAAGCGCGCCGACAACGCTGCCCGGGCTCGCCAACTATCGATGCAGACCACCGGCAGACCCGCGTCCTTCAGCTCGTGATAGAGCCAGCTCGACAAAGGCCCTGCCTCGAAGCCGACTGACACGACGTTCGTTCCACGCTTCGCCACGAACGCCGCCATCGCCGAAGGATCCGTCGCCACCTTGCGGCTCACCAGCCGTTTCCCGGTCTCGCCGACGATCACCGCCTCGCTCGATTACTTCGACACGTCGAACGCCACATACTGCTGCACGGCTACTCTTCCTGTCTGGCACGACCGCCCCAGGCGGCCGATGCCGCGATGGATCATCACAGGCGAGAGTAGCCGCCCTCGAGCGATTACCCCATCTGTGGGGAGGCCAGCCTCCCCGCCTTTCATTCTCCTCAGCCCGCCGTGGCGCGGATCGCGTCGGCACGGCCATACCGCTCGGCGTCCTCTTCGAGATGGCGGGTGCAGGCGGCGAAGGGGACGGGCTTGGCGAAGAGGTAGCCTTGTGCCGCGTCGCAGCCCTCCTGGACGAGGAAGCGGTGCTGGGCCGGGGTTTCGACTCCTTCGGCGAGGACGCGTTTGCCGAAGGTTCGGGCGAGGTGGATGATCACCTTGACCAGCGCCTCGTCCACTTCCTCGCGGCCGATGCCCTGGGTGAAGGACTTGTCGATCTTGATCTTCTGGACCGGCAATCGCTTGAGGTAGGCCAGCGACGAGTAGCCGGTGCCGAAATCGTCGATGGCGAGGCCGACGCCCATCTCGGCGAGGTGCTCGAGCGAGCGGCGCATCATCAGCTCGGAGGGATCGACGAAGAGGCTCTCGGTGAGCTCGAGCTCGAGCCGGCAGGCGTCGACGCCGTTCTCGGCCAACGCGTCGGCGACGATCTCGGGCAGGTTCTGCTGGCGGAGTTGAGCAGCCGAGATGTTGATCGCCATGGCGACGTCGAGGCCCATCGTCTGCCAGGTCTTGACGGTGCGGCAGGCCTCGTGGATCAGCCAGGTGCCCATCGGCTTGATCAGACCCGAGGCCTCGGCGATCGGAATGAAGGTGGTCGGCGGGATCAGGCCACGCTCCTTGTGGGTCCAGCGCATCAGCGCCTCGACCCCGATGATACGGTCGCTCGCGAGGTCGATCTGCGGCTGGTAGTGGAGGGTGAGGTCGCCCGCCTCGATCGCCTCCAGGAGGTCGCGCTCCATGTCCTTCCTGAACTGCATGGCGACGATCATGCCGCGATCGAAGAGGCGGCAGCGGCGCCCGCCCGCCCGCTTGGCGTCGTCGACCGCCATCTCGGCACAGCGCATCAAGGCCTCGAAATCACCACCGTGATCGGGATAGAGGGCAATGCCGACGCTCGCCGAGGGGCGCATCTCCTGCTTGGTGGCCTTGCCGAGCCGGATCGGTCGGGCGATCCGATCGAGGGCCGCAACGGCGGCGATCTCGGCATCGGCGATCCCGGCAACACCCCGGCGGATGATGACGAAGCGGTCGCCGTCGAGGCGGAAGACACCGTCCCGGGCGATGCCCTCGAGCCTGCGGGCGGCGATGCGCAGCAGCTGGTCGCCCACGGCATAGCCGTGGATGCCGTTGATGTCCTTCATCCGGTCGATGTCGAAGGCGATCAGCGCGAGCTGCTCGTCCTGCCCCTGCGCTTCGTCGATCAGCCGTGCCAGGCTGGCAGCGAGGCAGTCGCGGCCCGGCAGATCGGTCAAGGGATCGAGCACCCGGTGACGGCGCAAGGCGTTGGGCTGCCGGTAGAGCGGGACGACCGGCACGCTCGGCTCGCCGGACGCTCCCTCGAGGCGGCGCAGCTGCAAGTCGCGACCCGGCGGTGTGGCCAGCGCTACAGTTGCTCCCTGGCCACTGCCGGAGGGGGCCTGCCCGACGAGACCATAGGCCACGGCGACCAGGGAGAGCAGCAGGAAGGGCAGGAGTGGCAGCGTCGCGCCGGCCACCAGATGCACGGCCACGGCGGCAATCGCATTGACGACGCCGAAGGCGATCAGGAGTTGGTGCTGGTCCTTGGCTCGGGATCGGCCATGCCGGCCGTCGGCTTGTGGCTTACCGTCTCGATCATCGTCGATCATCGCTGCCACATGCGGTCCTTGTGCCTCGTTGATCCCGTTGCCGCCCACCAACAACGGTCGGGCCTCGCTGATCCGCCCTTTCCTCTGGGATTGTCGCTACGGCGCTCTCAGCGGCTCGGTCAACCCGTTTACGATATGCTGGGCAATAAACCAGCGATTATCAAGTTTTTCAATAAGACAGCTTCAGGTTGAATACCTCGAGTGTTCCTTCTCGACCACACGATCGAGCTCGGCCGACGACTGTTGCTCGACACCCCGTGCCGTCATTTCCCGCCCGAGCCTCGGGCTGGTTGGTCGAACCGGGCGGTGCGTTGGCCGATCACGCTGCGCGGCGCCTGCTGTCCTCGCGGCACCTCGGTCGGCGACCGGCGAGGCTCCCGGCGGAATCTGGGCACAATGTGACGCGTTTTTCGGTAGGCAGACGGTGCGGACGACGTTCTTTTGGCGGGCGCCGACCAATGGGTCGGGCGGTGCGCGTCGAGACATGCAACCAAGGGGTCTGTCGATGGCTGAGGTCATGAGCGATATTGCCATAGCACGGGCGGCGGCGATGCGGCCGATCCAGGCGGTGGGCGAGGCGCTCGGTATTCCCGAGACGGCCCTGCACGCGCACGGCCGGCATATCGCCAAGCTCGATCTGGGATGGATCGAAAGCCTGCGTGACCGCCCCGACGGCAAGTTGATCCTGGTCACCGCCATCAACCCTACGCCCGCGGGCGAGGGCAAGACCACGACCACGGTCGGCCTCGGCGACGGGCTTAACAAGATCGGCAAGCGGGCGATGATCTGCCTGCGCGAGCCGTCGCTCGGGCCCTGCTTCGGCATGAAGGGCGGGGCTGCCGGCGGCGGCTACGCCCAGATCGTGCCGATGGAGCAGATCAACCTCCACTTTACCGGCGACTTTCACGCCATCGGCTCTGCCCACAACCTGCTGGCGGCCCTTCTCGACAATCACATCTACTGGGGTAACCAGCTGCAGATCGACGAGCGCCGGGTCGCCTGGCGCCGGGTCGTCGACATGAACGATCGGGCGCTTCGCTCGATCGTCTCCAGCCTCGGCGGTGTCGCCAACGGCTTTCCCCGCGAAGACGGTTTCGACATCACCGTGGCGTCGGAGGTCATGGCCGTCTTCTGCCTCGCCACCGACATCCAGGATCTCGAGCGCCGGCTGGGACGCATGGTCGCCGCCTACACCCGCGACAAGCGGCCGGTCACCGCTGCCGACCTTCAGGCGCCCGGGGCGATGACCGTGCTGCTCAAGGATGCGCTGATGCCCAATCTCGTGCAGACGCTCGAGAACAACCCGGCGTTCGTCCATGGCGGCCCCTTTGCCAATATCGCCCATGGCTGCAACTCGGTGATGGCGACCCGAACGGCCCTGAAGCTCGCGGACTATGTCGTCACGGAAGCCGGCTTCGGTGCCGATCTCGGGGCCGAGAAGTTCTTCGACATCAAATGTCGCAAGGCCGGGCTCGAGCCCGCGGCCGCCGTCATCGTCGCCACCGTCCGGGCACTGAAGATGCATGGCGGGGTCGGCAAGGACGCGCTCGCGACCGAGAATCTCGAAGCGCTGGAGGCCGGGCTCGCCAACCTCGCCCGGCACGTCACCAATGTGCGCAAGTTCGGCGTGCCGGCGGTGGTCGCGATCAACCAGTTCGTCACCGACACCGGCGCCGAGCATGCGCTGATCCAGGACTACTGCCGTCGCGAGCTCGGGGTCGAGGCGATCATCTGCTCGCACTGGGCGAACGGCTCTGCCGGCACCGAAGAGCTCGCCCGGTTCGTGGCCGACCTCGCCGATACGCCGCATCAACGCGACGGCCTCGGCTTTCGCCACCTCTACCCGGACGCCATGCCGCTCTGGACCAAGCTGCGGACGATCGCGACCGAGATCTACGGTGCTGCGGACATCATCGCCGACAAGACCGTCCGGGCGCGGTTTCGCGAGCTCGACGAGGCGGGCTACGGCCATTTTCCGATCTGCGTCGCCAAGACCCAGTACAGCTTCTCGACCGACCCCAACCTCAAGGGTGCGCCCACTGGCCATGTCGTGCCGATCCGCGAGGTCCGCCTCTCCGGTGGGGCGGAGTTCCTGGTCGTCGTCTGCGGCGAGATCATGACCATGCCGGGCCTGCCCAGGAGCCCTGCGGCGCACAGCATCCGGCTCGACGAGGCGGGCGCCGTCGAAGGTCTTTTCTGACCGCTTCGAGGCGGCCTCGCAGCACGTCGTCATTGGACCACCGGCGCCCTGCCGAAGACCGGCCCGGTGGCGAAGTGCAGGCCGGATTTGGCCAGGCGTTCGAGCTGCGACATGTCGAGAACGCCGGTGACGACGACCCGGCGGCCGGCCGCGTGCAGCGCCCGCGCCATCGCGAGCGTGTCGAGGGCCGTGGCAGCCCCGACGAAGACCCGCTCGACCACGGCCGGCAGGCTGCCGGCTTCTGGCAGCCGGTCGGCCGCCAGGGCGATGCCGACCCGCAACCGGGCGAGCCGGTTCGCGATCGCCTCGTCCGGCAATGCGCCTAGATCGTCGACCAGAAGCACGAGCGGCGGGACGGTCGCCACTGCGTCGCCGCTATAGCGCTCCAGCGTTGTCCAGGCACTGCCGCGCGGGTTGCCGAGAAGGCTGTCCAGATTGGCCACCGGTACGATCACCGCGGTGCTCGAATGGCGCCAGCCCAGCCGCCGGCCGTGCGCGACCGCCCGCTCCAGGCACACCAGATCGCCCGCTTGCGCTCCGGCCTCGCCGCCCTGTTCGGGGCGTGGCTCCAGCAGCAGGCCGGCGAGGCAGCCGGCCTTGAGGTCGAGAATCGGCCACGCCCGAAGGCGCAGCGGCGGTCCGGTCGGCGGCGCGGGTACGACGCCGATGGCATCCCGCCACCAGCGCTTGAAGCGACGGCCGAAGTAGCGGCCGGGAAGCGGCAGTGGGCCGGGGCTCGAAAAAGCGCTGCCCGCGGCCAATATCGGCTTGGCGTAGAGGGCGGCGATCAGCATCGCAGCCGCCGCTGCCCCGAAAACAATCAACCAGAGCGCATTCATGTCCGCCGACCAGTGGTCTCAGAGCGAGGTTGCCCATCCATCGAGCCAGCCGGCTCGAGCGGCTAGAATGCCACCCGAGTCCTGCCATTTGCTTAACGCTGGCGATTTTCTTCGGGCCCTCTCCGGGTGACCGATGTTCTGCTGCCCGAGCCCTTCCCGAGTTGGTTCGAGAACCGGGGCTGGCAGGCCCGGCCGCATCAGCTCGCCATGCTGGAGGCAGCCGCTGGTGGGATCGATACGCTGCTCATCGCCCCCACTGGCGGCGGCAAGACCTTGGCCGGCTTTCTGCCGAGCCTGATCGATCTCGCCCGGGACCCGGCCCCGGGGTTGCACACGCTCTACGTTTCACCGTTGAAGGCGCTCACTACCGACATCGCCCGCAATCTGGCGATGCCGATCGAGGAAATGGCGCTGCCGGTGAGCTTTGCCGTGCGCACCGGGGACACCCCGGCCAATCGCCGCAGACGCCAGCGCACCCACCCGCCGCATATCCTCCTGACGACCCCGGAATCACTGGCGCTTTTGCTCAGCTACGAGGATGCGAAGGCCTATTTCGCCGGCCTGCGCTGCGTCGTTCTCGACGAATTGCACAGCATCGCCGAGAGCAAGCGCGGCGCGCTCTTGGCCCTCGGCATGGCCCGGCTGCGTGGTCTTGCGCCCGAGGCGCGTTTCGTGGGATTGTCGGCGACAGTCGCCGATCCCCGGCAACTCCTGCGTTTCTTGACCCCGAGATCCGAGCGATCCCAGATCGTGGAAGCCGATCCCGGCGCCGATCCCTCGATCGAGATCGAGCTGCCCGACGGCCGCATGCCCTGGTCCGGCCACATCGCACTCTATGCGGCAGAATCCGTCTATGCGCGGATCCAGGCTGTCCGGACGGCGCTGGTCTTCGTCAATACCCGGGCCCAGGCGGAGCTCTTTTTCGCGGCACTCTGGCGGGTCAACGACGCGAACCTGGCGATCGCCTTGCATCATGGCAGCCTGGCCGTCGACCAGCGCCGCAAGGTCGAGGCCGCGATGGCCAAAGGCGCCCTTCGGGCCGTGGTCTGCACCTCGTCGCTCGACCTCGGCATCGATTGGGGCGATGTCGATCTCGTCGTCCAGGTGGGCGCCCCCAAGGGCTCGTCGCGTTTGCTGCAACGGATCGGCCGCGCCAATCATCGGCTCGACGAGGCGTCCCGGGCGGTGCTGGTGCCCGCCAATCGCTTCGAGGTGCTCGAATGCCAAGCCGCCCTCGATGCCGTGCGTGCCGGTACGCTCGACGGCGCACCGCAGCTGATCCCGGCACTCGACGTTTTGGCCCAGCACATCACCGGTGTCGCCTGCAGCGGCCCGTTCGAGGGCGATACGCTCTACGCCGAGGTGCGCCTGGCGCAGCCCTATGCCGATCTGTCCCGCGCCGATTTCGACGCCGTGCTCGACTTCGTCGCGACCGGTGGCTACGCGCTCGGCCAGTACGAGCGCTACCGGCGGCTGGAGCGCGGCACCGACGGTTTCTTCAGGCTCACCGACAAGCGTCTGGTGCGCGGCTATCGGATGAATATCGGCACCATCGTCGAGGCGCCGGTGATGCGGGTGAAGCTCGGCCGCGGCCGGTCACTGGGCGAGATCGAGGAGTATTTCGTCTCGATGCTGACCCCCGGCGATACCTTCCTCTTCGCCGGCCGGCTCCTCGCCTTCGAGGGCATTCGCAACAACGAGGTGATCGCGAGTCCGGCGAAGAAGGCCGGCGAGCCCAAGATTCCGGCCTATGCCGGCGGCCGCCTGCCGCTGTCCAGCCATCTGGCTGACCGCGTCAGAGACATTCTGGCCCATCCCGAGGCATGGCACGCCCTTCCAGAGCCGGTCCGGGAATGGCTCGATATCCAGCGGCGCCGATCGCGCCTGCCGGCGACGGGCGAGCTCTTGGTCGAGAGCTTCTGGCGCGGCGGACGACACTATCTCGTGGCCTATTCCTTCGTCGGCCGCAACGCGCACCAGACCTTGGGCATGCTCTTGACCCGCAGGCTCGAGCGGATGGGGGCGCGGCCTCTGGGCTTCGTTGCCTCCGACTACTGTATCGCCACCTGGAGCCTCGGCGAATGCCCCGATGTCGAGGCCCTCTTCGATGTCGACATGCTGGGCGACGATCTGGAGACCTGGACCGCCGAGAGCAGCATGCTCAAGCGCATCTTCAGGAACTGCGCGGTGGTGGCCGGGCTGATCGAGCGGCGCCAGCCGGGTCAGGAGAAGAGCGGCCGGCAGGTCACCTTCAACGCCGATCTGATCTACGACGTGCTGCGCAAATACGAGCCCGACCACGTGCTCTTGCGTGCCGCCCGAATGGAAGCAGCGGCGAGCTTGACCGATGTCCGCCGGCTCGCCGATTTTTTGACCAGCGTCGAGGGGCGCATCCGCCACCAGAAGCTAGAGCGCATCTCGCCCTTCGCCGTCTCGATCATCGCCACTATCGGTCGCGAGTTCGTGGCCGGCGGTGAGAGCGACGAGACCTTGGACGAACTGACGGCCAGCCTGGTCGCCGAGGCAATGGCGGATCCCGTTACGGGCGAGGTGCTGGCCTGATGGAGGGGCTCGGCACCAGGCTCGACTTCGGTGGCGAGGCATCGACGCTCGACCCCCTGGGCGTGCTCTGGCTGGAGGCCGAGGCGACCCTGGTCGTGGCCGACCTCCATCTCGAAAAAGGCAGCGCGTTTGCCCGGCGCGGCACGCTGCTGCCGCCCTACGATACCGCCCGGACGCTCCGCCGGTTGGGCTGGGCCATCGAACGGTACCGGCCGCGGACCGTGGTGAGCCTGGGCGACGCCTTTCACGACCGCGCCGGTGCCGCCGGCCTCGCGGCCGAGGATCGACGCGAGCTCACGGCCCTGGCAAAGGGCCGAACCTGGCTCTGGATCAGGGGCAATCACGACCCGGACCCGCCCGCAGGCCTCGCCGGCGAAAGCCTGGCCGCACTCGACCTCGGCGGGCTGCACCTTCTGCACCTCCCAGACGGCAAAGTGGACGGCCGCGCCGTCATCGCTGGCCATCTCCACCCCAAGGCGCGGCTCGTCCAGGGGGCCAGAAAAGCGACGCGGCCCTGCTTCGCGGCCGATTCCGATCTCCTGGTGCTGCCCGCCTTCGGCGCCTATACGGGCGGGCTCAACGTCCTCGATCCCGCCATCAAGGGCCTCTTCCGGTCGGGCTTCGCCGCCTACATGCTGGGCGAGTCTCGGGTTTTTCGCGTGGCTCACCAACACCTCGACCCGGACCCGCCGGATTGGCGGCGGCATCGGCTGGACGGGCGATGAGCCGGCCCTCGATCGTCTGGCTGCGCTCGGATCTCAGGCTCGCCGACAACCCGGCGCTGGCGGCCGCGGAAGCCCGGGGCGGTCCGGTGATCCCGCTCTATATCCAGGACGACGTGGCGCACGGCGACTGGCGTCCGGGCGCGGCCGCGGGCTGGTGGCTGGCCCAGAGCTTGGCGTCACTGGAGGCCTCGCTCGCCGAGCGCGGCGGCCGGCTGGTGCGCCGCCGGGGCGACAGCCTCGGCGTCCTGGAGGCTGTCATTGGCGCATCGGGTGCCGATGCCGTCTTCTGGAACCGCCGCTACACGCCAGCCGGGATCGCGCAGGACACAGGCATCAAGGCAGCACTCCGGGCGGCCGGCATCGAGGCCAGGAGCTTCAAGGCAGCGGTCCTGGTCGAACCGATGCAGGTCGATGGGCCTGCGGGCTCGTTCTCGCGGTTCTTCGAGCGCTGGCAGGGCCTCCTCGAGCCGCCGCCGCCACTGCCCGCACCGGAGCTGCTCGAGACGCCGGAGCTCGAGAGCAACCCGCTCGATCTCATGGCTCCGGATGCGCCACTTTGGACGCCGAAGCTCACCGCATCCTGGTCGGTCGGCGAGACGGCGGCGCTGGCCCGACTCGAGCGCTTCGTCCAGGCGGGCGTCGGCCGTTACGGCAAGGGCCGGCATCTCCTGGCGGCGGACCATGTCTCGGGCCTCTCGCCGCATCTGGCGGCAGGCGAGATCGGCCCGGCGGCGGTGTTGCGGGCGGTGCCGGAAGGCCGGAGCTTCGCCTTCATTCGCCAGCTTGCCTGGCGTGAATACGCGACGTTTCTCCTCTTCCGCGAGCCCGGCCTGCCCGAGCGCGAGCTGATGGCCGACCGCCGCGCGATCCCCTGGCGGGGCGATCCAAAAGCTTTCCGCGCTTGGCAGCAGGGCGAGACGGGCTACGACCTGGTCGATGCGGGGATGCGGCAGCTCTGGGCCACGGGCTGGATGCACAACCGGGCGCGCATGGTCACCGCGTCCTTCTTGACCAAGCATCTCCTGATCGACTGGCGCCAGGGCCAGCGCTGGTTCTGGGAGACGCTGGTCGACGCCGATCTCGCCAACAACGCCATGGGCTGGCAATGGTCGGCGAGCGTCGGGGCCGATGCGCAAGGTTTCGTGCGCATCTTCGATCCCATGGCCCAGGCCCAGAAGTTCGACCCCGACGGTGCCTATCGCCGGCGCTGGCTGGGAGAGGCGCCTCGGCCGGAGCCGATCGTCGAGCACAAGACGGCACGCGCCCGGGCGCTGGCCGCCTACGGCGCCACTTGAGCTTTGGGCAGGGTGACGACGAAAACGCTGCCGCCACCCTCGGCCGCCTCGACGTCGAGCGTGGAACCCAGGTGTTGCGCGATCCGCCTCGCAATCGTGAGCCCCATCCCGCATCCCGGGATGGCATCCCGTGTATGCAGGCGCTGGAAGGGCTCGAAGATCCGGGCGTGGAAGCGGGGCTCGATGCCGATGCCGTTGTCGGCGACGGTGAGCCGCACCCCGTCGCCCGCGATGCGGATCAGCGGCGGCGCGCTACCCCGATAGAGCAGTGCGTTCTCGATCAGGATGCTGAAGAGGCGGCGCCAGAGCTTGGCGCTGCCGGTGACCGATGGCAGTGCTTCGATCTCGACCCGAGCACCGGTCTCGTCCAGTCGAGGTGCGAGGCGCGCTAGCACCGAATCGACGACCGCGCCGAGGTCGACCTGCGCTTCGGGGCAGGGCTCGTTGCCGATCCGACCCAATTCCAAAAGGGCGTCGAGCATCGCCTCGAGCCTGGAAGCGGCGTCCACGGCAAAGCCGACATACGCACGCGCGTCGTTGTCGAGCGCCGCCTCGTGCCGCCGCTCGAGCAGCGCCAGGAAGCTCTTGATGGTCCGGGCGGGCTCGGCCAGATCGTGGCCCGCGGCATATAGCCACCGGTCGAGTTCGGCGCGTGCCGCCGTCACTTCGTCTCGCGCATGCATTGAATAGTCATAGCGACTTATCGCGCGTCAGGCTAGCCACAACTGCAGGTCGATCACGGTTCGAGCTCGGTATCCCAATAGAGATAATCGCGCCAACTCTCGTGCAGGTAGTTGGGCGGGAACGAGCGGCCGTTGCGCTGCAGCTGGTGCGGCGACGGCATTTGCGGCGGCTGCATCGGGTGCATCTTGCACTCGTTCGGCAGCCGGCTGCCTTTTCGGAGATTGCAGCGATTGCAGGCGGTGACGATGTTCTGCCAGCTCGTCTTGCCGCCGCGCGAGCGCGGGATCAGGTGATCGAAGGTGAGTTCTGGCGCCGGCAGCCCAGTCTGGCAATACTGGCAAGTGAACCGGTCGCGCAAAAAGACATTGAACCGAGTAAAGGGTGGCCGGCGCGTCTGCGGGATGTATTCCTTCAGGGCGACGACGCTCGGCAATTGGAACTCGTGGCCGGGTGAGCGGACCACCCGGTCGTAATGCTGAACGACCGCAACGCGATCCAAAAAAATCGCCTTGATCGTTTCTTGCCAGTTCCAGAGGGAGAGCGGGAAATAGCTGAGCGGTTGGTAGTCGGCGTTGAGCACCAGGGCCGGGAAGGCGGACAGCGACATGGTCGTTGTGCCCGGCTGGCGCATCAGTCCAGCCTACTCTCGAGATGAAGGCGATTCTCGAACGACATGTACCTACTCGATGGTTCCATCGACATCAGATTCGAACGACGCTCGTAAGCTAGCCCAGGCCAATGACGCTTTCAAGACAGCCCCAACGGCCCCTTCGGCGAATGATACGCCGAGCGTCGCTGCCAGACCAGCCCGACGGCGACGGTCGACAAGGGCATCGCCACGAGCCTTGCCCAAAGGCCCACCATCGATAGATCATGTTCGGTCCGACGTCTGATTGTCGGAGCCAATGGAGCGTTTATGACCGCTATCCTCGACCAGCCCGTTTCCGCAGCCAGCGACCGCCGCGCCCG
>JAABSG010000057.1 GCA_011390475.1 Geminicoccaceae bacterium | reverse complement strand
GTGGTCGTCTCGATACCGTGCGCCTGCTCGACCTCCGGATGGCCCGCGGCCAGCGACCCCCACTGGCGGAACTGCCGGATCGCCTCGATGTCGAAGCCCGGATAGCCGGTGAGATGCAGGACGCTGTAGAGCAGCATCGAGCCGTGCCCGGCGGAGAGGACGAAGCGATCGCGATCCGGCCATTCCGGTGCCTCCGGATCGAAGACCAGGCTCGTTCCGAAAAGGGCCACGGCCACCTCGGCCATGCCCATCGGCAGACCGGCATGGCCCGATTGCGCCTGTTCGATCGCATCCATGGTCAAGGCCCGGATGGCATTGGCCAGCCGCTCGGGGGCAAGGCGCTCGGGTGCTGGCGCCGCAGGCAGGCTGCGCGACATGGACGAACCTCCAAGGTCGAAGAGGGAAGGGGCTAGGCCGACCCGTTGCTCGGGTGGCGGTCAAGCGGGCCTGTCAAAGCCGCCGGCCGGTGGCCCGGTCGAAGAGATGGACGCGCTCGGGATCGATCAGGATACCCGCCCGATCGCCGGGTTTGGCGCCCACCCGCTCGACCGAGAGGATGCGCAAGGAGAGCCCGGCGAGATCGGCATGCAGATGCGTCTCCCAGCCGGCGGGCTCGACCAGGGTCATGGTCACCGGCTCGCCGGCATCCTCGCCGACCAGCGCCACGTGTTCCGGACGAACGCCGTAGACGACGCTCTGCCCCGGCTCGGCCGCAGCCCCGCCCGGGATCGGCAAGAGCACGCCCGGCGCCACCTCGACCGCGCGCGGCTGATCGGGATAGTCGGTCGCCACCACCTTGCCGTCGAGCAGGTTCATCGCCGGCGAGCCGAGGAAGTCGGCGACGAAGAGGTTTTCCGGCCGGTCGTAGATCGCCAAGGGATCACCCACCTGCTCGATCCTGCCGTCGTGCATGACGACGACCGTGTCGGCCATGGTCATGGCCTCGATCTGGTCGTGGGTGACGTAGATGGTGGTAGTCGCGAGCCGCTGGTGCAGCGCCTTGATCTCGGCCCGCATCTCGACCCGGAGCTTGGCATCGAGATTGGACAAGGGCTCGTCGAAGAGAAAGACCGCGGGCTCGCGCACCAGGGCCCGGCCCATCGCCACCCGCTGCCGCTGACCACCCGAAAGCTGCGCCGGCAGCCGGTCGAGGAGCGGCGAGAGCTTGAGAATGCCGGCCGCCCCCTTGATCGCCTCGGCGATCCGCTCGAGCGGAGTCTTGCGCATCTTCAGGCTGAAGGCGAGGTTCTCGTCGACCGACATGTGCGGGTAGAGCGCATAGGACTGAAAAACCATGGCGATGCCGCGATTGCTGGCATGCACCCGGTTGACCAGCCGCCCAGCGATCTTGATGTCGCCGTCGGTGACCGATTCCAGGCCCGCGGTCATCCGCAGCAATGTCGACTTGCCGCAACCCGAGGGGCCGACCAGCACGACGAACGCACCCTCGTCGATCTTGAGATCGATGCCGTGGAGGATCGGCACGGCCCCGAAATTTTTCTTGAGCCCGCTATACTCGACGTAACCTTCAGCCATGCGCTGTTCCCCTGATCCTTATTTTACAGCACCAGATACGATACTGTCGACCACGCGCCGCTCGAGGAGCAGGTAAACGACCAGGAGCGGCAGCACGGTGAGAATCGTAAAGGCGTTGTAGACGGCGTAGTCCTGCACCCCCATCGAGTCCTTCAGCATGTAGAGCGCGTAGGGCAGGGTGCGCATCCCGGTCTCGGTGACCAGCGCCAGGACGAAGGCGAACTCGTTCCAGCCCTCGCGAATGCAGAGCACCGCCGCGGTCACCACCCCGGGCCAGGCGATCGGCAGGATCACGTAGCGCAGCCGGTTCCACATATTGGCCCCGTCGATCGTGGCCGACTCTTCGATCTCCCGCGGCACCGCCTTGAAGAAGCCCACCAATATCCAGGTGGCGAGCGGCACGGCGGAAGCGATATAGGTGATGTAGAGAACCCAATAGGTGTTGATGAGACCCAGATCGGTCATCAAATCGTTCAAGGGCACGATCAGGCTGACCCGCGGAATGATCCGTGGCACCAGGTAGAGCAGCAATAGGACATGCCGGAACGGAAAGAGGTAACGGGCGAAGGCATAGGCCGCGATGATGCTCAAGATCAACGGCACGATGGTGGCGACGACCGTGACCAGGATGCTGTTGAACATCCACTTGCCGAAGCCGTCCATGCCGAGGACGGTCCAGTAGGCATCGAGCGACGGGTTGCGCGGCCAGAACGAGCGCGACTCGTAGATCTCCAACGGTTCCTTGAAGGAGGCCAGAAGCGCCCAGATCAACGGCACCATCGTCCAGATGACGAGGAACGCCAAGGGCAGGCCGATCAGGATCACCCGTCCGAAGCGGGCCATCAGGGCATCGAAGAAGCCGGGTTCGCGGCCGATCATGGCGGTCTCGCCGCCGCGGGTGAGAGTGGCCATGGCTCAGTTCCCCTTTTCCGTGCGCTTGTCGGCGAGCACGAAGAAGTAGATGTAGAACAGGCTGAGCACCGTGTTGAACAGCAAGAGCACGACCATCAAGACGGCCCCCTGGCCGAAATCGAGCTGCAGGAACGCCAGTTGGTACATGTACATCGAGACCACCTCGGTCGCCCGCTGTGGCCCGCCGGCGGTCAGTGCCAGGATGATGTCGAAGGTGCTGAAGCTGATGTAGGAGACCCAGATCAGGCTGACGCCCATCATCGGCTTGATCATCGGCAGGGTGATCTTGAAGAAGGTCTGCACCGGCCCGGCACCGTCGATGGTCGCGGCGTCGTAGATCTCCTTGTCGACCGTCTGCAGCCCGCCCAGGAGGATCAGCGTCGCGAATGGCACCATGAACCAGCAATTCGCCAGGACCGAGACCATGAAGGCGAGATAGGGGTCGCCCAGCCAGGACGGCGTGTGCAGGCCCAATTGCTGCAGCACGTAATTGACGAAACCGCCGCTGGTCGTGAAGACGAAGCGAAACATCACCGCGGCCGCGATGCCCGAGACGAAATAGGGCACCAGGCTCATGCCGCGGAAAAAGCGCTTGCCGAAGCCGACGTGATAGAGGGTGAGCGCGAACATCATCGACATGGCGATGCCGAGCGCGATGCTGGCGATCACGAAGACGATGGTGCGCACCAGTGAGGCCTGAAAGCGCGGATCGTTGAAGACGGCGATATAGTTCTGCAGGCCGACATAGGTCTTCATCAAGAACATGTCGGTCTCGTGCAGGGACAACCAAAAGCCGCCGGCCACGGCGTAGCCGAGCACGCCGAGGACGAAGGCGAGCCCCGGAATGACCATCAGATAGGGCACGGTGCCCCAGCCGAAATCGCCGAGACGCTCGCGCGCCGTGGGCGGTGTACCGGTGCGAACAGCCGTCGTGCTCATGGCGATCCTATCCCGCGCAACCCTGCCGAAAGCGAAGCCGGAGCCGGTCCCGGAACAGGGCGGGTCAGCGCCGACCCACCCCGCCCGGGCGCAAGCTTCGAGTAAGAGACCGAGCGGCCAGAGACCGGCCGGCTAGAGGCCGTTCGGCTAGAGGCCGGCGGCCGTGTTGAGCTTCGCTTGGTACTCGCTCGCCAATGCGGCGGCATCGGCACCCGGATCGGAGACCATGCGGTCCCTGAGCTCCTGCAGCACGTCATAGACCTGAATGGCGCGCGTCGGGTGCGTCGGCAGGTTGAAGAGGTTGGAGGACAACGGCAGAATGTCCTGCGCCCAGGGCTTGGCTGCCAGGTATTCCGGATCGTCCGCGACGGCGGCATTGGTCGTCGGCTGGTAGCGAATCGCCACCTGCTTGGCGAAATCCGGGCGCGCCAGATACTCGAGCGCCAGCATCGCCGCCTCCTCGTCCTCGTTCGCCGAGGTGACGATATAGGGGAAGGCGAAGCCGGTCTGCCGATGCTCCTCGGTCTGCCCGGGGCGGGTCGCCAGCCGCTCGAAGGTCCACTTGCCGCTCTCGTAGGGCACCTGCTCGTGCACCGGCACGTAGATGTGCTCGCCCTCGTTCATCATGCCGGCTCGCTCGCCGATGAAGGCCGCGCGCATCTGCCCGGAATCCCAGGACGGCGTGTCGGGGTGCGCGGCACCACTCTGCATCAGCTCTTGATAGAACTCGATCCAGGCGACGCCGATCTCGTTGTCGATCTGCGGCACACCGTTCTCGAGCTGCCCGCCCATGGCGAGAAACTGCGGCAATTCCCAGGTCGGGCTGACGCAGCAGCCGATCAGGCTGAAGCCGAAGCGATCCTGATCGCCCATGTTCTCGCTGATCGCCTTGGCGGCCTCGAGCACCCGGTCGGTGGTCTCGAGCGGGTACTCGATGCCGAGCTCGTCCAGCCAGTCGGTGCGGTAGGTCAGATAGATCGACTGCGCGAAGAGGGCCACGCCGTAGATCTTGCCGTCGACGTCCGAAGCGCCCTCCCAGGCCAAGTCGGCGAGCTGATTATACGTCTCGGGGAACCGCTCCTCCCACTCTTCGATCATGTGGGTGAAGTCCTTGACCACCCCGCCCTGCGCCAACTGCGCCACGTCGCGCGCCTGGATCTGCACGATGTCGGGCGCGTTGCCCGAGCGAATCGCCAGGATCAGCTGCGAGTTGACGTCCTCGAGCCGGATCACCTCGAACTCGACAGCGATGTCCGGATAGTCGGCCATGAAGGTCTGGAACTGGTCCTCGGGGATGAAGTCCTGGCGGCCGAACCAGACTTTGAGACTGCGGTCCTGGGCCATGGCGGGGCCGCTCAGCATGGCACCAGTGGCCATCCCGGCGAGAAGAGTGGCACCCAAGAGGCGCCGCGTCAGCGTCGACAGATTCGGCATGTTAGCTCGCTCCCTGATCGTGATTTGGTGCCCCGGCCAGAAGAACCCGGATCGCGCATCGAGGACGGCACCGCCGGCACGACGCCGGCGCCCGCCCGATTTTTGCCCCCTGCCACGTTCCGTCTTCTCGAGCCGTTGGCGCGCGAGTAATGAGAAGGAAATTTGCAGAGACGTCAATAGTCAGAATTTTTGAATCGAAGTGGCGGGGGCGATGAGCGAGTACAAGCGCAACGAGCCGGCCGATGTCGCGAGCTACAACGAACTGCGCGGCCGCATCGTCGCGCGTTATCCCGGTCTCAGCCAGCAGCAGCAGGCGATCGCCAGCTTCGCCCTCGCCCGGCCCGAAGCGATGGCCATGGAAACCGCCGCGCAGCTGGCCCGCCGGCTCGCCGTCCAACCCTCCGCCCTCGTCCGCTTCGCCCACGCCCTGGGCTATCCGTCCTTCCGCCGGATGAAGCAGCACTTCCAGGCCCACCTCCTGTTCAAGAGCGCCGGCCGGACCACGGCCGCCCGCGCCGACCTCGAGGCCGACCCCGAAAACGGCCCGCCCACGCGCTTCCTCGAGGTTGCGCTCGGCCTTGCCACGGACGAACTCGACCGTTTGCGCACGACCCTCGACCGCAACGCCTTCGCCGCCGCCGTCGATCTCCTCGACGAGGCGCCCGCGATCTACCTCACGGCCCAGCACCAGGCCTACCCCATGGCCGCGCTCTTCGCCTGGACCCTCATCCGTCGCGGTCGCCTCTGCCACCTCCTCGACAACACCGGCGGCTTCGCGCTCCCCGAAACCTACCTCGCCGACCCCGCCCACCTCCTCGTCGCCATCAGCCTCGCTCCCTACCAGCCCTCCGTCGTCCAGGCCGCCAACGCCCACGAGGAGCGCGGCGGCAAGGTTCTCGTCGTCACCGATACCGCCCTCGCTCCCCTGGCCGGCGCCGCCACCGTCCTCTTGGAGCTGCCCCACCCGAACCCCGAGCCGACCCGACCGCTCGCCGGCCTCACGACGCTGATCCAGGCCCTGGCCCTGGCCACGACGCGGCATCGCTAGGCAGCATCGCGGTGGCCGGCTCGGGCGACGGCGCCGCGCGACATAGCCGGCGCATTCGTCCGGCGATCGTGCTACGGCACGAGGCGTGGAGCAGCTCGGAGCTGAACGATGACTGAGGTTCACGCAAGCTCGGCAGACGACGTGCTGCGCGAGCTCGATGTCGATCCCGAGCGCGGCCTGAGCGACGAGGAGGTTGCCAGCCGCCGCGCGGCGCACGGGCCCAACCGGCTGGAGGCACGCGGCACGAAGAGCGCCGCCACCATTCTTGTCGACCAGTTCAAGAGCCTGATCTTCCTCCTCCTGGCAGCAGCGGCCGCCGCGTCCTTCGTGGTCAGCGAAATGGTGCAGGGAGCGGCCATCGTGGTCGCGATCGTGATCAACGCGGCGATCGGCTTCTTCACCGAATGGCGCGCCGTGCGGTCGATGGAGGCGCTGCGCCGGCTCGAGCGGCTCGAGGCGCGCGTCGTGCGCGACGGCGAGGTCCGAACGGTGCCGGCCGACGAGCTCGTGCCGGGTGACATCTCGCCGCTCCAGGCCGGCGACGTGGTGCCGGCCGATCTGCGCCTGATCGAGACCGAGAAGCTGCGCTGCGACGAATCGCAGCTCACCGGCGAATCGGTGCCGACCGACAAGACCAGCGAGGCGCTCGAGGGCGACCCGCCGCTCGCCGAGCGCCGCAACATGGTCTTCAAGGGCAGCTTCGTGACCCAGGGCAGCGGGCGCGGGGTCGTCACCGGCACCGGCCGGTCGACCGAGCTCGGCCGCATCGCCAGCCTCGCCGAGGAAGCCGAGGCGACGACCACCCCGCTCGAGCAGCGCCTCGATCAACTGGCGCGGCGGTTGCTCGTCGTCATCCTCGTGGTCTCCGCGGTCATCGCGGTCATCGGCATCGTCGCCGGCCGCGACCTTCTCCTGATGGTCGAGACCGGCATCGCGCTGGTGGTCGCGGCCGTGCCCGAGGGCCTGCCGATCGTCGCCAGCATCGCCCTCGCCCGCGGCATGTGGCGGCTGGCCAAACGCAATGCGCTGATCGAGAAGCTCTCGGCGGTCGAGACGCTGGGCGGCACCAACGTCATCTGCACCGACAAGACCGGCACCCTCACCGAGAACCGCATGACGCTCAACCGCGTCGTGCTGCACGACGGCGAGATCACCCTCGAGCCCGGCGACGAGCGGCGCTTCAGGCGCGACGACGCGACCATCGATCCGGCCGAGCACGCAACGCTGCGCGCCGCTCTCGAAGTGGGCGTGCTCTGCAATGCGGCCTCCATCGACGACGATTCCGGGGATGATGAACGGGGGGGCGACGACGAGGACGAGAACGACGGCGGGCGCGGCGAAGGCGACCCGACGGAGATCGCGCTGCTCACCGGCGCCCGGGCCGCCGGCATCACCCGCCAGGCCCTGCTCGAACAACAGCCCGAGCGCGCCCGCGAGGAGTTCGATCCGGAAGTGATGATGATGGCGACCTTCCACGCCAGCGACGACGGCGTGCGGGTCGCGGTCAAGGGCGCCCCCGAGGCGGTGCTCGAGGTGGCGACCGCGGTGCTGACCGAGAACGGCGAGGAGCCGCTCGACGACGAGAAGCGAGCCCGCTGGCGCGAGCGCAACGAGGCGCTCGCCCTGGACGGCTTTCGCGCCCTCGCCGTGGCCCAGAAGACGGTCGCCGACGCCGACGCTGCCCCTTACGAGGACCTCACCCTGATCGGCCTGGTCGGCCTCTACGACCCGCCGCGCGCCGATGTCGAGGAGGCGATCCGCGCCTGCCGCGACGCCGGGATCAAGGTCGTCATGATCACCGGCGACCAGCCGGCGACGGCGCTGGCCATCGCCCGCGCGGTGGGCCTCGTCGACGAGCAGGCCGAGGTCGAGGTGATCGAGGGCGCGCAGTTGAAGCCCGCCGACGAGCTGACCGACGAGGAGCGCCGACGGGTGCTGGAGGCGGTGATCTTCGCCCGGGTCGACCCGGCGCAGAAGCTCGACCTCATCCAGATCCACCAGGACAACGGCTCGCGGGTGGCGATGACCGGCGACGGCATCAACGACGCGCCGGCGCTGAAGAAGGCCGATATCGGCATCGCCATGGGCAAGCGCGGCACCCAAGTGGCGCGTGAGGCGGCGCACATGGTGCTGCGCGACGACAGCTTCGCCACGATCGTCGTGGCGGTCGCCCAGGGCCGTGTCATCTTCAACAATATTCGCCGCTTCATCGTCTACATGCTCTCGGGCAATACCGGCGAGGTGTTCGCCGTCGGCCTCGTCGCATTGTTCAGCGCGCCGCTGCCGCTGTTGCCCCTGCAGATCCTCTACATCAACATCATCACCGACGTGCTGCCGGCCCTGGCGCTCGGCGTCGGCCGCGGCGAGGACACCCTCGATCAGCCCGCCCGCGACCCGAAGGAGCCGATCCTCGGCCGCCGCCACTGGTTCGCGATCGCCGGCTACGGCCTCTTGATCGGCGGCTCGGTCCTGGCGGTCTTCGCCTGGTGCCTGCTCGCCCTCGACATGAGCCAGGAGCGCGCGGTTACCATCTCCTTCATCACCTTCGCCCTCGCCCGGCTCCTGCACGTCTTCAACATGCGCGACGCCGGCTCCGACCTGCTGCGCAACACCGTCACTACCAATCCCTGGGTGTGGGGCGCCCTCGCCATCGGCGTCCTTTTGGTCGCGGCCGCGCTCTACGTCCCTCTTCTGGCGAACGTGCTGAAGACGGTCGATCCCGGCCCCGACGGTTGGCTGCTGATCGCCCTCGGCAGCATCGCGCCGCTGGTGATCGGCCAACTGATCAAGCTGCGAGCACTGCGCAACGCCGTGCCCGAGCGGCTGGTGCGGCTCATCGACCGTGGCTGAGCGATGCGGCGAAACTTGATCGACATCAACGTTCGTGGAACCGTGACGGCCTAGAGTCGGTTGCCGAGGGTAGGATGTGTCGGCGCCGACAGCGGCGAGGCTGCGCTGTCGGCCCGACACCCGGAGAATGCAGATGGCAGAAGGCGAGACCAAAAAGAGCGAGGGCAAGATCATCGCGATCCAGGGCGCCGTCGTCGATATCCGCTTTCCCGGCAGGCTGCCGGCGATCCAGCATCGGTTGCTGAGCGGACGGGACGGGCAGGTCGTGATCGAGGTCGCGAGCCTGCTCGACCGCCAGACAGTGCGTGGTCTGGCGCTGAATGCCGAAAGCGGCTTGGCGCTCGGCATGGCCGTGGTCGATACGGGCGGGCCCATCGACGTGCCGGTCGGCAAGTCGCTGCTCGGCCGGATGCTCAACATCTTCGGCGAGCCGATCGACGGCAAGCCACCACCGGAGGAGACGACCCGGCGGTCGATCCACGAACGGCCGGTGCCGCTGGCGCGGCGCGTCGTCAAATCCGAGATCTTCGCCACCGGGATCAAGGCCATCGACCTGCTCTGCCCGCTCGAGCGCGGCGGCAAGGCCGGCCTCTTCGGCGGCGCCGGGGTCGGCAAGACCGTGCTGATCACCGAGATGATCCACAACATGGTCGGCAAGTACGAGGGCATCAGCCTGTTCTGCGGCATCGGCGAGCGCTGCCGCGAGGCCGAGGACCTCTATCGGGAGATGCAGGAGACGGGCGTCCTCGACCAGACCGTCTTGATGTTCGGCCAGATGAACGAATCGCCGGCGGTGCGCTTTCGCGTCGGCCACAGTGCGATGACCATCGCCGAGTATTTTCGCGACGACGCCAAGCAGGACGTGCTGCTCTTGATCGACAACGTCTTCCGCTTCGTCCAGGCCGGGGCCGAGGTCTCCGGCCTGCTCGGCCGCATCCCGTCCCGCGTCGGCTACCAGCCGACCCTCGGGACCGAGCTCGCAGCATTGGAGGAGCGCATCGCCAGCACGGCCTCGGGCTCGATCACCTCGATCCAGGCGGTCTACGTGCCCGCCGACGACTTCACCGACCCGGCCGCGACGCACATCTTCGCCCATCTCTCGGCCTCGATCGTGCTGTCGCGCAAACGGGCGAGCCAGGGGCTCTATCCCGCCATCGATCCGTTGCAGTCGAACGCCAAGATGCTGACCCCGGGCGTCGTCGGCCGCCGCCACTACCAGATCGCAGCCGACGTCCGTCAGACACTGGCCGAGTACGAGGAGCTCAAGGACATCATCGCCATGCTCGGCCTCGAGGAGCTCTCCGAGAAGGACAGGAAGACCGTAGGGCGCGCCCGCCGGCTCGAGCGCTTTTTGACCCAGCCCTTCTTCACCACCGAGGCCTTTACCGGCAAGTCGGGCAAGCTGGTCGACCTCGAGACCACGCTCGACGGCTGTGAGCGAATCTTGAAGGACGAGCTGGCCGATTTGCCCGAGCGGGCCTTCTACATGATCGGCAGCCTCGACGACCTCGACGAGCAAGGCCGAAAGCAGCGCGAGGAGAAGGCCGCGTGACCATGCAGCTGAAGCTCCTCCTGCCGACCCGCGTGCTGGTCGACGCACCGATCGAGCGGCTCGTCGCCGATGGGCTCGACGGCAGCTTCGGCCTGCTGCCCCGGCATATCGACATGGCGACCGCCCTGCCGCCCGGCATCCTGCTCTACGAGGATGAGGCGGGCCAGGAGCACTATGTCGGCATCGACGAGGCGATCCTCGTCAAGCGCGCCGGCGACGTGCTCGTCTCGGCCCGCAACGCGGTGCTCGGCACCGATCTGGCCTCGCTCCGCGAGACGGTGCGCGAGCGCTACATCGAGCTCGACGAGAACGAGAAGCTCGCCCGCAGCGCGCTCGCCCGGCTCGAGGTCGGCGTCGTCCGACGCTTCACCGAGCTCAGGGAGCTGCGCTGATGGCAGAGCCACGGGCAACACCACCCGATGATGGGGGCGGCGGGCGGGACCAGCCGGGGACGGCACCGGAGTCGGGCCAACGGCAGGTCGGCGAGGCCATCGGCCGTCGGGCCGAACGCAAGCTCGAGGCCCGGCGTCAGGGCGATCGCGGCGTCTGGTTCGGCCTCGGCATGTTCGGCCTCGTCGGCTGGGCCGTCGCCGTCCCGACGCTCGCCGGCATCGCCCTCGGCATCTGGCTCGACGGCCGCGTGTCCGGCCAGATCTCCTGGACGCTCACCTTCCTCTTCATCGGTGCCGCCTTGGGCTGCCTCAATGCCTGGTACTGGATTCAACGGGAGAGCCGGCATGATTGACCTCGACCTCACCGCCCTGGCCCTGGCCTTCGCCGCCGGCGGCCTCGCCGGTGCCGTCTATCTCGGGCTGCTCTGGCGCTCGGTCAGTCGGCTGGCCGACAAGAGCCGGCCCGTCATGGCGCTGCTCTCGGGCATGGTGCTGCGCCTGGCACTGCTGCTCGCCGCCTTCCACCTCCTCATGAACGGCGAGCCGCTGCGCCTCGCCGCTGCCCTCGCCGGCTTCCTCGCCATGCGCATCGCCGTGACCCGCGTGGTCGGCCGCAACCGGCCGGCCCCCCATCCGGTCATCGAGCCGGCTGGCGGCTGATCGGCCATCGCGACATGGACATCACCCCTGACACCATCGTCCTCCTGGAGCTCGGGCCCGTCGCGATCAACGCGACCATCGCCTTCACCTGGCTCGTCATGCTGCTCCTGGTGGCGGTGAGCTGGCTGGTCACCCGCCGGCTCACCGAAGACGAGCAGCTGTCGCGCTGGCAGAACCTGCTCGAGGTCGTGGTCTTCGGCATGCGCGACCAGATCCGCGACGTCGCCCACGCCGATCCGGGGCGCTATCTGCCGTTCATCGGCACGCTCTTCCTCTTCATCGTGACCTCGAACATCCTCTTCGTCGTGCCCGGCTTCCAGCCGCCGACGGGGTCGCTCTCGACCACCACGGCACTCGCCATCTGCGTCTTCGTGGCCGTGCCGCTCTACGCCATCCTGGAGAGCGGGCCGCGCGCCTATCTCGCCAAGTACCTGCAGCCGACCGTCTTCATGCTGCCGTTCAACATCATCGGCGAGATCTCGCGGACCGTGGCGCTCGCCGTCCGCCTCTACGGCAACGTGATGAGCGGCACCGTCATCGTCGCCATCCTGATCAGCGTCGCCCCCTTCTTCTTTCCCGTGCTCATGCAGCTGCTCGGCATGCTCACCGGCGTGATTCAGGCCTACATCTTCGCGGTCCTCGCCATGGTCTACATCGCCTCCGCGATCCGCACGCACGGCGGTGGCGACGAGCCGACGGCAGGCGAGCCGGCTCGCGAGGCCGACAGCGCCCGGGACACGCCGCCCGACGATCACCGAACCTGAAGGACCAACAGCCATGGACAGTCTGGCGCTCGTCGCCGCCGTCTCGATCTTCACCGCCGGCATCACCATCGCCATCGGCGCCATCGGCCCGGCGCTCGGCGAGGGCCGCGCCGCGGCGCAGGCGCTGAGCGCCCTCGCCCAGCAGCCGGACGAGGCCAACCGCATCACCCGCACCCTCTTCGTCAGCCTCGCGATGATCGAATCGACCGCCATCTACTGCTTCGTCATCTCGATGATCCTGCTCTTCGCCAACCCGTTCTGGCAGCATTTCGTGACGGCGGCCGGCGGCTGAGCGATGCAGATCGACTGGCTCACCGTCGCGGCGCAGATCGTCAACTTCCTGATCCTGGTCTGGCTGCTGCAGCACTTCCTCTACGGACCGATCACCCGGGCCATGGAACGGCGCGAAGCGCGCATCGCCGACCGGCTCGACGAGGCCGAGAAGAAGCGCGAGGCAGCCGAGGAGGAGGCCAGCTCGTTCCGCGAGAAGCAGGCAGAGCTCGAGCGCTCGCGCGAGCAGCTGATGGAGGAGGCGCGCGACGCCGCGGCCGAGGAGCGACGATCGCTGGAGCAGACGGCCCGTGACGAGGTCGAGGCGCGCAAGAAAGGGTGGCTCGAGCAGCTTTCGGCCGAGCGCCGCGGCTTCGAGGGGGATCTTCGCCGCCGCACCGCCGATGCCTTCTATGCGCTGGCGCGGCGCGCGCTCGGCGATCTCGCCGATGCCGAGCTCGAAGGGCGGATTGCCAGCGCCTTCACCCGCCAGCTGTCCGAGCTCGACGACGAAACCGCCGACAAGCTGAAGAAGGGTGCCGAATCGGCCGAGGGTGGGGTGACCATCCAGAGCCGCTTTCCGCTCGACAGCAAGCCGAAGCAACAGCTCACCCGCGCCGTGCACCAGCGGCTCGGCGACTCGGTCGATGTCGCCTATACCGAGGTGGCGGATCTCGACTGCGGCATCGTCTTGAAAGCCGGCAGCCAGCAGCTCGCCTGGAGCATCGAGCACTATCTCGATGCCCTGGAGCGCAAAGTCGATGACGAGTTGGCGCGCGTCACCGCCGACGTGCGAGAAGACGGCGAGAAATGAGCGAGACCTCCGCAGCCACGCTCGACCGCCTCGCCGAGCAGACCTTCCGGGCGGTCGGGCGCGCCCTCGACCGGCACGAGGCGACCCTCGGCACCACCGAGATCGGCACGGTCGTCCAGGTCGCGAGCGGCATCGCACGGATCACCGGCTTCACCGACGTCTACGAAAACGAGCTGATCGCCCTGCCGGGCGGCCTGCTCGCCATCGCCTTGAACCTGCACGTCGACGGGATCGGTGTCGTGCTGCTCGGCGACAGTGGTCACCTGCGCATGGGCGACACCGCGCGCCGCACCGGGCGCGTGGTCGACGTGCCGGTCGGCGAGGCGCTGCTCGGCCGGGTGATCGACGCGGCCGGCCGGCCGCTCGACGATGGCGGGCCGATCGAGGCGGACCAGCGCTGGCCGATCGAGCGCCCGGCGCCGCCGATCATGGCGCGGGCGCCCGTCGCCGAGCCGTTGCAGACCGGCATCAAGGCGGTCGATGCCGCGATCCCCATCGGCCGCGGCCAGCGCGAGCTCATTCTCGGCGACCGGCAGACCGGCAAGACCGCGATCGCCCTCGATGCCCTCATCAACCAGCGCGACAACGGGATGATCGGCATCTACTGCGCCATCGGCCAGCGCGGCTCGGCCGTCGCCCGGGTCGTCGAAGCCCTCGAGGCGCACGGTGCCATGGAGCGCTGCATCGTCGTCGTCGCCGCCGGCGAGGACCCGCCGGGCCTGCAGTTCACCGCCCCCTACGCCGCGACCTCGATGGCCGAGTACTTCATGGAGCAGGGCCGCGACGTGCTCATCGTCTATGACGACCTGACCCGCCACGCCCGGGCCTACCGCGAGCTGTCGCTCCTGCTGCGCCGCCCCCCGGGGCGCGAAGCCTATCCAGGCGACATCTTCTACATCCACTCCAGGCTGCTCGAGCGGGCGACGCATCTGCGCGACGACAAGGGCGGCGGCTCGCTCACCGCCTTGCCGATCATCGAGACCCAGGCGCAGAACATCTCCGCCTATATCCCGACCAACCTCGTCTCGATCACCGACGGCCAGATCTACGTCTCGCCCGAGCTCTTCAGAAAGGGCCAGCTGCCGGCCATCGACATCGGCAAGTCGGTCTCGCGCGTCGGCGGCAAGGCGCAGCGACCGAGCCTGCGCGGCGTCGCCGGCGATCTCCGCCTCGCCTACGCCCAGTTCGAAGAGCTCGAGACCTTCGCCCGCTTCGGCACGCGGCTCGACGAGGAGACCAGAAAGAGCCTCGAGCGCGGCTACCGGGTGCGCAAGATCCTCCAGCAGCCGGAGCACGACCTGCTGACCCTGCCCGAGCAGCTCGTCGTCCTCCTGGCGACCACCGAGGGCCTGCTCGATGCCGTGCCGCTCGAGCGGATCGCCGACGCCGAGGCGCGGCTGCGCGCCATGGTCGAGGACGAGGAGCCGGAACTGAAGAAGCAGCTCGAGGCGGGCGACAAGCTCGACGACGACCGCCGCGACGCCATCCTGACGGCGGCACGCAAGGCACTCGCCGAGTACATCGAGGACTAGCCCCGGCCATGGAGACGCTCGAGACCCTGGGCAAGCGGATCGACACGACCCGGAACCTGCAGTCCATCGTGGCGACCATGAAGTCGCTCTCCGCGGTCAGCATCCACCAATACGAGCAGGCCGCCGAGGCGCTCGAGGACTACAGCCGAACGATCGAGCTCGGCTTGATGGCGGCCCTGCGCGGCGGCCGCCCGGCCGGGCCCGACCGGACACCCGCGGACGCCCGCACGCTCGTCGTCGTCTTCGGCTCCGACCACGGCCTCTGCGGCCGCTTCAACCACGAGATCGTCCGCTTCGTCGGCGAAGACCTGAAAGAGCGCGGCATCGCGTCCGACGCCACCGAGCACCTCGTCGCCGGTGCGCGTGCCGCCGGCCTGCTCGAGACCGCCGGCGCCACCATCCGGGCACGCTACCTGCTGCCGGGCACGGTGGCCGGGCTCACCCAGACCGCCTACGCCATCCTCCGCACCATCGACGAGCGGCGCGCCGAGGTGGCCGTCGCCCGCGTCCTCCTCTACCACAACCGCCGCTCGGCAGAGGCGACCGCCGATCCGCGCGGCGAGCAGCTCTGGCCCGTCGACCCCGACTGGCTCCAGGATCTGGCAGGACGGCAATGGCCGTCCCGGGCACTGCCCGCCGTCACCCTCGAGGCCGCCACCCTGTTCGCGGCCCTGGTGCGCCAGCAGCTCTTCATCGGCCTCTTTCGCGCCGGCGCCGAGTCGGCGGCGAGCGAGCACGCGACCCGGCTCTCGGCGATGCAGGCGGCGGAGCGCAACATCGACGAGCATCTCGGCGAAATGAACGCCGACTACCGTCGCAAGCGCCAGGAATCGATCACCGAGGAGCTGCTCGACGTCGTCTCCGGCTTCGAGGCGATGCAGTCGGCCGGCAACTGAGCCGGCGGTCTCCACCTCGAGGCGAGCGGAATCGATGCAATCGAGAGGCGAGAGCCGGGGGAGGCAGCGCCTTGCCGAGCCTCTCTGTTCCGGTTGTGCATGGCAGAGCTGCGTGGCCTCGGTGGCCATTGCCCGGCGCCCCCCGCCCGCTATCTCAGTGCTCGAGACATCGATCGAACACGGGGGATTTGCTTGCGCTTTTCGGGATGGCCGTCGGCCATGCCGGTCGGAGCTTTTGAACGATGGACGCCCTACTCCTTTCCCGCATGCAGTTCGCGGCCAACATCTCCTTCCACATCCTCTTTCCGATGATCACCATCGCGTTGGGCTGGGTGCTGGTCGGGCTCAAGCTCGCCTACAACCGCACGAACGACATGGCGTGGATGCAGGCCTACCAGCTCTGGGTGAAGGTCTTTGCCGTCACCTTCGCCTTGGGCGTCGTTTCCGGCATCACCATGAGCTTTCAGTTCGGCACCAACTGGCCCGGCTTCATGGAGGTGGTCGGCAACGTGGCCGGGCCCCTGCTGGCCTACGAGATCATGACCGCCTTCTTCCTCGAGGCCGTCTTCCTCGGCGTCATGCTCTTCGGCTTCAGCCGAGTCTCCAACCGGATGCACACCGCCGCCACCGTCATCGTCGCCATCGGCACCACGCTCTCGGCCTTCTGGATCCTCGTCCTCAACAGCTGGATGCAGACGCCGGCGGGCTTCGAGGTCCGCGATGGCGTGATCCACGCGACCGACTGGTTCGCCATCGTCTTCAACCCGTCGATGCCCTACCGCTTCGCCCACGTGCTCCTGGCATCCGGCCTCACCGCGGCCTTCCTCGTCGCCGGGCTCTCGGCCTATCGCTGGCTGCGCGGCGACCGCCAGCGCAGCGTCGCGCTAAGCTTGAAGGTCGGCATCTGGATGGCCGCCGTCCTCGCCCCGTTGCAGATCGTCGCCGGCGACTTCCACGGCCTCAACACCCTCGAGCACCAGCCGCAAAAAATCGCGGCCATGGAAGCCAACTGGGAAACCCGGGGCAACGTCCCCCTCGTCCTTTTCGCCATTCCCGACGAGGAAGCCCGCACCAACCGCTTCGAAATCGCCATCCCCAACGGGGCCAGCCTCATCTTGAAGCACGACCCGGCGGGCGTCGTCCCGGGCCTCAACGACTACGTGGGCGAGCACCCGCCCGTGGCCCCGGTCTTCTTCGCCTTTCGCATCATGGTGGGCATGGGGCTCTTGATGCTGGCGCTTTCCTGGTTCGGCGCCATCACCCTCTGGCGCCGGGGCGAGATCGGCCTGTGGCCGGCCCGCGCCTTCCTCGCCATGACCTTCTCGGGCTGGATCGCCACGCTGGCCGGCTGGTACACGACCGAAATCGGCCGCCAGCCCTGGCTGGTCTCCGGCGTGCTGAAGACCGCGGACGCGGTGGGCGAGGTGCCGGCCGGCATGGTGGCTTCCACGCTCGTCGGCTACATCATCGTCTACGTGCTGCTGCTGCTGACCTATGTCGGCGTGCTCTTTCTCCTCGCCCGCAAGGCCGGCGAGCCACCGGTGGCGAAGGAACCGCTCCGTCCGGCGGCCGGCCTGGTGGCGGCGGAATAGCGGCCATGGCGATGCTCCTCGACGATCCGGCCCGTTGGCTGCCGTTCGTCTTCGCCGGCCTGATGGGCCTCTCGATCCTCGTCTATGTCGTCCTCGACGGCTTCGATCTCGGCGTCGGCATGCTGCTGCCGGCGGGCAGCGAAGCCGAGAAGGACATGATGATCGCCTCGATCGGCCCCTTTTGGGATGCCAACGAGACGTGGCTGGTGCTCGCCGTCGGCATCCTGCTCGTGGCCTTCCCGGTGGCGCACGGGGTCATCCTCCAGGCCCTCTATCTGCCGGTCTTCGTCATGCTCGTCGGCCTGATCGTGCGCGGCGTCGCCTTCGAGTTCCGCGCCAAGGTGATCGCCGCCGAAAAAGAGCGCTGGAACCGATTGTTCTTCGTCGGCTCGCTCTTCACCGCCTTGGCCCAGGGCTGGATGCTCGGCCTCTACATCATGGGCCTCGTGGTGACCCCCTTCACCCTCGTCTTCGCAGCATTGACCGCGATCTGCCTCGCCGCCGGCTACTGCTTCATCGGTGCCACCTGGCTGGTGCTCAAGGCCGAAGGCGAGCTGCAACGCCGGGCCGTCGCCTGGGCCAGGACCGGGCTCGCCTTCGTCGTCGTCGGCATGGCCGTGATCTCGCTGGCGACGCCGCTGGTGAGTCCGCGGATCTTCGAGCGCTGGTTCAGCATGCCCGAAATCCTGCTGCTCGCCCCCTTGCCGCTCACCGCGGCTGCGGTCATTGCCGCCCTCTGGCTCGCCCTCGGCAAGCTACCCGCCGAGAATGACCGCTGGTGCTGGCTGCCCTTCGCGCTCGGCTGCGTCCTCTTCGTGCTCGCCTTCACCGGGCTCGCCTACAGCTTCTATCCCTACGTCGTGCCCGAAGCCCTGACCATCTACGACGCCGCAGCCGCCCCTGAGAGCCTGGCCATCATCCTCGTGGGCGTCGTCGTCGTCATGCCGATCATCATCGGCGCCACCGTCTTCGCCTACCGCGTCTTCGGCGGCAAGGCCACGAGCCTCCAGTACGACTGACCGGCGGGCCCGAGGGGGGAGGCGGGCAGGGCAGCGGCGGAAGGAAGAGGAAAGAGGCGGGGAGATGATCTCCCCGCACCCCACGTCCTCTCGCGCCCGGTCTGGGGCGGTAACGGAATCTTAACGGGTAACCGGTACAGTGCTCGGCCATGCGGCTTGCCATCGGGAGCCGCGCTCTGGAGTGAGAGCATGGCCGTTGCCACTCGACGTACCCTTTTATGTGCCGCGGCCCCACTGGCGTTGGCCGCCGTCGCTGCGGACAGGGCCCTGAAGCCCGGCCGCAGCCACCGTCTCACGGCGATTTTCGCCGATCGCCGCGCCGCGGCCGAGCTCGGCCGGGCCGTCTGGCCGACCCTGCCGGCGGCGACCACCGAGGACAGCCTGATCGAGGCGATCCTCGAGC
>JAABSG010000056.1 GCA_011390475.1 Geminicoccaceae bacterium | reverse complement strand
AACCATTTGCCGTCCGCGTCCAGCGTCTCGCCCATGCTGGTCGAGTTGTGGCCGGGCTGGTAGTGCACGTCGACCTTGGTGATGATCGGGTCGACGTCCTCGCCGTTGTAGAGCTGGACCGCCCTCTCCAGGTTCCACTTCACGATCTGGCTGTCGAGAAAGAGCGTGGTGAAGGCGTTGCCTTGCCCGTCGAAGGCCGTGTGCAGCGGGCCGAGGCCCAGTTGTGGCTCGGCGACGACGGCCGAGCGCGGCTCGGCACCGTCGTAGAATACGGCGTCGAGCTTCCTGACATCGATCACCGAGACCGTGGGCGAGAGCTTGCCCGCGATGCAGAGGTGGATCTTGTCCGGCGCCATGTTGCAGCCGTGCGGGTTGTTGGCGATCGGGATGTAGCGGGTGTAGTTCTTGTTCTGCCCCTTCCTGCCGTCGATCACCTTGACGCCGTTGAGCTCGGTGAAGTCGCCTTCCTCGATGCCCTTCTCGATCTCGGCGATGTTGAAGACCACGACATGGTCCATCTCGGCCGCGGTCATCTCGGCCGTATTCATGCCCATCTCGGAGTTGTAGCTGGTCGAGAAGGCGTACTTGCCGTCGTAGTCGGCGTCGGTGTTGTCGAGATTGCCGGTGACCATGACCTGCCAGGCGACGGTCATCTCGTCGGCATTGATGGCGGTGTAGAAGTTCACATAACGGTCGGGCTCGTCCAGGATCTGGCCGTCATTGACCATCGGCCCCTCGTCCTCGCCGTTGGCGAAGACGTAGTTGGTGCGCGGCCATTTCTGCGGGCGCAGGCCGTGGATCGCCTTGGCGTTCGGGATCTCGATGATCTTGTCGCATTTCATCACGTCGCAGCGCACCCGGGCGACCCGGGTATTGGCCTTGTCGTTCATGAAGAGGTAGCGGCCGTCGTACTTGCCCTCGGTGAACGACATGTGCGGGTGATGCAGGTCGCCGTTGTCGTGGGTCTTCTTGCCGTTGGCCGCCAGAAAGGCCTTGGTCTGCTCGCTCAGCCCCTCGGTCAGGATCTTCAAGGATTCGTTGGTCTGCCCCCAGCCCGTGGCCGAGCAGCGGTTGAAGACCGGGATGCGCATCAACTCGCGCATCGACGGCACGCCGAGAATGCGCAGCTCGCCGGACTGACCGGAGGACCAGAAGCCGTAATACTCGTCGAGCTCGCCCGGGGCGAGATGTGCGCTGTCCTCGACGGCCCTGGCAGAGCTGCTGGCAGCGACGGTGGCGACACCGGCGCCGCCCAGCATGGCGAGGCGGGCACCGCCGACGGCACCGACCGTGGCGGCGCCTGCCGCGGTCGCCCCCAAGAGGCCGCGCCGGTTCATGGCGAGTTTGCCTTTCTTGTCAGACATTGCTCTCTACTCCTTCGGTTGAGGCTGGATTTCCGATCTTACGGCCGATGACCGCGGCGGAAGTGGTGTGGCGCGCGGCGATGCTCTCGCGCCGCTTCACCCGCTTGACCACGACCGGACAGCGGGTCTCGCTCTGGTAGAGCACCTGGCAGTGCAGGCAGTTGTGGCATTCGTTGGGGTTGATCTCGCCCGTGGGATGGATCGCCTGGACCATGCATTCCTTCGCACAGGTCTGGCAGGGATTGCCGCATTCGCGGTAGCGCTTGAGCCAGTCGAACATCCGCATACGCGCGGGGATCGCCAGCGCCGCGCCCAAGGGGCAGAGGTAGCGGCAATAGAAGCGCTCGACGAAGAGGCCGATGCCGAGCAGCACCAGCGCATAGGCGACGAAGGGCCAGGCGCGGTCGAACTTCAGCACGATGGCGGTCTTGAAGGGCTCGACCTCGGCCAGCCGCTCGGCCTGGTCGATCGAGGCCAGCGTGACGCCGAAGAGGCCGAGAAAGATGATGTACTTGATCGCCCAGAGCCGCTCGTGCAGGGCCCATGGCACGGTCCATTGCGGCACGCGAAAGAGCTTGGCGATCCGATTGGTCAGTTCCTGCAGCGCGCCGAAGGGGCAGAGCCAGCCACAATAGGCTCCCCTGCCCCAGAAGATCAGGGCGGCCGCCACCGAGAACCAGAGGATGAAGGTCAAGGGATCGAGCAGGAAGGCCTGCCAGGAGAACCCGGCCTGAAACGACGCGGTGAGCGCCATCAGGTTGACGATCGAGAGCTGGGCATTGGCGTACCAGCCGAGAAAGAAGAGGGTGCCCGTGAGGAAAGCGATGCGGAACCAGAAGGCGAAGCGTTCACTCCGGGTGACCAGCATCTGGAAGAAGAAGGCCATGCTCAAAATACCGAGCATCACCAGGAGGCCGGCGATCTCCCAGGTCTTGTCCCGCCAGATGCGCTGCCAGAGGGCTTGCTGCGCTGCCTGCTCGGTGGCCTCGTCGTGCGCTTCGAGCTGGCTGGCGGCGGGAGCGGCGACCTCGCGGAGGTACTGGCGCGGCGTCTGGTAGCCGAGATCGAAGGTGGTGAAGACCCGCTCGATGGCGCCGACATCGCGTTGCGCCAAAAGTTGCAGCCGCCAGGGCTCGCTCGGATCGAAGCCGACATCGGCCGGGATCTTGAAGAGGTCGATCTCGCTCAGGCTGGGCGCACCGTCAGCCGCGATGGCCCCGATACGGCGGTGACCACGGTCGCGAAAGCGGACCGAGTCGTCGCCCTGGATCAGGATGATCCGATCGAAGACGCCGCCTCGGACATAGCCCGAGCCCTTGAACGAATAGTCGCCGCGCGCCGCCACGAGGATGGCGTGCTCGCCCTCCTCGAGCCAGTTCTCGAGGTTGGCGTATTCGGCCGGGCCCAAGAGCCGCTCGCCGATCGCCGGGACAGAGACCAGGGCCGCGTACATGTCGATGAAGGTGTCGTCCGGGTCGCCCCGATGCGGCCGGGCGGCGGCGCGCGGGTCGTCCATGGCGGCGAAGGCGGCGTTGACCTGGCCGACATCGAGGGACATGCGCCGCACGGTGCCGTCGCCGACCAGGGTGAACCAGTCCGGGGCGGCCGTGGCCTCGGGATCGATGGCGAAGCGAGGTCCGGTCGGCGCCTCTAGCGGTGTCAGGCCGCCGAGACCCAGCGCCCGGGCGACGCGGATGCCCGAGCGGACGATCGAATCGTCGATCACCATGATGGTGACCGTCGCACCGGAGATGATGTGGAGGTCGTGGCCGGTACCGCCGGCCTCCGCTTCGGCCACGAGATCGAGCCCGGCATAGTCGGCGGTGAGTGCTGCCACCTTGGCCTCGGGAATGCCGATCAGGACGATCGGCTCCGAATGTTGCGCCAGTTTGACGCCGCTGATCACGGCGTCGTCGTCGACCGCGACCATCACGTGGATCGGCTTGCCCGAATAGCCGGTGGTGCCGACGAAATCCGAGGTGATGAACACCCAGCCGATGGCCTCGCCACCACGCAAGAGTGGGGCCACGGGAAGGTCGTCACGCATCGCCCCGAAGCCGTCCGCGCCCTCGACCAGCGTGCCGGGGTCGACTTGGCTGAGAAAGCGCGGCAGTTGGGGGGTCTGCGCCAAAGCCAGGGTCGGCAGCAGGACGAGCAGGACCCAGAGCAGCACCAGGGCTACGGCCCGAGCCGGAGTCGCGAGAGAAAGGGTGGGGCCGCTGCCCCGGGCATTGTGCATGGGTCAGGCCTGGCTCGGCGGGGCGCGCGCCTTGGCGCGCGTGACGTGGCGGGAGCGGAGGATGTCGCCGGCGGCCCGAGGGGTCTTGCGGGTCAGACGGCCATGGCTGCCCGGCCAAGCCGCCGGCAGTGGCCCGGCGGCGCCAACGGCCAGCACGCAGTCTGGGCAATCCGAGGCCGGGCATTGCTCGGTCGGGTCGACCGCGTTGCCGTCCTGGTCCAGGTAGATGGTCGTCGTGCCGCCGTCAGCGGCGCAGATGACGAGTGGGGTCAGCCCTCCGGCCGGGGTGGTCAGGGCATGCGCCATGCCCCTCGCCCCGCCTGCCGCGATGAGCGACAGCGTGAGGATCAAGGAGACCAGGATGCGCAGGCCGGATTGTTTCATGCGGGCAGCTTGCCTTCAGGACCCGTCCGGTTCCTTGATATGAATCAAGTAAAATATACTTTTTTGCGCCTATCGTCCGGCGACGGGATGGCGGGGCTGTCGAGGTGCTGCGATGCGACTGACCAAATTCAGTGACTATGCGCTCCGCGTGCTGCTGTTCGCGGCCAGCGTCGACGACGGCCGGCTGGTGACGATCGAGGAGACGGCCGCGCTCTACGACATTTCGCGGGCGCATCTGAAGAAGGTGGTCAGGCTGTTGATCCACGAGGGCTATCTCGAGGGCCTCCGAGGCCGCACGGGCGGCTTTCGCTTGGGCAGACCGCCGGCAGAGATCAATCTCGGCGCCCTCTTGCGCCTGACCGAACCGGATTTCGGCATGGTCGAGTGCTTTTTGCCCGAGAACAACTGCCTGATCACCCGTCAGTGCCGCCTGCCGGTACTGATCAACGAAGCGCTGGCGGCGCTGATCTCCGTCTTCGACGCGCACACGCTGGCCGATATTCTGGTCGACCAGCGTCACTTCGGCGGCGTGCCGACGCTGCCGCTGCCACAACGCGGCCCGCATTTGCCGCCATTGCCCGGTGCCGCCGCGGCCCGGGACTAGAACCTTTCCACGCCGACCGTCCCATCGCCGGGCAGCGCGCCAGTCACTGCGCGAGGCATCTCGCGGCGATGACGGTTTTCTCGTCGATGCATCATCCCCGATAGCCGAGTGCTTGCCGCCTATCCCGGCCGCACCCCGGCTTCGTCAATCGTTAATGGCGAATGCAAATCGTTAATCCCGACTAGAGCCACAACGGACGTACAATAATAAGAAGAGTGTAAACAAGAATCGAATATTAACGAAGAAATCGCCCCACCTCTCAGGTTACATCTATTGCACCGAGGCCGCCGCCCGCCGAGCGAAGCGGGAAGCAACTCGGGAGGATGTTAACAGATTTAGCTAACGAGAGGTCGCCATGGCGGAATCACCGAGCAGCAACCAGACGACTGCCGAGGCCGGGGAAGGCGCTGTGGCCAACCCGATCGACGGCTCGATCAATAGCCAGATCAATGGCGGGGCACCGGCCCTCGAGGTCGTGCTGACCGAAGACGGCGTGCCGGTCGTCGATCTGCGCGACGCCGCGGCCGAGGGCGGTGTCCTCGTCGTCATCGACGGCGAGTTGATGCTGCGGCTCGCCGACGGCACCGAGTGGCCGGTCGACGTGACCTCGGCCGAGGGCCAGGTCGTCCTCCAGGTGGCCGATCAGGCCTATATCGCGGCGAGCTCGATCCAGGCGGCCTTGACGACTTCCGGTGCCGAGTTGCCGCTCGCCAGCCTGGCCCAGGCGACGACCGAGGCCGGCAGCCCGGCCGCCGAGCCGATTGCCGACGACGCCGAGGCGGCCGAGCCCGCGGCCGAAGGCGAGGCGCCGGTGCGCGGCGGAGCGCCGTTTCGGGCGTTCGAGATCGGTGATATCGGCGAGGGCCTCGACCCGCTCCTGGCCCTGGGCCCGACCAGCCTCGGCATGGGCAGCAGCCTGAACGACCTGGCGAACGGCGATCTCGCCGGCCTCGGCGCCAGCGCGCCGGGCAACGGCTCGCGCTTCATCAACCTCGCACCGATCGCCAATGACGACTTGGCCACGACCAGCGAGCAGCAGTCGATCGACATCGACGTCCTGGCCAATGACCGCGATCCCAACCCGGACGACCAGTTGCGGATCGTCGGCGTCCAGGCCGAGGGTCTCGCCGGGCTGGTGACCCTCAATGCCGACGGCACGATCAACTACGACCCGAACGGCCAGTTCACCCATTTGGGCGTCGGCGAGACGGCGACCGAGACTTTCAGCTACACGGTCGCCGATCAGCACGGCAAGGCCAGCACGGCCACGGTCACGGTCCGGATCACGGGCATCAACGATGCGCCCGAGGCGACCGACGACCATGCCCGGACCACCGAGAAGAAGGCGGTCACGATCGACGTGCTCGCCAACGATGTCGATCCCGACGTCAACGATGAGCTGCAGGTGGTCGGGGTCGATGTCACCGGGCTCTCGGGCAACCTCGCGTTCCTCGGCGCCGGCCGGTTCGCTTATGACCCCAACGGCCAGTTCGACTATCTCGGCAAGGGGCAAACGGCGACCGAGACGTTCCGCTATGCGGTCTCGGACCAGCATGGTGCCACCGACATCGCCACGGTCGAGATCCTGATCGAGGGTGTGAACGACGCGCCGGTGGCGAATGACGACCTCGTCGTCGTCAGCGAGAAGGGCGAGGTGCGGTTCAACGCGCTCGCCAACGATTTCGACCCCGATCTCGGCGACACGATCCGGGTGACCAATCTCTTCAGCCTCGGCAACAGCGCCGGGCAGCGCTGGATCAATCACGACGGCACCGTCACCTACCGCCCCTTCGGCGCCTACGACTATCTGGGCGAGGGCGAGGTCGCCTATCAGCAGTTCGGCTACACCATCGCCGATCAGCACGGCGCCACCGACACCGGTGTGATCACGGTCAAGATCGTCGGCGTCAACGACGCGCCGGTGGCCAAGGACGACAAGGTCCATACCAACGAGAAGTCGGCGGTCGTCCTCGATGTCATCGCCAACGACTACGACCCGGACAAGAACGACGTGTTCGGGGTGGTGGCGGCTGACGCTACCGGGCTGCAGGGCGAGCTCGCCTATCTCGGCAACGGCAAGTTCGCCTACGACCCGAACGGCCAGTTCGACCATCTGGCCAAGGGCCAGACGGCGACCGAGACCTTCCAATACGCGATCTCCGACCAGCACGGCGCCATCGACATCGCGACGGCCAAGGTCGTGATCCACGGCGTCAACGACGCGCCCGTGGCGGTCGCAGACCACTTCACGGGCTTCGAGAATATCGGCTTTTACGCGCCGATCGAGGCCCTCCTGGCCAACGACTTCGACGTCGACAACGGCGACACGATCCATTTCGCCGGGCTCGGCAATGCGGTGAACGGCGAGGTGACGGTGACGCCGGACGGCTATGTCGTCTTCATCCCCGACGCGGGCTTCACCGGCCTTGCCGGCTTTCAATACGCCATCCAGGACCAGCACGGCGAATACGCCATCGGCGACGTCCATGTCGATGTACGGCCCATCGCGCCGGGCGACGTTTCGTTCGAGGTCTTGGGCCTCTTCGCGACGCTGCAGGACACCACAGTCACCGAGCACGACGACGGGGCCTTGACCCTCGACATGCTGTTCGATGTCGTAGCCGTTGCCGGGGCCGCCATGGAGCTCGGCGGCATGCCATTCTTCTCGGCGATCCTGAGCGGCCAGCTCGCCGGTGTCTTGCAGGTCACCTTCAACGCCGACGGCTCGGTCTCCGCCACCGGCGACATCGACGGCGATCTCGGTCTGGATGTGGTCGCCAGCCCGATCTTCCAGCCCCTGGGTGGCGATCTCTACGACGCGCTGCTCGCGGCCACCCCGAGCCTGGGCGGCGGCGCGCCGGCAGTCGCCGGCGGCCCGGGCAGCTCGCTCGCCGACCTCTTGCTCGACCAGATGGACCAGTTCGGTCTCCTCGGCGTGCCGGCAACAGCACTCGGCGGGGCCATCGCCGGCGGCCAGGCCTCGGCCTTCGGCGACGGTACCTTCTACCTCGAGATCGGCGGCCTATTGAACGGCGGCGCCGTGCTCTACGACGACGTCACCGGGGCACCGCTCTTCATCGCCGAGCTGCTGGGGGAATTCGCGGCCGCGGCCCTGGTCGACATTCGTGATGGCATCGATATCGCGGGTGACGGCTTCCTCGACACTTCGTTCGACACCAGCTCGGCGCCGCTGGCCTTTGCGGCCTCGGGCAGTGCCGACATCACCGGCGGCATCGTGATCGAGGACCAGGCCATCGCCGCCTGAACCCGACCGACGGGTAAGCGCCACGGCGCGATCCCGAAAACCAGCCAGTCGACGAGACGGCAGGGGACGGTGCAACGACACCGTCCCCTGCCGCCGTTCGAGGGGGCCGTTTGGCTGCCACTCTGGGCGCATACCCCTAAAGGCTGAATTGCCGCCGTCATTTCAGCGGCCGACTGCCACCACCCAAGCTACATCTAACGATACGTTGCGCCGGCGTCCCTTCTCGGTTAACCATACTATAACGTGCGACCCGGGAATTTACCTCCAGTTGTTTCTGGAGTCATCAAATCTACCGAAAGGAGTGGGGCATGCGTCGTTTTTCTCTTTCTCTGCTTGCTGGCTGCTGTTTGCTGGCGGCCGGCAGCGCTTCGGCGGGCGAGCTTCGCCTGAGCGACAAGCAAATGGACAACGTGACCGCGGGGTTCTTCCAGTTGGGCGACTTCGGTGGCCTGTTCGATATTTTCTTCCCGCAGACACCCACGCCGACGGGCCCTGTCGTCATCGACGACGATGGCATCCCCGTTCCCGTGCGGACGGTCGAGCGTGAGGTCGTCGTGCAAAACGGTGTTCGGACGGAGTTCCTGGTGCAGGAATCGTTGGTTCCCGGACGTCTGACGCAAACGACTCTCACGTCGGAGTTCAGCAGAACGCTGAGCGGCAGCGGCAGTGCCGGATCGGGCGGTATCTTCTCGTCACTCCAGCAGCAATGAGCCTCGCGATCGTGTGACTTGCTCAGCTTCGGTTCGTCATGGCGTGGCGGTGATGTGCTTCACCGCCACGCCATCCGACCTTTCGGCGTTTACCCAATCGATTTGGAGGTAATATGTCACTTCGCACGGTGATCGCTCTTTCGGCTTGTGGGTTTCTGGCGATCGGCTCCGTGGTCAAAGCCGATCCGCTGCGACTCGGTGATCCCGAGCTGGATACGGTGACGGCGGGGCAGTTGACCCTGGAGCAGCTGTTCTCGGGCGGGCTCACCGACGGTGGCCTGCCGCCCGGCTTCAATCTCGGCAACCTGCTCGGCCTCCTGCCGGGCCTGCCCGGGGGTGATGGCGGGGGCGGTGGCGGGGGTGGAACACCGCCCGTCACGACGCCGCCTGTCGACGAGGGCATCAGCACGATCAGGCCCGATCGCCCATCCTCGCTGGATCGGAGCATCAGCCGCAATCGCGCCTCGCTCGATGCCACGCCGGGCATCGCCACGGCATCGGCCGAAGCTCCGCCGGTGTTCGCCCAGCTCGCCCTGGCATTCGCCAGCCCGGAGATCGTGGCCTTCCTCCGCGAATCGGGTCAGACCGGCACGCAGGGCTTCGACCAGCTCTTCGTGGTCCTGCAGGGCGATGGCGTTTTCGCCTCGGCCGGCGTGTCGGCCAGCAGCAGCAGCTGAGGCCCGCCCGGCCGTCTTGTACGGCCATCGGTGAACGATCTCACGATGCGACCGCTGCCTGAGCCCTCAGGCGGCGGTCGTCGTGCGTTCGACGTAGCGTCGCCACATGCCGCGAAAGGCGTCCTCTAGCGCCGTTACCAGTTGCGCTCGGTCGCAGAGGCGCGAGCGGGCCATCTCGTCGCGCTGGGCCAGGCGAAGATCCTGCAGGCGCAGGGGATTGCCCGCCAGCTTCGCCGCGATGGCGAGGTAGTCCTCTACGTCTTTCGCCACCCATTCGGGCCGGCCGATAGCCTCGAGGAAGCCCTGGCTTTGCCGGGAGACCGGCTGCCAGCTCGGCAAGGTGACCACCGGCACCCCCATCCAGAGCGCGTCACAAGTCGTGGCCCCACCGCCGAAGGGGAACGGATCGAGGGCAACGTCCACGTCGCCGTATTCACGCAGCATATCGCCATAGGGTGAACCGCCGCGCAGCTCCAGTCGGCCCTCGCCGATACCGCGGCCGAGGATCGCCGCGCGCAGGGTGGCGGCGGACCCGCCGATGCCCAGACTCGGCGACTTGATCAAGAGTCTCGAGTGCGGCACGCGCTTCAGCAGGCTGCACCAACTGTCCAAGACGTGGTCCGTGAGCTTGGCGATATTGTTGAAGCTGCCGAAGGTGACCCAACCGTTGCGCATCGCGGGCGGCATCGCAACCTTGGGCGCCGAAGCCAGTGGCTGGTAGCAGAAGCGGCCATTGGGCAGCTTTACCACCTCCTCGACGAAGTCCGCCTCGTCGCCGGGGTGCACCGCGGTGTCGTCCATGATGGTGTAGTCGATCGCCGGCAGGCCCGTGGTGTAGGGATAGCCCAGCCAGTGCACCTGGACCGGCGCGGGCTTCAAGGCGAAGCAGGTCAGGCGGTTGGCCGTAGTGTGGCCGGAGATGTCGATCAGGATGTCGATCTCGTCCGCGCGGATCCGCTCGGCTAGGGCATGGTCGTCGAGGCCCACCACCACGGCCCAGCCATCGACCAGAGGCTTGATCTGCTCCGTGACCTCGTCCTCCAGCAGCCGCATCGAATAGCAGCTCAAAGCGATCCGCGAACGATCGTAGCCTTCGAGGAACGGCATCAGCCAGGGCGCAACGGCATGCTGGCAGAGCTCGGCGCTCACGATGCCGATCTTCAGTTTGCGGTCCGGCTCGAGGGTATTGGGCCAAGTGGTGTAGCGGCCCTCCGGCCGGCCGTAGCGCTCACCATAGGTGGCGTGCTCGCGGCGCAAGGTCTCGCGGTCGATGTCGGGCCGGTAGAGGAGGGTCAACAGCAGGTTGCCGAAGGTGAGCGGCCGGTTCGGCTGCAGCTCGAGCGCCCGGCGCAACGCCACCTCGCCGGCCTCGGACATCCCGATATTGCGATAGACATTGCCCAGATTGTTGTGGGCGTCGGCATTGTCCGGCTGATCGGCGAGCAACTCCTCGTACGCCACCCTGGCTTCCTCGAGGCGGTGCAGCTTTTCCAGCGTCGAGGCCCGGCCGAAACGGGCCTCTGGCGTCGAAGGCGCGATCGCGAGAGCCTGTTCATAGGCCGCAAGCGCCTCGGGGAAGCGGTGCAGGTCCTGATAGGCCAGGCCCTTGCCGCTGAGTGCCGCCGGATAGGCCGGCTGCTTGGCCAACACCGCGTCGAAGGTGGCGATCGCCTCGGCCGAGCGGCCGAGACAGCGCAAGAGCCAGCCTTTCTCGCATTTGGCCGGGGCGAAGTCGGGTGCCCGCTCGAGCACCGCGTCCTGGACCTCGAGCGCCTCGCCGAATCGACCCAGGGCGCGCAGCACACCGCCGCGCAGGGCCCGAAGCTCGTCCGGACCGCCACAGGCCTCGAGGCCCTTATCGGCGGCGGCCAGCGCGTCGTCGTAGCGGTGCAGCTCGGTGAGCGCCATGGCGCGCAGAAAGTGCACCTCGGCGCGATCGCCGGCGCCGAGATCGAGGAGGCGCTCCAGCAGCTCGAGTGCCTCCTGTGGCCGGCGCTGGTGGGCAAGGAGGGTCGCGAGATCGAAGAGGGCTCGCCGATCGGTCGGCTCGATGGCCAGCGCGCGGCGGAGTGCGACGCTGGCATCCGCGGCGCGGCCTTGCTGGGAGAGGACGACGGCCTGGGTGATGTGCACTTTCGCATCATCGGGACGAGCCTCGACCATGGCGGCGGCGAGGTGGGCGGCAGCCTCCAGTTCCCCGCGCTGGGCCAGCGCGGCGACGTCTGCCGTCGTGGCGGTTGCGGCGTCCAGTGCTTGCGAGCGCTGCGTCATCGGGCGTGCTCTCCTATCCTGTCACGCTGGCCAGGATAGCAGCTGAAGCGTGCTGATGAACCAAAAGGATACGTGCCGACGGGCGCCGCCCGCCTCCTGCGGCACTCCGGTATCGGATGGCGTTGACGGTACTGACCGCGGTTGCAGGGGCCGAAAAAGCAGACAGGCCCGCCGAAGCGGGCCTGTCCTTTTGCGTTGCGGTGCGCTGACGACCGGCGCCAGCACTTCCTCGGACCTAGAGGCGACCGGTGAACGAGAGCGCGCCGCCGGTCTGCATGGCACCCAGCGAGACATTGCCGAACGTACCGAAGATCGACGAGAACGACTCGGCGGTCGCCGAATCCGCGGCCGACGCAGAGCCATCGGCAGCGGCGGACAGGCTGCTTGTCGAGCTCTGGAAGGTGGTCGAGATCTCCTCGAAGGTGGCGGTACCGCTGTCGGTAGCGCTACCGAACTCGGCGAGGAAGCCACCGGTCGAGCCGAAGGCGAAGAGGAAGCCGGCGCTCACGTTGTCCATTTGGGCGTCGGTCAGCTTCGTGGGCTCGCTTGCCATGGCGGCGGTGCTGGCGAAGATGGCGCCGGCGACACCGGCGATCAAGGTCTTTTTCAACAACAAGAAGCGTCTCCTGGGTTTTTGGTTTTCTGTTCCCGCTCGACGGCGATCTAGGTGATCCTTCCCGAGCGCGAACCTCTTTTGTCCCTGTGACAGTGACGACCGGCTGTTCCGAAGGCCAACTGGCAGGGACAAACTCGTATGGTCGAGCCTTCGGCGGTCGTGGTGCCGAGGGCGCCCATGAACAACTCGCGGTAAGCCACGCCTCGCGACGGCAAGGACGCCGAATACCGATGATCTCCAAAGCCTTACCCGACGACAGGGGTATCCCGAGACGATCGATAGATCAACCGCCATCGACAAAAATCCACCACCGGGGCGAAAGAACCGACGAGGCACTCGGTGGTGCAAAAGCAGATAGGCCCGCCGAAGCGGGCCTACCTCATCACGTGCGATCGAGCTGACGCGGATGGTCAGCCTGGGATCAAGGGAACAAACCGGTGAACGACAGCGTCCCGCCGGTCTGGATCTGGCCGAGCGTGACGTTGTTGAACGTGCCGAAGATCGAGCTGAAGGCCTCGGCGCTGTCCGAGGAAGAACCGCCGCCCGAGCCGTCGCTCTTGATGGTGACCGAAGAGGTCGACCGCTGGAAGGTGGTCGCGATCTCCTCGAAGGTGGCGCTGCCGTCGTCATTGGCGCTGCCGAACGCGGAAGCGAAGCCGCCGGTCGAGGCGAAGGCGAACAGGAAACCAGCGGTAACGTCGTCCATCTGGTTGTCCGTGAGCTGCACGGGCTCGCTCGCCATGGCGGCGCTGCCGGCGAGCACGACACCGGCGGCGCCGGCGAGAAGGGTCTTTTTCAACGACATGAGACGTCTCCTAGGGTTCGTTGGTCTCTGTTCCCGCTCGAAGGTTCTCTTCCTGATCACCTGCTCGAGCGTGAACCTCTTCAGTCCTGGCCGTCGGCGCCGCCGGCTCATCCGCTCGGCGCCCGGCCTGGACAAACTCGGTTACTGGGAATTGGTGTTCCCATTGACGGCCGGGAAGTTGCAGACCCCGGCGCAGACGAGCGAGCTGGCAAAACCCTGCGCCGCGGAAAATTGACCGCGCGCCTGCCCACTGACACGAGCGAAGGTCGTCACCCGTGTCGACCCGTTGCTGCCGGTCAGCTGCGAACTCGCCTGCTCGAACAACGTGCCGCCGGCATTGCCGCCTTCGAAAACGATTCCCGACAACTGGGTGAAGGAAATACCGAGGATGGCACCAGCCGTGACCTCGTCGAGCGCAGCGTCGCTCAGCTCGAGGGGCTCGCTGGCGTGCGCGGCGGCCGTCATGGCGAACATCGCCGCCGCTGCAATCGAACAGATGGTACGCATCGTAAGCTCCTAACCTTGTTCAGCGACCGAGTTGGTCGAACCGTGGCTGGCCGATGGCCACTCGAACCGTCACGCTGTCAGGGCTCTGATCTGTGTTCTGTAATCTCGGCGGGAAATTTACCGGCATTACCGAAACCTTAACGATTGCAGTGATACGGCAAAGCAATCGATTGATCAATCACCCTAACGGCTGATGGTCGAAAGACGCATCGGGGTTTTCTCGTCTTCGTTGCCCCGCGATCAAAACACCGGGGGAACGAACTGGAAGCCGACAGCGAACGAGCCGCTGACCTCGCCGACGAAGTCGTCACCAGAATTGCCGACGCGAATCGGCGCGAAGTTCAACCTGAAGACCTGCACGGTCGGGTCGGCTTCCGGTCCGACGTCGGTCGCCGTTACGGTCGCCGCATCCGCGTTGCCGATGCCGAAGCCGCTGGCGAACGAGCTGGCGCTGGCGCTGGCGCTCCGCGTGTTCGTCCTGGCTCGCGTATTGACGATGACGTTGGACCTGCTGTCGACGTCGCCGACCGCCTGAGCGAACCCGAACGCATCCGCGAACAGAGTGATCTGCCCAGCGGTCACGCTGTCGAGTTCGGCGGGGGAAAGGCGGTGCGGCTCGCTGGCCGACGCCGGGGTGCCGGCAGCGGCCAGGGCAAGTCCACCCACCAGCAGCGCGGTCTTGGAAGCAAGCGAAAATCGCATCGAACGTTCCTCCGTTAATGTATGCGGCGTCGAGCCCGCTTTGTCGTCACATCGTCCGGCCCCGCATACCCTGACCCGAAAACCCGTCAAGGTGACACCCGAGCCTCGCTTTCCGGCAAGTGGGACGATCGTCCCGGCTGCCGAACAGCAGGCCAGCGATCCGACCTCCTCGCAAACACCGATTTCGCATGTTCCCTGCCGCGGCGTGTCGACCGAGCCAGGGGTGCCGAAACTGGTGGCGAAAGGCCGATCGGGTGACCGGTGTTCGCTGATGACTAAGACGCAACATTTTCGGTAAGAAAGCAACTTGTTCTTTTGGGTATAAGGCTTTGGTGCTGTTGTACCGTGGCAGCCGTTTACCGTATTGCAGAAAAGTCTCGTGGCGGGCAAATTGATTGGCTGTTTCGCCAAAGGGTTGATTTGAAGTTTAACTACTTCGCGCCTCGCTCCACTCTGCTCGCCGTGGTAGAGGCGAGGCCCACTGGCAGGGGATGCGGCGTGATGTCGATGTGGCGTGCGTTGGCGGCCGAGGCGTGGCATTAGAGTAACGACGACGGTCGGTTGCTTGGCAACCCAGTGAACAGCGGTTGACCATGATGAGCGTTTGCCTATCCCAGAAGGCGAAAGGTTGGTGATGGACGAGGTCATGACGGGCGCGAAGCATCCTTCGGGGCATCCCTCGAGTACGATCGACGCTACGCCGATCGAGCAACCGGCGGCGGCCGACGCTTCGCCCGTCATCGCCCGGCGTCACCTTTTGGCCGGCTGCCTGGCCTTGCCGGTGGCGCTTTCGGCAGTGCCGAGCTTGGCCCAGTCGCGCGGCGTGCAAAGTGTCCGCGAGATGCGGCACGACAAGGTGGTGCTGCAGGAGTTCGACATCAGTTGCGCGGCCGCGGCGCTGGCGACCATTCTCAATTACCAACACGGCGAGCGGCTGACCGAACGCGAGATCGCGCTCGGCCTGATCGACCGGCAGGAATATATCGACCAGCCGGAGTTGGTCCGGCTACGGCAAGGCTTCTCACTGCTCGACCTCAAGCGCTACGCTGATGGCCGCGGCTACGAGGGCATCGGCTACGGCCGGCTGACGATGGACAATATTCGCGCGCTCGCGCCGATCATCGTGCCCATCAACGTGCGGGGCTACAACCACTTCGTGGTGTTTCGCGGCGAGTTCGGCGGCTCGGTGCTCTGTGCCGATCCGGCTTACGGCAACCGTACGATGAGCCGCGATCGATTCGAGCGGGTCTGGTTGGAGTTTCCGGAGCTCGGCCGCGTCGGCTTCGTGGTCGAGCGCCGCGACGGTCTCATTCCGCCCAATCGGTTGGCGCCTCAGCCAGCCGATTTTCTCGTTCTTCGCTCCTGAGCGAAGGCCTGCACAACGGCCGGGAACGTGGCTTTCCGGCCCTAGTATCGAAAGTGGTAGATCGCATGCGCCGTCCCTGCCCGTCACCCCGCCGCCTCCACCGACCCCTGGCGGCCTTGCTCGCGACTTCGGCGTACTTAGGTGCGGTCGTCGGGCCCGCTACTGCGGAGGAACCGGTTACCGACGAGGCATTGCGCGAGCAATTACAACTGCGTGACTCGGTGATCATCGAGCTGCAGCGCCGGCTAGAGCAGCTGGAGCAGCGGTTGGATGCGGAGGGTGTGCTGCCGGTCGAGCGGGACGAGCCGATCGAGCCCGTGGTGACACCGCGACCGCAGGAGGGGTTGCAGGTCGACGAACTGTCGGCGGAACGCGCGCTCGAGCGCACATTGGTCGAGACCGGCGCCTTGCTGCTGCCGGTGGGCCAGGCCGAGCTGACCCCGTCGACGTCGTTCACCCATCGCGACCAGAAGGTGCCTTTCTTGGATCCTACGCTGGGCACCCTCGAGGCGCGGGTCAAGCGCGACGAATTCCGGTTCGGCCTCGGACTGGCGGTCGGCCTGCCGTTCGACGCTCAATTCGAGCTCGATATTCCGTACGAGGTGGTCAGGCGGGACATCAGCGTGCGCGGCTTCACCGGTGCCGGAGCAGCCCCGCTGGCAGCCGATGACGATTGGGGCAACGCCATCGGCGATATCACGGTCGGGCTCGCCAAGACGGTCTGGCGAGAGAACGGCGGCTGGGCGCCGGATGTCATTCTCCGCGGCGCCTGGGATACCAGCACCGGCGAACGGGTCGACAATGGTATCGGCCTGGGTGGTGGCTTCGACACGTTCCGCGGCCAAGTCGTGGCCCTCAAGCGTCAGGATCCACTGGCCTTCGTCGGCTCTTTTGCCTACAGCTACACGCTGGAGGACGACGACATCAAGCCGGGCCAACAATTTTCGCTTTCGCTCGGCGCCAATCTGGCACTCAGTCCCGAAACCTCGCTCAGCGTGACACTCAATCAGTCCTACACCGACGATGTCGAATTCGACGGCGACAGCATCGACGGCAGTGATCAGCTGTCGGCCAGCTTCGACTTCGGCGGTTCTGCGATCGTTGCGCCGCGGACCCTGCTCCGAGTGGTGAGCAGCATCGGCTTGACCGACGACTCGCCGGACTACGCGCTACGCGCTTCAGTCGCCTACCGCTTCAACACGCCGTTTTTCTGAGCGGGGCCGAGCGCTGGGCGAGCAGGGCCGCTTCGGTGCGGTTCTTGGCCCCCAAGCGTCGCATGATCTGGCGTACATGCACCTTGACGGTGCTCTCGGTCATGCCGAGCCTCGTCGCGATGACCTTGTTCGGAAAGCCTTCCTGAAGCAGGTGCAGCACGTTGGTCTGCCGCGGCGTCAGTGCGTTGTATTGCGGCAACATCGCCTCGCCCGAGGCCTCGTCGTCGCCTACCTCGCCACCGGAATCGTCGCGGGCGATCATCCACTCGTCGAAGAGTTCGGGTGGCGCGAAGCGGCCACCGACCCGGACCAGGCTCAAGGCAGCACACAACAATTGGGGATCGAGCAGGGTGGATACGAAGCCCATGGCCCCGGCGGCCAGAGTGAGTCTGACCTCCTCGCGCTCGTTGCGATCGGACAACACGACGATCGGCACCCGCTCGAAGCCCTGGAGCAGGTTTTCGAAGTCGCTGCTCACCCGGGGATCGGCAATCGACAGGCCACCGACGCTGAAGACGATCAACGCCGGCCGGCTCCGCGGATCACCGCGCTCGGCCAGAATTTCGTCGACCGATAGCGCCACGATGTGCTCGGCGCGCCAAGCTTGGCTGCGCAGGAAGTTGAGCACGAACTCGCGCCGACAAGGCCAAGCGTCGACCACGGCGATCCACGGCGCGGCGGACGCCACGGTTTGGCTGACGTCGGCCGGTGCCGAGGGTGGCGATTGGCCGGCTTGATTGGCTCGCGCGGCGAATGAATGCACCGTCGCCGCCAAATCGCGATTGACGCTCCGATCACCGGTATCGGGAGCAGTTCTGCCGGCGGTTCCGTCGCGAGGTGCCGTGCCGAGGGGTGAGTTGGCTGGCCTGTCGATAATCGATGCGTTGCTCACCAAGAGCCCTACTCCCCCAGAATTTCTACTACCTGTGACGTATGCAAGCGCTGCGATTCACCGTCCATAATCCTTAAGGCGCGTTAACAAACTCCCTCATTGCCGCGCCCGATGCAAGTGTTCTCATTACGCTCGCGCTATAGAATAGTACTTCTGGGTCATTTCAACCAAACGAACTCAAACCAATGACGGGTGTCAGGCAGTAAACAAACACTGCAGGGTGCACCAATAGCGAAGATCGGTCAAGCGTTAGGCGATATATCCGAGGGTGCCGACAGCCTTTCAGCAACAATCGCGTGAAGCTGCGCTACGAGTTACGCGCGCTGGATTGCGGCCGGAAGAAACTCTACCGATAGTTGCGTCGCCTGTTCTCGCAAAGACACGTGCCAACTGCCTCGACCAGGGCACGGCCGGCATGCGGGTGGTTCGCTACGGCCGCTCGGGCCAGCGCCGACGCCGCGGTCGTCGGCTGCTCGATCGCCACCCTTTCGGCATCTCCAAGCATGCTGGGATAGACGGTAACCGACGGGGTGGAAGCTCCTCGATGGTCATGTCCCCGGACGTGGTGTAGCTGAGGGTGGCCACCAGCGGTTCTCCGGTAAGGTCGGGTTGTGAACATCAAGCTGAACTGGAAAACCGAACCGATGACCGACGAGATGATGGCCGTTCAGGGCCTGTTGGAAAAGACGTCCGACGCCGACTTGGTGCGTGAAATGCTCGGCTTCGCTGCCGAGCGGCTCATGGAGCCCGACGTCGGTGGCAAAACGGGCGTGGCCTCGGGCGAGAAGAGCGCGGATCGGCTGGCGCAGCGCAACGGCTACCGCGAGCGGGTCTGGGAGACGCGGGCCGGGACGATCGAGCTGCGCATTCCGAAGCTCAGAAAAGGCTCGTATTTCCCGGGTTTCCTGGAGCCTCGGCGGCTCGCCGAGACGGCGCTGACCGCCGTCATCCATCGCGCGCCAGGAAGCCGCGCGATCCAACCCTGAAAGGGTCGCGGTCAGTAGACCGCGACGGGGAAGCCTGCATTCAGGGCATCTCGACCCGGTCGGTCGATGATTTGGTCAAGGCTCTCGGCATGACCGGCATCTCGAAGAGCCAGGTATCGCGGCTCTGCGAGG